>JBEKXO010000281.1:0-5000 GCA_049511995.1 Terriglobales bacterium
CTTGCCGCCATCGGTCGTCTTATACATTCCATCGCCATACGATATATTTCCGCGCAGGCAGGACTCGCCCGTCCCTACATAAATCACCGATGGATTCGATTCCGACACGGCAATCGCGCCGATCGATGAGATCATTGTTTTGTCAGAAATCGGCTGCCAACTCACGCCGCCGTCAGTGGTGCGCCACACACCGCCGGCAACGCTGCCGAAATAGTAGGTAAAAGGACTGCCAGAAACTCCGGTGACCGCAAGCACGCGTCCGCCGCGAAACGGCCCTATGTCGCGCCACTTCAATCCCTTGAATTGCGCTTCGTTATACGACTGGGCCACCGCCGAAAGCGCCAGCGCCAAGACGAGGACACACCACCCCACCGAACTGCGAACCCTCATAGACAAACCCCCAATTAGGTTTTCTCTGAAAATCTGAAAAGATGACCGACAATAATAACCTATCGGTAAAGTGCAAACCTTCAAGAATTGTCATCGCGGGTGGAGTAAAGGAATTCCAGCGCCTCGGGAAACCGCGCCGCCCACGCCGCCTCGTTGTGCCCGGCCCCTTCTTCAATACGGACCTTCAGCCGATCTTCACCCAACCCGCACGCGCGCAGCCGGGATTCAAGTTCGCGCACGCCGTCAACGATCTTTGCGTCTTTCTCCGCGTTTCCAACTTCACGAGTCCCCACCGCCAGATAGATTCGCGACGCCCAACCGCAAAAGCGAGGGTTTTCTTCCAGAATTTTCTTATTGGAGACAAACAGCGACGGGCTCTCGATCAACAATCGGCCAAACACGTCTGGCAGCGCAAACTGGGTATACAACGTGATCAATCCGCCGAGGGACGCACCGCCCAGGCCTGTGTTCTCCGGCCCTTTCCGAACCATATAACGCTCTTCAATCAGCGGCATCACCTCACGCCGCAGAAACTTGGGATAGTTTCTTCCCTTTGGATGCAAAACTCTCGGATCACTTGATTTGTAGGCAATGTATTCCTGGATGCGGCTTTTCGTGTTGTCGATGCCAACAATGATCAGCGGAGGAATTTTTCGTTCGCCGATCAGCCTCGCCGCGGTCTCACCGGCCTGCCAGTGCACTCCGACAAACGCCGTGGCGGCCTCGAACAGGTTCTGCCCATCATTCAAATAAAGAATTGGATAGTGAGCAGCGCCGGACCCGTCGTAATCCGGAGGCAGCCAAACCCGCACCAGTCGCGTGTTCCCAAACACCCGGCTGCGCAGCTCATGCAAGACGAGTCGCCCGCCCGCAATCGGCGCGGCAGCGGCCGCTTCTTTCGTTCTTGACTGTGCTTTTCGAATCGGCGGTCGGGGCATGAAGTGAATTTGTAGCGCCTATGGCGTGTGGCTATGGCTACGACTTCTCCCCCAGATTAGACCGGACAAAATTGTGATCGTCGCGATCAACGCCAGCGAACTCAAACATAAAATGCACCACACTCCCAACACGTGCCCTTCAATGTAAGTGAGGTACAAAGCAAATGCCAGCCCCGCCAAGGCTCCGCCAAATAGCATCAACGGAGCCTCGCGCCGCTCGCGATACACCGTCGCCAAGCCCGCCAGCGCCGCGTATCCAAGCATCCCAATCAATGCAACCGGTATGCCAAGAATCGACGAATATGCGCTGCGGTTCACGATATCGCAATTGAAAGTCTCTCCAATATCGCAGTATGGCGTTTTCGAGGTCGCATAATGATGTTGCAGCGATGTAGACGACACGACAATTCCGCACACCGCCAGAATTCCGACCAGGCTCATCAATCGCTTCGTCAATTCGCTCACGGCAGCGGGCACCCCGTTCGGTCGCTCAGTTCCTCGAGACTGAAAATATGCTCCACGCGCTCGCCGGTCGGCGGAAACTGCCAAGTCGGATAATGCTTGATGCCTTCATCCTTGCAAACCTGCGCAACGCCGTGCAGGTTGCCCTGGATACCACACTCCACGTACGGTGCGTATTCGAACGATGCGCCGAATTTCTCTTTCTGCTCCTGACAATGCGGACACCAATACGCGCCGTACATCTTCACGCCGCGGGCTTTGAGGCAGCGCGCGAAGCCGTCATGCTTATGCTGAGTGCGGTTGCCGAGATAGTAAGCCAATCCGAAAGCGGCGGCGATGAGCACGGCATAAAGCGCGATGCGCCCCCAATTCCGGCTCGAAGTCTTAGTACCCTGTCTTTCTTTTTGTCGTTGTCTGCGCTCTTGCGACATGCAGTTTTTATATCACGATTGCTGCTGGAACCTTGTGGCGCCGGATAACGAAATTGTCATCCCGAGCGAAGCGATGGATCCGCAGTTTGCCACAAGCGTAATGAACTCAAACCATCACGCGCAGCGCCGACGGAAGCACGTCGATCGCCTGGCACTCCACCGTCAACACCTCGCCGTCGACCATCACATCGACGGGAGCGTCCAGTCGGAACTCGACGCGTCGTACCGCGTGCCGCTCGGCCAGCGGATGGCGCGTGTGAGTGCCATCATAAAGCGTCGAGAGGTTGCGGATCAGCCCGAGTCTCCCAATCGGCCCCCAGCGCACGTATTCGATCAATCCGTCGTCGGTGACCGCGTCGGGCGCTATCATCATCGTTCCGCCGGTGAATTTGCTGTTATTAAAAGTAAGAAACAAGCAGCGCCGCAAATCGAACTCGCGCTGATCGTCGAAGCGCACGGGAAATGCCCGCCGATTAAGCCGCGCCAGGCAAAGAAAGATCGACAGCAAATATCCAAACTGCCCCAATCCCTGAAAACGCCGGTGACGCAACGCCGCAACGTCCGCCGCAAAACCCATGCTCAACAGGTTGATGTAATAAATTTCTCCCTCTTTGTGGGTGAGCCTGAGAACATCGCACCGCCGCGAACGCCGCGCCAACAGTGCTTGAATCGCGTGTTCTAAACCGTGGTCAATGGCATTGCGGTCACTGAAATCCCGCAAAAAAGAATTGCCCGTGCCGAGCGGAAGAAATCCCAGCATAGGAACCTGGTCGCCGGAAGGTGGATCTTCTGAAGAGCTACTATCCGGAAACAACCCATTGACGATTTCATAGGAAGTTCCATCGCCGCCAACCGCAACAAACTTCCGATACCCGCGTGCATAGGCCTCGCGCGCAATCCGAGTGGCTTCACCAGCCGAAGAAGTCGCCGCTGTGTCGACGGCGATTCCCGCAGCCCGCAGGCGATCCAACGCCGCACCCACACGTTGCCCACATCTCCCGCCGCCGGCAGCCGGATTAATAATTGCGAGAAAAGTTTCGTTCACATTTAAGCTCTTGGCTGTTGGCTCTTAGCCATTGGCTAGCTCGATTTTTCCAGATGGCCAAAAGTTTCATGGCCTCAAGCCAAAAGCTAGGAACTAAAAGCCAACAGCTAAATTTCAACCACGGATTCCCGCGCCGCCCCCGCTCGAATCCCTGTCGCCAATTCTCCGCGCTTAATCTTCAGCGACGCCGTTCTCGGAAAATCCTTTTCCCAAATCAAATATCCTCCGACGCGCTTGAAGTCCGCCAGTCGCCGGTTTCGCGGCACGATCTCGTCGCGTAATTTATCGTCGAACTGCTGATTTGGCTCCAATCGTACGACCAGCACCAGCATTTCGTTGCCAAGAGTTTTCTGCGGCCACAAATAATTCGCCGCGAAGACGCAATACTCCTTCACCGGCAAGCCGTCAAAAGCCGACTCTATATCTTCGGGATAAATATTCTTGCCGCCCGCGGTGACGATCATATTTTTCTTGCGCCCGAAAAGCTGCAGGTGCTCGCGGCCGTTACGATCAAAGCGTCCCAAATCGCCCGTCAATAGCCAGCCTTCGACAATCGTCTGCGCCGTCAGTTCCGGATCATCCAGATAATGCGACATGACCGCGCGACTCCGCACGGCAACTTCCCCGATCCCCTCACCATCCGGATTCAAAATGCGCACCTCGCTTCCGGGCAGAGGCTTGCCGACAGTGTCAGCGCGAAACGGTTTCAGATCGTTGAGCGTCACTGCCGTGCACGCTTCCGTGAGGCCGTATCCGCAAGTGACCGGAATTCCCAAATCGTAAAAAAACTGAAGCGTGGAAGGATCGGTAAACGCTCCCCCAACAATCAATGCGCGCAACTCTCCGCCAAATGCCTTGTGCACCTCGGGCAGCAGACGCCGACTGATGGCGACCCGCGGACGTCCTCGCGTGAGCATTTTGTTCAGCCCAATCAAGCGGTCAAGCATCCAGCGCTTACCCGGCTTCAGTTCATCGAACTTCGCGCGCAGGCCGCGCTCCAGATTCTTCAGCACCATCGGCACAAGGCTCACATAGGTGATGCGATAGCGCACAAATGCATCGCGCACAAATTCTGGACGCAGCGTCCGCAGGTGCACCACGCACGCTCCGCACACAAACGGCCCGATAAATCCCACCATGAAATCAATCGCATGATTTGTGGGCAGGATGCTCAAATAGCGCACACCCGGCCAAAACGGATACCATGCGGTTAGCGCGGTGCACTGCTCGAGATAACTGTCATGCGTCAACACGCATCCCTTCGGACGTCCACCGGTCCCCGACGAGTAAACGATACAGGCCGTATCTTCGCGCTGCCGTGCAACAAACTGCGGCTCGCCCTTGCGTTTAAATTCTTCCCAGCGGTAGGCGCCGCGCAAATCCGCTCCTGGCGGGGCTTCCGTCACCAGCACAATCTGCGATGCGAGCTTCGCAAAATCGGGCGCTTGCGTGATGGCGCGCCACAAATAATATTCAACGACAAGAAAACGAGCCTTCGAATGCGCCAACAATTGCAGATGTTCCGTCGCGGACAATTTGTAATCCAGCGGGACTAGTACTCCGCCGCAGAAAAAAATCGAGTACGCCGAAATCAGCCACTTCGACTGATTCGTCATGATGATCGCCACGCGATCTCCCGCTTCGAAATCGGCGTCCTGAAGCGCGCGGCAAAGTGGGCGCGCCATTTCCTTGAAGTCGGAGTAGGTCAGCCGAACTTTTTCACGGTCTCGATCC
>JBEKXO010000282.1:0-4973 GCA_049511995.1 Terriglobales bacterium
TGAGCGCCGTGCGAGCCTGTGCTGCGCCTTCATCGAAAGTCTTGACAAGTTGCGCCGCGGATTCAAACGGCACCGATGGCATCTTCGCCTTGCCGAAATCAAGTTCCGGAGTAGTAAGAATAATCGTCCCAAAGCCCGCCAACTGCGCCACGTGCGGAGCAAGCTTATTTAGCGGAGCAGATTTTGGATGTGGGGCGAAGTCTGGTTTCCCTGTCGGCACGCGCTCCAGCATGGTACGCGTCTTCTTAATCTCTTCGTCAAATTCCGTCAGCAGCAATTCATTGATGGCCATATTTATCCTCAAGGATGGTTTCTGCAATAGTATGAGATGTGAAGCCAGACTGACTCGATTCAGTATCTGCCGAGCGATCAGCGAAGAGCCAACCGCGAACAGCGAGGAGCGAAAAGCGATCCTATGTCCCGTCCCAAACCTCTAGTCCTAATCATCCTCGACGGCTGGGGATACCGCGCCGAAACCAAAGCCAACGCCATCGCCCTAGCGCGCAAGCCCGTCTATGATCGCCTCCTGCGCGAGTATCCCAACACGCTCATCCATACCAGCGGCCCGTTCGTCGGATTGCCCGAAGGCCAGATGGGCAACAGCGAGGTCGGCCATCTCAATATCGGCGCCGGCCGCATCGTTCACATGGATATCACGCGCATCGATCTGATGATCCAGAACGGAGAATTCTTCAAGCATCCCGTTCTAGTCGAAGCCATGAAGAACGCGCGCACCAGCGGCCGCAAACTGCACCTGTTCGGCCTGGTGTCAGACGGCGGCGTTCACTCGCGCCAGGAACATCTCTACGCGCTCCTGAAAATGGCGAAGCAGCAGGGAGTCGATCGCGTATTCGTCCACGCCTTCATGGACGGCCGCGACACTCTCCCCACCAACGGCGCCGGCTATCTCGAACAACTGCAGCAGAAGATGCGCGAATACGACTCCGGCAAAATCGCGACAGTCAGCGGCCGCTACTACGCCATGGATCGCGATCGCCGCTGGGAGCGCATCGCCAAAGCTTATAGCGGAATGGTCGATGGCAAAGCCGAAGGCGGCACCTATGCGGATCCCGTGCAGGGCATGAAAGAGTCCTACAACAAAGACGTGACCGACGAGTTCGTGGTGCCGTTTGTTTGCACGGATGCTCGCGGCGAAGCGCTAGCTAAGGTCAGTGACGACGATTCCTGCATCTGCTTCAACTTTCGCGCCGACCGCGTCCGCGAAATCACCCGCGCCCTCTGCCGCAATAGCGGCCTCAACGAAAAAGGTGGAAGCGACCTGCCGGGCGCTGCCGAACTCGACGAGACGATCCCGCGAGAAAGTGTCCCGAAAAATCTGAAATACGTTTGCATGACGCAGTACGACAAAAATTTCAGCCTGCCGATCGTGATTCCGCCGGAGACGATGACCCACATCCTCGCGAACGTGATGGGCGGCCTGAATATGCGCAACCTTCGGGTTGCAGAAACAGAAAAGTATGCGCACGTCACCTACTTCTTCAATGGCGGAGTGGAGCAGCCCTTTCCCGGCGAAGATCGCGTCATGATTCAATCGCCGAAAGTTGCAACCTACGACTTGAAACCGGAGATGAGCGCCGCCGGAATCGCCGAAGCCGTAGTGAAAGCCACGAACGACGCCACCTTCGACGTAATCATCGTCAACTTCGCCAACGCCGACATGGTTGGCCACTCCGGAAAAATCGAGCCCACGGTCAAAGCGGTAGAAACCGTGGACGCCTGCCTAGGCGAGATCGAGAAAGCAGTCCGCGCCAAAGGCGGAGCCATGCTGATCACCGCCGATCACGGCAACGCTGAAATGATGATCGACCCTGCAACCGGCGGCCCGCACACCGCGCACACAACAAATCCCGTCCCGTTCATAGTCATGGCGGAAGACGCGAAACAATATTCCCTGAAACCCAACGGCTCGCTGCGCGATATCTCTCCGACGATCCTGGGCATGCTCGGCATCAACGAGCCAAAAGAAATGACAGGGACGGACCTTCGCTTGAAGCGAAGCTAGCGAACTTGCATGTTCGTTCTGGGAATACCGAACTTGAGTTTTTCCCCGTGCATCCCCGTGTCCTCTGTGGTAAAGATTTCGTCGCCAAATGAAACTCCTAATTTTCGTCCACCATCCCTTCGATCAATGGAACGCTCCCGCTTGGTTCCCCAAAAAGTTGCAGCAGGAGTTTCCGCTAGTTAGCGTCGTCAACCTTCCCGACTACAAGCGCGTCGACGAAGAGATCATCGATGCCGAGATCGTCATCGCCTGGTCGATCCGCCCCGAGCAGATCACCGCGGCCAAGAAACTGCGCTGGATCCATTCTCCGGCGGCAGCGGTCAATCAGTTGATGTTTCCTGAACTCATCAACAGCGACATCGTTCTTACCAACGCGCGCGAAGTGCATGGTCCGGTAGTCGCGGAACACGTGATCGCGCTGATCTTTGCGCTCGCCAAGAAAATCCCTGGGTCGGTGCATCTGCAAGAGAAGCACATCTGGGGCCAGCAGATCCTGTGGGACGAAGTGCCGCGCGTGCGCGAGGTCGCGGGCGCGACCCTCGGCCTGATCGGCCTCGGTAGTATAGGCCGCGCCGTCGCGAAGAGCGCAAAGGCTCTTGGCATGAAGGTAATCGCAGTCCGCGAGCATCCCGAGAAGGGAAGCCAAGACGCAGGTGCTGTCTTTGGACCAACCCAGATCGACGAAATCTTTCGGCAGTCGGACTACGTCGTCCTGGCGGCGCCCGTCACGGACAGCACCAAGGCAATCGCCAGCGCCGAACGCTTAGCCCTTATGAAGCCGGACGCCTGCCTGATCAATGTCGGACGCGGCCCGCTGGTCGATGAAGCCGCGCTTGCGTTCGCTTTACGTGAAAAGAAAATTGGCGGGGCCGCGCTCGACGTATTTCCTAAAGAGCCGCTGCCCGCTGACTCTCCGCTGTGGGATGTGCCGAACCTGCTGATCACTCCCCACACCGCGGCCCTGACCGAAAAGCTGTGGGAGCGGCATTACTCGCTCTTCTCGGAAAATCTTCGGCGCTACATGAATGGCGTTCCGCTCTTGGCGGTTGTCGACAAGCGGAAGGGCTACTAGAGCTTTTCTTGCAAAATCATGTACGTTCGGGGCTAGCGGGTGTCGATTCCGAATCCCAGGAAAGCATTTACTTCTACCGGTTCATTGCCCCTGTATGCGGGACGAAATTTCCAGCTGTGTAGCGCTGCCAGAATTTTTGATGTAGTTTCGGCGGCGCCGGGCTCGAGTACCTTTATGTCTTTCAGATTTCCGGAGCGGTCGAGAATGCAGGCGAACACCACGTACGTCGAACGCAGTCCCTGAGGCAGATCAACGCGTAGGGCCTCAGGTTTTGTGAGGTCTCCGGAGTAGGGGTGCGCAGCGGATGACGCATCGGCATATTGCATCACTGCGGTCCCGAGTGAGGTTTCGATATAAGTCGAGTAGTTGTCGCCCTTCAGCTGGCCATAGCGATTGAAGACGCCGCCGGAATTTGAAGTAGCCTTTACCGTGTAGCTCGGGCCGCCTAGAGCGTTGGTTGAAGAACGCCCCGGGCCGGTCGGCCTGGCGTCGCCTCCTGGCGCTCCGAAGCTGGGGAGCGTGATGGTGGTGGTGCCTCCCTGGACGGAAACTCCTGGCATGGCGGGCGTGCCCGTCGTGCCGGTGCCTGCGCCGCCTTGGCCGGGATAGGGCGAGATTCCTGCGCGGGCGTTGGGATCGGAACCGCGTCCGGCGCCTTCTCTGCCTGCGCCTGATCCTTCGGCTTGCAGGCCGCTGCCGGGCCCGTTGCCTTTGCCGATGCTGGCTCCGCCGCCGCTGCCGCCCAAGCCGCTCTTGGCGGTGCCGGTGGGCGACATGGCGATGGCTCCTGACTCGGATGAATTCGGCAGGCCTACTTTGGTTCCGGGCTGGCTCGAGATGACTACGCCGTTGCCGGGGGTGTTTCCTCCCGCGTTCGCGGGCGGAGCTAGTGGAGACCCGAGGTCGAGTTGAGCGCCCGCGCCTGTTCCCTTGTTGCCGCGTCCGGTGCCGGAAAGGGCTTTGCCTCCGCCGAGAGTGGGCGGAGGTGGTACGACCGTGGCGGAACCTAAGAGCGATCCTGCGGATCGCGACGTAGACTTTCCGGAAGTTGCTCCGCCTCCCTGGCTTCCATCTATGCTCGCTGGAGGCGGGATGACTTGCGGCGTCAGCGTCGCTGCGCCGGTTCGGGCTAACGAGCCTCCGCCGGATGCAGACGGTGGCGGAGGGACGGGCTTCGCGCGCAGGTCGCCGGTTGCGGTGGCTCCCCAACTGTTGAGATCGCGGCTGACTTGTGACGGCGGCGGCGCTACTACTACGGGCGCGGGCAAGGTGAGCTTTGGCGTGGAGGAGAAGTCGCGCTGCGGCGCGGAAACCGGGGGCGGAACTACTTCGACCGTTTGAGTTATAGGAGTGCGGGAACTCGCGATGTCGCGCGGCGTGTCGCGGGGGGCGGGCGCGACTACGGTCTGGGCGAGCGGATCGGCGGTGCGCATCTTGTCACGCGCGACGTCGGGCGCGGGCGGAACGATTGTCGGTTGTAGCGTGGTCGCGTTTAACGTCTGCGACGTTCGCGTGCTGGTGCGCGAAAGATCGGGCGCTGGCGGAATGATGCTGGGAGTGAGGCTGTTGGCGTCGCGAGCTTTCAAGTCCGAATTCAGCTCGGGCGTCGGCGCAACCGGAGTGATATTCGGCAGCGCGGGCGCGATGATTGACGAGCGCAGGCCTTCGGTGGGAGGCGGTCCCGGAGTCGGCTTGAAGGCAAGCAGGTTGGCGACGGCGGAATCGGAATGCGGCAGATTGATATGTGGAGCGTCGACAATCTTCTCGCTTGGTTTGTCGCCGCGCGCTACGCGGATGGCCTGCGTGCGATGGTGGGCTTGCTGTCCGCCGGCGCGTCCGGATTTGCCGGACTGCGCGCCGCCGCGATCCTGCGTCTGC
>JBEKXO010000283.1:0-4948 GCA_049511995.1 Terriglobales bacterium
GCGCGCGAAGGCTCTGGGCATCACGCCCCTGGTGCGCTACGTAGCGTTCGCCACGGCCGGATATAAGCCGGAAGAAATGGGCCTCGGCCCGGTATTCGCCATTCCAAAGGCGCTAAAGCTCGCAGGATTAAAACTCTCTGACATCGACGTAATCGAGCTGAACGAAGCCTTCGCGGCGCAGGCGCTGGCAGTGATTAAGGAAGGTGGACTTGATCTTGAGCGCGTGAATCCGAACGGCGGCGCAATCGCGTTAGGCCATCCTCTAGGTTGCACCGGAGCCAAGCTGACCGCCAGCGTGATCCGCGAAGTGAAGCGGCGCAACGCGCGTTATGGCCTGGTGACCATGTGCGTTGGCGGAGGGATGGGCGCAGCAGGAATCTTCGAGAATCTGTCGTAACCGCAAAATGTTTCGTAACCACGAAGGTTAGAAGCCACTCAGAACAGAAAAGATTTTCTCCGTGTCTCGGTGACTCCGTGGTGTAATCGAATCGATCGAGGTCATTATGGCTACAACAGCAATCCCTAAGACTAAAATTTCCGGCGGGAGTTTCCTGCTCGAAGAGCGCCAGACCGCCGATGTCTTCACCCCGGAAGATTTTTCTGACCAGCAGCAAATGATTGGCCAGACCACCGAAGAATTTGCCATCAACGAGATTCTCCCCCAGGCGGAAAAAATCGAGCACAAGGATTACTCTGTCTCGCGCGCTCTCCTGAAAAAAGCTGGCGACCTCGGCCTCAGCGGAGTCGAAGTACCGGAGGCCTACGGCGGCCTTGAGATGGATAAAGTCACCGCCGCCGTCATCGCCGACCACATGGCCAAGTACGCCGGCTTTGCCACTACATGGGGCGCGCACAGCGGCATTGGCATGTTGCCCATCGTCTATTTCGGGACGGAAGAGCAGAAGAAAAAATATCTGCCGCGCCTGGCTGCGGGAGAAATGGTCGGCGCCTACGCCTTGTCAGAAGCGACCTCCGGCTCTGACGCGCTCAACTGCCGCGCCCGCGCCGTGCTTTCGTCGGATGGCAAGCACTACATTCTCAACGGCGAAAAGATGTGGATCACCAACGCCGGCTTCGCCGACCTCTTCACCGTCTTCGCAAAAATCGACGGCGAAAAGTTTTCCGCGTTCCTTGTCGAAAGAACCTTCCCCGGATTCTCTAACGGTACCGAAGAGCACAAGATGGGCATTCGCGGATCTTCCACCTGCCCCGTGATTCTCAACGACTGCAAGGTTCCGGTCGAAAATCTGCTCGGCGAAATTGGCAAGGGTCACATCATCGCCTTCAACATTCTGAACATCGGCCGCTTCAAACTTGGCGCGATGTGCGTGGGCGGAGCGCGCGTGTCGGTCGAGAGCGCGGTAGCATATGCCAAGCAGCGCAAAGCCTTCGGCAAGTCGATCAGCGATTTCGGCTTGGTCCGCGAAAAGATTGCAAACATGGCAACGCTGATTTACGTAGGCGAGTCGCTCGTTTATCGCACGGTGGGAATGATGGACGCTCTGCTTTCTGAGATCGACTCTTCCAGCCAGGATGCCGCCAAAGAACAGCGCAAAGCAATCGAGGAGTATGCGGTCGAATGCTCGATCCTCAAAGTTTGGGGCTCGGAGATGATCGATTACGTCGTCGACGAGAGCCTGCAGATTTTTGCCGGCTATGGCTTTGTCGAAGAATATCCCGCCGAGCGTGCCTATCGCGACGCTCGCATCAACCGCATCTTCGAAGGCACCAATGAAATCAACCGGCTCATCATCACCGGCTTCCTCTTGAAGCGCGCCATGAGCGGCCAGTTACCGCTGATGCCCGCTATAAAGAAGCTGATGGATGAAGTGCTCAGCGGCCCATCGAACGGCGACGAAATCGACGGCGCGCTGGCCGAAGAACGCAAACTGGTAGCGCAGGCCAAGAAACTGGGCCTGTTCGTCGCCGGCTCGGCCACGCAGAAATATATGCAGTCGATTCAGGACCAGCAGGAAGTGATGGGCGCGATCGCCGATATGACGATCGAAATTTACGCCATGGAATCGGCGGTGCTGCGTACGCAAAAAATGGTCGAACAAAAAGGCGAAGCCTCGGCTGCGTTAGCCATTGCCATGACGCGAGTCTATCTAACCCAGTCGCTGGAGAAAATCGAAGCGGCGGCAAAGAAAGTTATTGCCGACGTGGCTGAAGGCGACATGCTGCGCACGCAGTTGGCGATTGTGCGGCGACTGGCCAAGCACGAGCCCTTCAACACGATTGCACTGCGACAACAGATTGCCCAGAAGACGATCGAGGCAGGGAAGTATCAGTTGTCGTAGACATTCTCAACTTGTCATCCCGAGCGGAGCCTCAAGCCACTCCGCTCGGGATGAAACCTGCTAAGAGTCCACAAGAACTCACTCTTTCGGAAAGTTCGGGTCCGCCTTCACTTCTTCAATCTGCTTCGTGTGCCTCTCGGAGTGCGCCGAGATCAGCAATATCCACTGATAGGCATCGAGCGGACCGAGCACGGGATGCGGCCCAAAGTGGTCGCGCAGATCATCGTTCGTCGTTCTTACGTAATCCATTGTCACTTTGCGGCTATCCTCGAAGGCCTTGATCACGTCTGCCTCGGTCGCCCAACGGTTAGTCGGCTTCAGAATTTCCGGCGCCTGCACTTTATGGCTCCGGTCCGGCACCTTCGTCAAAATAATCTCGTCCTTGCCGGCCACTTCGGCTCGCTTAGACGGATCGGCGGGTGCCGTCATGATCTTGGTTTCCACGAATCCAAAGATAGTGGACTCGGAGACCGCAATATGCTCCGAGACTTCAGCCACCGACCAGCGATCCGGCGCCGGCTTGAATCGCCACTGCTTCTCCGACAATCCAGCAATCGATTGCAGAAAGGCGTCGTGCGTTGCCTGTAGACTCTTGAGCGCGGCTGCGCGCTCCTCGGGCGTCAAAGTGGTTGTCGCCGGGGATGCGGCGGTTTGGGCGATTCCGGCCAGCGCCAGCGCGAAGACCAGACACAACACGGCTGCGAACTTCCATTGGATTTTCATTCTTTGCCCCTGTGAGATTGGAATTGCGGCTCAGCAATTATCAAGGGCGGTGCCGAAAAATACAATCGCCTACTCGAACCACCCGCTCCGATACGCAATCCACCAGGAGAAATAAATAATGGGAATAGTAGCGCCCACCGCCCACCACAACGGCAGCACCAGGTCAGCGAGTATCCCGAGCACGGTCATCGAGCCCCAGAAAATCTTGCGCTCCATCACTTGATTGTAAGACTTTTACGTCTTCAGAGAATCCCACTTAAGCAGGCCGCGAAAACACTTCGGTTTTATGTCGAAAGTTTCTGCGTTTCGAAAAATTTGCTAAGCGCCAGAGCGCCGACGCCCCTCCCGGATCAAGCCTTCGGCTTCAGTTCTTCCATCACGCTCTGGATCAGCTCTTTCGCGTCGGTCAGATTCTTCAGAATGAGCTGCACATCCATCACCGGCTTGCCCGGCCAGCGCTGGCTCTGGCAATAGACGCCGTGCTGCCCGACTAACGCCATCGCGTCGGTGACCAGATCCATTGTGACGGCCAGGCGTCCGCGTGGCACGCCCATGCGCATTTCGAAGTGCTCGAGTTCTTCCTGCTTTTCGTTGAACACGGCCATAGAGAGATTGTAGCGAGGATATGCGTATAATTCTTGGCGGACAGCAACCAGCAGGCGAACAGCAATCAGCAGTCGGCACTCGGCATTCAGCCAATGCTTTTGGTCTTGAATTAGCTGATTGCCGAGTGCTGATTGCTGAATGCTGATTGCTGATTGCTCACAGGAGGAAACAAATGATGAAGAAGTTCGCTTTCATTGCAGCCTTAGGTTTCGCAGCGGCAACTCTCGCCTCGGCCCAGATGGGCGGTATGGGACAAGACAACTCCAAGCGGCCCAGTCCGCCGGCCAGCGCGGAGTGCAAGTTCTCCGACGGCAAGACCATCAAGGTCGATTACTCCAGCCCGCGCGCGAAAGGGCGCAAGATTTTCGGCGCCGAGAGCGATCAGGCCCTCGTTCCCTACGGAAAAATCTGGCGCACGGGCGCGAATGAAGCCACCAAGTTCGTCACGGATACGACGGTCAACATAGGCGGAAAGTCGCTGCCCGCCGGAAGCTACACCATCTTCACTGTTCCCAACGCCGACAAGTGGGCATTGATCGTCAACAAAAAGACCGCCGAGTGGGGCATCCCTTACAAGTACGAGGCCGATGAACTGGGCCGGTTTGACATGCATGTATCGAAAACATCCGCGCCCGTCGAAAATTTCACCATCGCTTTCGACCAGGGCGGCAGCAAATGCACCATGCGCCTGGAGTGGGAGAACACCCGCGCCAGCATCGACATCACAAAATAACGGCACGCTATACTAAAACGCGATGCGGCCAATGCTGCGCTTTCTCTGGAACTCGACACGGGGCCATCGTATAGCCCCGTGGCGCAGTCCCTATCTTTTATGGCGCATAGAGACCTATACCGGCGTCAAGATGACGCAAATCGGGTTCCTGGAATTTTGGGAATTTTTGTGGACGGAGCGCGGCGACCTATGGCGCTTCCTGAAGTGGACAGCGGAGATGGATCGCTACGTCCATCCGAGAAACAGCACTTAGCATTCAGCACTCAGCATTCAGCCAGGAACGTTTCGCAGGTGCGCCGGAATCTGGTGTTCGTCGGCATTGCATACTGATCGCTGAATGCCGACTGCTGAGTGCTGAATGCTGACGGCTCCTTACCCCATCACCACATTCACTTCGCTGCCCTTGCCCGCTCCCAGCAGTTGAAACGCCGACCCGCGGTTGGCGGCGATTTCCAGAAAACCCATGCTGCCTAGAATGCCAAAAACCTCGCCCGGAGCGCCCTCCGCATAATTCGTGCAGATGCGCGTTGCTGGAGCCTTCGCTCCGATCGAAATCTTAAAGCCGGGGGGATCCATTCCGAAAAGT
>JBEKXO010000284.1:0-4937 GCA_049511995.1 Terriglobales bacterium
GCCTTTTGAGCGCGAGCAATTGCTGGCGACGGTGCGGCGGGCGCTGGAGAATCGGCGCCTGAAGCGCGAGAACGATGCCTACCGCACCAACCTTGAGGCGCTGGTGGCGGAGCGAACGCAGCAGTGGAAGACGGCGCTCAATAATCTGGAGAAATCGTACGACATTACGCTCGAAGCATTGGGGGATGCGCTCGATCTGAAGGATGCGGAAACTGAAGGGCACTCCAGGCGCGTCACGGCCTACACGATTGCGATTGCGCGCAAGATGGGGCTATCGAAAGAAGACATCAGCGTGATTGCGCGCGGCGCTTTTCTACATGACATTGGCAAAATGGCAATACGCGATGACATTCTCCGCAAGCCGGGGAAGCTGACGGAAGAAGAGATGGCCATCATGATGGAGCACTGCTATCTCGGCTACAAGATCATTTCTCGTATCCCTTTTTTGGCGGAGGCTGCGGAGATCGTTTACTCGCATCAGGAGCGCTACGATGGGATGGGTTATCCGCGAGGGCTGAAGGGGGAAGAGATTCCGCTGGGGGCGCGAATTTTCGCGATTGCCGATACGCTCGATGCCATGCGATCCGATCGCCCTTACCGCAAGGCGCAGAGCATTGAGGCAGCTCGGAAGGAAATCGAACTCTGGTCGGGACGGCAGTTTGACCCAGCGATCGTGAAGGTCTTCCTCGAAATGCCAGATAATATTTGGGAAGACTTGCGGGCGGACATTAACGCAGCGAATGCGTCTTTTCCGAAGATGTAGCAGAGCGGCATTTCCGGCGGCAGGCATCGTTTTCAGCCTCTCGCCTCATCCAACCGAAGAAGTGAAGTTAGTCCAAACGTCCCCGCTGCGGTTGCGTCACGCCGTTTCCGGGGTGAATCGCCCGCCAGAGCGTACCTGTTCGCGTCTGGCGGGCATTTTAGTCAGGTTAGAGGTCAGATTGCAGAGGTAAAACCTGCCAGGTCAACTGGGCGGGCTTCCCTCTGCAATCTGACATCTGACCTCTAACCTATTTTTTCGATTGCAATTCGTGTTCTAAGGCGCATTCTTACCGTAGAGGTGTAAGCGCGATGAGAGCCGCCTTCGTTATGTTTTGCGCCGTGCTCGTTCTGAGCGTCTTCTCGACGGCGCAAAGCCCTACCGTCAATGCTCTCCCAAACACGATTTATGTTGGCGCCGACGGGAAGTTTGAAACCGCGCCGGACACCGCGTTGATTCAGTTCAACATTTCGGCGCAGGCCGAGAGCGCCAAGGACGCCTACGAACAGGCGGCGAAGCAAGCCGAGGCGACGCGGCAGGTGATACGCGCAAACGGGATCGAACCCAAGGCAGCGGAGATCGGGTTCTTTTCGTTGAGTCCGCAATACGACTGGAAAAACCCGAAGCATCGAGTCGTTGGCTACCAGGTGACGACGAGCGTCAGTTTGAAGCTGAAGGATTTTTCCAAAATCGGGCCGGTGACACAACAATTGGCCGATGCCAGCGTAGGCGAGAGCCAATCGCTGAGTTACACGCTCGACTCGACGGAAGAGGCCAAGAGCGAAGCTGTCGCCGACGCTTACCGGCGCGCGCGGGCTTCGGCGCAAGCTCTGGCCAAGGCCAGCGGACGCGTGCTCGGCGAACTTTCTTATGCTTCGGTCGATACGTCAGAGAATATTCGTTTGTTCGCGCCGGTTCCGCGTCATGCCATGGCTATGGGAGCGATGGCTGC
Organism: Terriglobales bacterium; assembly: GCA_049511995.1. Lineage (GTDB taxonomy): Bacteria > Acidobacteriota > Terriglobia > Terriglobales > Acidobacteriaceae > Acidiflorens. Next base: position 1,713 of record JBEKXO010000284.1, read on the forward strand.
GACCCCGGGGCCGACGGAGGAGTTCTCTCCGCAGAACGTGAAGATTACGGCGCACGTGAATGCTATGTTTGTTTTGAAGTAGCTTTTGTGTGGAGCGGACATTCTTGTCCGCGAAGGATTCTAGAAAAGCAAAAGCGGAAGGAAGTTATTGACCGCCTAGCTAGCGTAGGCGATTTCTCAACCCGTCCACAAATCCCTTCGCTCTTGGACCGGGATCTACAGCGATCATGACGAGCATTAGCACAACTGCGATCGACACCGTGATGACCACGGTTCTGAGAACGCCAAAACCGAAATGCCGAAGTGCCACGGCTGCAATAGAGGTGCACGGGACGAATAGCCGCTGGATCCATACATTTATGCGGTGTCCCATTTTTAGATTCTCTCTCAGTGAAGGGGGAGTTAAGCTCATTGCGGAACCTACTGGTTCTGAACCACGACCTCGCGGCGTGAGGTAATGCGGCTGGCGTCGACCGTCACTTCGCGCTGAATCTCCATTTGAATGGATGTGCCCGCCTCAAGGCGCACGTCGGCTCCGCGCGTGAGCATGCCGATGGCCAGGCCGGCAGCGCCCCCGGCTGCTGCTCCGATTCCTGCGCCTTTCAGTCCGCTAGTCACGCCGCCGATAGTTGCTCCGGTGGCTGCGGTTCCGGCAGCCGTCTCGGCTTTTTTCCCGGCGTCGCTGTCCTGGCGAATCGTGCCTTCGGAATCCTTCATCGAGGTCTTCTCTGCCCCTGGCGTATTTTCGATGGAGCCGCCGAGCAGCACGGTATATCCGCTCGGATAAATCATCGACGTGAAGTGGATGAGGACTTCGGCGCGGCCTTTGACGTGGCCTCCACGCTGCACGCGCTCGATCTTGCCTTGAATGTAGGTGCCGGCGGGAATCACGACGCGTTCGTTGACCACGAACGGGAATGCGGTTTCGGCGTAGACGGGGTCCCCGGTCTTTGCTGATTTGGTTGAAATTGCCTGCTTCAGCGAGAGTGGAACGGACGTTCCGGCGGGAATGGTTAGCAGGGATTTTTCAGGCTCCGGCGAAGTCTTCGCTGGATCGGACGGCGGCGAGGACTGGGCGAATGTGAGCGTGGTCAGGAAAAACCAGATACAAGCGGCAAGAATTTTCACGAAGGCTACCTCAACGAACTTAGTAAGTCGCTTGCAAACTCAGATGCCCGTAACTTGCGTATGAGTTAGCTCGAACCCGAACGCTATCATGCTGCGCGCCGATGGACATTCTGCCAGAGGAACTTAACCGCTCGTCTTGCGCGACCGGTTTGCCAAAACGTTGTCCATGAATTGCGATTGCAGCTTTTGGGCGCAGCCCTCGCCGCAAACGTGCATCGCACCCTGCTCGACGGCCAGTTTTTCGTCCCAGGGGGCGAGATGCATGACCGGCACTTCGTAATCGCCGAACGAACTCCACATCACCCACCAACGGTCGCTTCCGCCTTTGAGGACGCCGCAATTGGGGCCGGCACAACGGTAAAACTGACCTGGGATATGAAGCAAGTTTTCGGTCATTTCAGGGTCAACCTTGTATTTGGCATTGTAGCCCAGGGGTTCGCCGCGGGGCTACGGGGTAGAGAAGGAAGATTGCAATCGTTTTGAGGAAAATTGTTAACCACAAAGGGCGCTAAGAATCACGAAGGAACATCCGTCGCAGACTTGCACCATACCCGACGGGTTATTTGTACAACAAGTATTTTTCCCGCATACGCACAAATGCGTCGAGTCGCTCCTGCCAGTCTTCGGCTATGCGCCTTGGATCTTCGCCGGACTGGATCGCGTCGTAGACGGATTGGTTGGAGAGCAGGTCGAGCATCTTCTCGAGCTTGAAGTCATTTGGATAGAGCTTGTGCAGCGCCGAGGCTAGCTCGATGCCTAATTCCGGAGAGTCTAGAGTATTTCGATCGAGGACGATCAGGTTGACGCCTTCGCAGCGCTCGCCGGCGAAATTGCTCGAGGAGGGAGTAAAAACGATCGGCACGAAGCGGACGCTCTGAATGCCGCGTGCGTTCATGTAAGTGGCTAATTCGCGGGCCTTGATCCAGGGCGCCCCCACTACTTCGAAGGGCGTGTCGGTGCCGCGGCCGACTGAAACATTTGTGCCCTCGATTTCTGCCACGCCAGGATAGAGCGTCGCCTCGGTGACACTGCGCAGATTAGGAGAGGTGTTGACCCACGGTAGGCCGGTGGAATCGAACCAGTCGCCGGGTTGCCAACCTTCCATGGCGACGACGCTCAGACGCGCGCCTATGTGGCGCTCGGCGTTGACCATTTTCGCTAGCTCACCCAAAGTCATTCCGTGACGCACCGGCTCGGGAAAATAATTTGTGAATTTCTCCATACCTTCGTCGGACATTGGACCCTGCACGAACGATCCGGTGATGGGATTGGGGCGATCGAGAATGACTATCTCGACGTCGGCCTTCGCGGCGGCTTCCAGAAAATATCCGATGGTGGCCTCGTAGGTGTAAAAGCGCGCGCCTACGTCGGCTACATCGATCACGACGGCATCGAGGCGCTTCAGGACATCCACAGGGGGACGGCGGGCCGCGTCGCTGCCGCCGTAAACGCTGTAGACCGTAATTCCCGTCGCAGCATCTTTTGTATTTCTTACATCGAGCGTGTCGAGGGCTCCGGTCACGCCGTGTTCGGGACTGAAGATCGCATCGAGAGAAATTCCGGGAATGCCGGTGAGCACGTCGATGGTGCGTTTGCCATTAGCGTCGATGCCGGTCTGATTGGTTAGCAGGCCGATACTGCGCGGCGCGCCGCCTTTCTTTGGATGAAGTGCAGCGAAGTTCGTTCCCTCGAGCACGTCGATTCCGGTCTTCACTGTTCCGTTGCGCACTGGCAGCCTGCGGGCGGCACTCTGCATTTCGTTGTAGCCGGTGATTGCGGCCAGGCGCATCTTCTCGGCTTCGGAGGGATCGAGGGCGAGGGCGGCGGCGACGGCGGTTGCGACTTTGGTGCGTAAAGACGCAGCGCTTCCTCGCTCTTTCGGCGGACCCATTTTCATGTGCACCGCATTGGTGAGCAGGACGACATAGGTGCTGGTGGTGGGATCGATCCACAGCGAAGTGCCGGTGAACCCGGTGTGGCCGAAGCTGCCGACGGGGAACAGTTCTCCGCGGTTGCTCGACCAGGGAGAGTCAATGTCCCAGCCAAATCCGCGCAGCACTGTGCCATTGACTGGCTGCTGCGGTGCGGTCATCTTCG
>JBEKXO010000285.1:0-4931 GCA_049511995.1 Terriglobales bacterium
TTAAAACAAGAGGGAGTAAAGATTGACGCCAAACGAATGGATGAATCCTACGGTCGCTTTGCCTGGATCTATGACCTGGATGGAAATAAGATTGAGCTCTGGCAGCCGCTGCCCGCAAAGCCCTAGCTCTAGCGACAAGCCGCTTTGTCGCGACAATGGCCGTCGGCTGTCTCTAGTTTTGTCCGTCGCAACAAATGCATACATGGCCGACGACAATCTCAAGAACTTAGAGCTTCGATCGGAAATCGTCGTTCGGGTGACACAGACCACCCCGCGAAATATGGCCGTCGCCATTCAGCCAGAAGAAAATGCGCCGCGCAATTGGACGATGGTGTCGCCCACACTTTCGTATTGAATGTTCAGCTGGTCCTGAAAATCGATCAAAGTCAAAGAAACTTTTTTTCTCACACGCGATACGACGGAATCGTTGATGCTATCGTCCAATTGTTTTACTCGCCTCAAGCCCGGCTTAATCGCAGTCGTTCGAGACGCACGTTGATCGGGCTTGAAAAACTTTTGTGAGGGAGAACACAACATGGCTGAATTTGTGACGAAATCTGTGGCGCAAGGACAACAAGACCAGAAGATAGAAACGCGCACCGCCGTCAAACGTATCGCCGGCCTTACCATCGTTGCGACAGCCGTCGCAGTACTCGCTGTCCTCGTCGCGGCCACCCTTTACGCGCAAGGCCAAGACAATAACTAAGGATAAGTACTCGCTGATATCGCCGGGAGGAATCGCCTTCTCCGACTTCCGCGGATACGAAGACTGGTCGGCGGCCTCTTCCGCCCGGCAAGACGAAATACTCAAAGTCATCGTCGCCAATCCGGCCATGATCAAAGCGTACAAGGCGGGCATCCCCGGCAACGGCCAGCCCTTCCCGGATGGCTCCATGATCGTGAAGCTCCAGTGGAAGCAGAAGAAGAGCACCGAGGCCCAGTTCGCCGTGGATGTGCCAGACTTCTTCACCCAGGCTTTCGTCATGGAAAAAGACAGCAAGAGATTTCCGAAGACCGGCGGCTGGGGATACGCGGTGTTCAACTACGATCCCGCGTCGGACAAGTTCACAGCCGATCCCAAAAGCCTCGCCGACTGCGGAAACGCGTGTCATACGGTCGTGAAGGCGAAAGACTACATCTTCCACCCCTACGAGAAGCGTTGAACCGCACCTGCCCCGATATCAAGTACCCGGCGCGGCGCCATTCGGGCCCATGCCGCCGCAGAGTCCGTCGCGATGGCAGGCCACGCAGTGGTCGTCAGGATGGAGCAGGTTCTTATCCAATTGCCGTTGGGCGTCTCACTCACCTCGAAGCCGAATGGCTGCTTGGTTTCCCCCCTCGCTTTCACTCGATTCGCGACATTGTTACGACACCACCAAACTCGAACAGTATTCCGCTTTACAGCGGCTCAATACTATACTGGTAGGATGAGCAAGCACCTCGAATCGCTGTACCAGAATCTTCTCAACGGCAAGCTACCCCATAACCTGAGTTGGAGCGAGGCTGTAGAACTGGTCGAGCATCTGGGAGAGGTCCAACCGCACGGCAACGATGAATTTGTGTTCGTCGTCAACGGCCAAAGCGTCTTCTTCAAAAAGCCGCACACCCATGATCTTGGCGTGGAGGAAGTTTCTCGGCTGCGTAAATTCTTAAAGGAAGCCGGACCCTCTGTGCATAAATCAGGTGCGCAGGCAGAAGAACCGGCCCAGCCCAGCCGTATGATTGTCGTCATCGACCACCACGCCGCCCATGTTTACCAGGATTTCGGTGGAAGTCGTCCGGCAGACGAACGCAAGGTGCAACCTTACGATCCTTTCCATTTCCATCATCATCTGATTCATCGAAAGGAAGCTCACTACCGTGGTGAGCGCGTACCCGAGGAGGATTCGTTTTATGAGGAGGTCGCGAAAGATATCACTCCGGCGAATGAGATCGTCCTCATCGGTCACGCCACTGGGAAAAGCAACGCCGCCGACTTCTTGAAAGAATACTTAAAGACCCATCATCCCGACATTTCTCGACGGGTCATCGCTACCGAAAACGCAGACCTCTCGGCGGTGACTGAGCCTGAAATTGAGGCTCTCGCAAAGCGGCACATGATCGCAGCCGCCTAACGGCGTGGTTCGTAACCGCAATCAGCCCACCCTCCAAGAAAATCGCGTCAGAAAGATCGAAACCGAACCCGGACATGCCTCCGAATGTCAGAGACAAGACCATCGTCTAGTAGCTGACTCGATGTCGTGACTCACATCTCTCACACTAGACACGGCTGATACTCAGGTATCGACCGATACTGTCGTCCAATTGATTCGCTCCGACGCTTCTGGTTCAATTTTGCTCGCAACGTGGACTAATCGCATGGCGAAAGCAGAGTTTTTGTCATGGGTCGCATCCTTACGCAGCGAAGCCCGATGCAGGGTGGGATGCAATGATCGGCGCATTGCAATCGCGGTGGTCGGCTTGTTCTTCCTCGGACTGCTAGGTTTTCCCTTGTTGTCCTGGCGAGCAGCTATTGCCCCCATTGAGCGCCCGAACCCGGCAAGCTTCACCGCCGAGTCAGTCGCCAAAGGAGAAGTTCTCGCCGCGGAGGCACACTGTGTGTCTTGCCCACATCGGGAGTGGTGGACAACCATTTGCTGGCGGGTATGGGGTGAACACGCCATTCGGAATCATCTACGGAAGCGGTAGTGGTTCCTGACGGGCCGAACCCCAGCCACATGTGGCGAGTGTGGCACCTCCACCAAGGGCATTTGATCCACTCCATTCCGCTCGCGAACTGGGGAAAAGGCTCCCTAACTAGGCTCAACCGCCGACTGCAACAAACTCGCTCCCTCGGGTAGCGTAGCTTACTAACTCTCCAACTAAGCCCTGACCTCCGTCCGCCCCTGTCGCCCCCCGTCGTCAATATTGCGGGTTCAGTGATACGCTTTGGCGGGTGATCGGGTGCTGTTCCCTCCGAGTCTCCTTTGAGCAGTATTCCAGCATTCGACGCTATAGTGTCATAATTCTTCTATAGAATCACTTCTGTGAGGACAAATTACGTGTCGGAAAAAAAGAAGACTCGCGGGATCTTGAGTTTGAGCGAGATTGGCCGCCGTGTGCGGGACGAACGAATTCGGCGAGGATTTTCACTGGAACAATTGAGTCAGCGATCACGGGTGAGCCGCAGCATGATTTCCGCCATCGAACGAGGAGCCAAGGCGCCCACTGTCGTCGTCCTCCACCGCATCGCGACCGGTCTTGACACAAGCCTCTCCCGCCTCGTCGAAGAAGAGTCCAGCGCGCAAGTACTTGTTCTGCGCCACAGCCGGCAAAAGGTGGTGAGGGCAGCGGCAGGTTGGGAACGGCGAATCCTGTCCCCCGTCTTACCAGGGGTTGAATTCGAACTCATGCGCGTTACGGTTGGCCCGCTGGTAAATGCCCCCATGTTCCTCCCTCACGCCCACGGCTCGCGCGAGTATGTAGCCGTGGAGAAAGGCACGCTGCTGTTCACGCTCGATGGCGAACCACATACTCTAAAGGCTGGTGACAGCATTTACTTTGATGGTGACTGCATGCACGGATTTCGAAACCCTAGTCGCGTTCCCTGCGTGTTCTACCTGGCAATGGACGTCTCGGGTGACGCCGCCGGAACCAACCATCGTCCCGCTCCGCCACAGGTTGAGTCCGCGAGTGAGAGGCATCCGAGTAAGCGCGAAGTGGGTTCTGCGAGCACCAAAATGCCACGCCGTCGCCAAGTGCAGGAGGTGGTCCTGCATGAATGAATCCGTGGCGGGAAGAAGCGACACAATCTCAACCTGGGGTTCTAGCATCATGATCGTCGACTCAGTAGTTCCGGCAACAATCCGCATTTCCTCTTCAAGCACACGACTGTCCTAGCTCGCTCAGCCTCAGGGGCCTCCGCGGGCACAAGCCTTTTGCGACACTTGACTGCGTCGCCTCCACTTTTGTCGTTGTGTTCTATAATGGAAATGTGGCACTATAGTGCCAACTCGACGAAAGGTGGTTGAGTGAAAGATGTCTGCATTCGGTGTTACGAGCAGTACGAGTTGTTCAGATTGGCGTAAAGGAGTTTCACATGAAGAAGATTCTGACTAAATACGGGGCGCTTGCGCTGGCGGTCGCTCTGATGGTGCCGTTGGCGGAGGCGCAGGCGGCAGGAATTCAGACCGCATTCGGAAAAGATGCCGGAACGCTTTCCGACAAGTTCACTGGGCTCGCGCACGTTATGGTGGGCAAGTACGACTGGAAGCCCGGCCAAGGCGTTCGCTCCGTCGGCGACGTGTTCAACCTGATCGTTAAGGAGAACGGCATGCTCGCCGGCGTGCTCTCGGGCACTCCGAATACGGGGGCACAGCCCGGGCCCATCACCGATCCGGAGAAATTGCAGGAAGCTCTGAAGGCTTCTTACGCCAATCTGCAAAAAGCGATTACGGGACTTTCCGACAAGGACCTTCAAACACGGGTGAAACTGTTCGGAGAAGACATGACGAAGCAGGGCGCGCTGATGCTGATTCTCGAAGATCAACACGAGCATCTGGGGCAGTCGATCGCGTACGCGCGCACCAACGGCGTGGTTCCACCCTGGTCTAAGTAGGAGCGCCGCGGGGTGATCTGGCCGCCGCCGCCGAAGCCCGGCTGCCTTAAGGCTCTGCGGGCAACGAAGGTCAACCGGATGATTGCCCTTCGGAAACCATGAACTCGGCCGGCATCGATTCCATGCTCTTGCGATAGGAAAGGGAGGAACCATGAAACTCAACAGCTGGAAAGCTAAAGTCTGGAAATTTAACGGATGGTCTATTTGCGGCATGGCCCTGGTTGCCTTTGCCGCTGGATCGCTCACTACTGCTCGCTGGATGCACGTGAATCCAGTGAGCGCCGCCAGCGATCGCGTCTTTGAGCTTCGCGTTTATCATGCCGTGCCGGACAAA
>JBEKXO010000286.1:0-4917 GCA_049511995.1 Terriglobales bacterium
TCAGACAGTATCCCCGCTCCGATCCCCACACTCCCCCGCTGGTTCCGCAATCCACGTAGTGGATTCCTTTGCTCTTCAATTCACTCGCGCGGCGAATATCGTCGTGGTAGTAGGAATTACCACCGTCGATTACGATGTCGCCCGGTTCCAGCACAGTCGCGAGTGAAGTCAATACTGAATCGACGACCGCTGCCGGAACCATCATCCACACCGCGCGCGGTTTGCTCAGTTTTTTCGCAAAATCTGCGATGCTGTCGGACGACTTGGCGCCTTTCGCCACCACATCCTTCACGGCTTGCGGATGCGTATCAGACACTACGCACTCGTGACCGGCTTTCATCAGCCGTTGCACCATGTTCGAGCCCATTCGTCCTAGGCCTATCATTCCGAGTTGCATTCTTATCCCTCCTCAAATAGTGGTTTGTTGGGTCTGAGAATACTCCCGCTTGCCGTGTTGACTCGAATCAGCGACGGGAGAGCTCTTCAGCGAGGCAGCACTGCTGAGTTGGTGATATATGGCCGTGCTCTCAATCACCGTATGGTTCTTGTCGATAACGACCTTCTTCGCCTGTCCGAGGTCGGAAATCTGCATGCTTTTCAGCTGAGTGTCGAGCCCTTCCGTTATGACTTTGCCGCCGGTCAGCTGAGCAATGTCCTGCAACCAACTTTTGCGTTGATCACCCAACCCCGGAGCGCTGACGGCCACAACTTTCAGGAAGCCACTTAGCTTGTTCACGACCAGAGTAGCCAGAGCCTCGCCTTCAACATCCTCCGCGATAATAAGTAAGGGCTTGCTATTCTTCATGATCTGCTCAAGTAACGGGAGCAGGTCTTTCTTGGAACTGATTTTGCCGGGGTAAACGAGAATGTATACGTTCTCGAAGGCTACTTCCATGCGTTCGGGATCAGTGATGAAGAACGGTGAGAGGTATCCGCAGTCGAATTGCATCCCGCCAGAAGGAATTGCACCAGATCCTTCCGCATAAGCAAAAACGCGTTCGTCTCCCGTCGCGAGTTTTGCGGCCATAATTGCGAACCTCCGTCTCCACGGGAATTTACGGGCACACCGACAGAGTCTTTGTTTCGACCACGCCGGGAGTTTTTGGCGCGTCTATGTTGTTTAGCAAGAATAGCTACCACACGAACATGCGGGCACCAGAACCGGGAGAACGAACTCGCCCAATCTGGACAGAGGACGCGCCGACATGAGTCGCCTCACCTTGGTCCGAGGTTGGGAGTTCCGGCCGCGGGGCGCTGATCTCTTCTAACTCGACAGCACCGTGACGGTTCATAATCTCGGTAGCCTTGTCCGCCTTTTTGCCCGAACCTGTCGCAAAAACCATGACACCCCCGCGGCGTACTCCTTGAACATAAGCTTCCGCGTCCCCTTCGAGGACCCCGAAAGCCGTGAGATCACGAGTCAACCCAACTTCAAAATCAGTGTGTGGCGTGCTCATGACTCCGCTCCCTGCCATCTCCACCGGCTCCTTCAAAATGCGGACGTCCGCTCGAAGGAAGCCTGTGGCCTCGAGGTCCCGAACAACCTCGTCGGCCAACTCTGAATTCTCAAACAAACCCACTGCAGTTTTCGCCATATTGGCCTCCACCAATCTAATTTGTCACCGAAGTTTGGAAACACTAAACAGAAGTCAGTTGCTTCGCGCCGTTGTGGTTGCCGTTGGCGTTGACTTCGCTTTCTTTTTCTTTGTCCCTGCGTTCTTGGCCCAATCCCATGGTCAGCGCTGTCATTCCGGCCAGACCGCCTAACTGCATCGATTCGATGGCGGAACTAGGAACAATGACGATCGTAGAATTTTGCTTCAACCCCTCATACAGCATGTTCATGCCCCTCAAATGAAAAGCGACCGGGTCGTTGGCATAGGTTCTGGCAGCTTCGACGAATTTCTCCGCCACCTGCCGCTCCGAATCTCCAAGAATGACGCGGGCCTGACGTTCGCGCTCGGCTTGGGCTTGCATCGACATTGCGTTCTCCAAAGCGGGAGGAATCAACACGTCTTTCACTTCCACCGAAATGACATTGATGCCCCATGGTTCGGTGCGTTCATCGATGATCTTCTGTAAGACCCCACTGATCTTGTCCCTGCCTTCGAGCATTTCCGCCAGCACAGTCTTGCCGATCACATCCCGCAGGGCAGTTTGGGAGGCCCAATTTATCGCGCTCTGATAGTCAGCCACGTCCAGAGCCGCTTTCTTGGGATCCACAATCTTCCAAAACAACACCGCATCGACATCCACCGGCACCGTATCTTTGGTCAGGGTTTTTTCCGCCTTGAAGGAGCTGGTGAGAACGCGGGTGTCGAGCCAGTAAGGAATGGTTTCGATGAGCGGAAAAATCAGAAACACTCCCGGCCCTTCAAGGGAACGGAACTTTCCTAACCTCAGGACAACCGCCTTACTCCATTGATCCGCCACCTGAATTGCCGAAGAGATGGCGCAGGCAAGAATAAACGAGACAGCGAGAATTCCAATGGCTGCGATGTCAGCTGATGCCACATGCGTGGCATACGCCAAAGCTGCGCCAATGCCTAAAACGACAACAAATATTAGAGCCGGAAACGATCTGTTCCTTTTCATTTCGATACCCTCTTCTCAGTGGCCCGACCGTGCAATCGTGCAGGCCTCGTAGTCCATCGGAAGCGAGGGTCGGGCGCTTGCCGTAAATGAGCAATCGCCCAAACCATCACAATCGCGCTTTCGTCAGGAGGCGCTATTCAGCCTTGGCAACGTGGGCGTATCCGCCAAGTTCCTCCACCAGCGCTCGGGCCGATGCGGGTACGGCAACTTTGCCGTCAAGAATTTCATGGCGGTTTACATCATCGCCATACATGGCTTTGTCTCCACTTTTGTCAGCTTGCATTACGGCACCATCCAGGCTCACCCCGGCAAAAATGCCCTTAGATCGCGAGTAAGACAGAATCTCCGCATTCAATTTAAGGTCAGTGGCAGCAGTTGCATTCCGGCCGACGGGGCCCGCCGCCACAGAAGCGTCGGCTCCAAGCTTGAATTTGTCGCTCATCAGGCTTTGCAGCGCGTGATCGTTCATGAAGAGCATCACGAGGTCGGTGGACGAGCCGCCGATCTGATATCCCACACTCCCGCCATCGATGGCCACAAACATGGGAGCGCTCCAGCCATGCTCGGTGCGACAGGTTGCTATTCCCCTGCCATAGCTACCACCGAATACGAAGGCAAACTTTTTGTCCCCTGGAATGATGGCAATACACTTTGCCGATTCCAGAAGGCCTGAAGGAATGCCTTGATCCGGAGTATTCATGATCTCCTTGAAGACCTGGGCAGCTTTCTGGGTACGATTCACATCATCGTCGTGGTCCGAGGCGACAGCCGTTAGACTTGCAATCGCTATCAGAATTGTCACAGCCAAAATACGTTTCAACATTGTTATCTCCATTCAGGGTTGAACTCGTTAAAAGCAAGGGCTCACTCAGAGCAGCGTTTCCACAGCGCAAGTCACTCCAACGCACACCAGTGCGAATTGGACTTGATTCGTCGCATTTCCTTTTCTGCTGATTACAGCTGCGGCCTTAGACAAAATTTTAGGCGTTACTAACGGGCCATTACTGGTCAATAGTGAGCACTGCGACTGTTTGTGCCATTTAGGCTAGTATTCTCACAACTGGAACCGACAGTGATGCAGGTTGTTCAGCACGTTACCCAGAAGAGCTTCTCGTCTCTCACCAATCGAAGCGACCAAAGGGATGATTCTTGCCATGAAGAAAAATATCTGGAGAGCGGCAATCGAGGTGGGATTTATCATCTTCCTGTTTTATTCCAATCTCTTGATGGGGGAATTTGAGCGTTCAGGTATGGGGGTGAAAAGGGGCGTAGTGTGGGCAATCGAAGATGTCTTTACTATTGCCAATTTCGAAATTGCCGCGATAGCCGGGCTCATTGGCTATGTCGTTTTTGAATTTCTTCGGAAGAGATTCTAGGCAAAACTGCCTCTGATCTTTGGCCGCAAGAGAAACAGCAATAGTGCGCCAGCGATAATGACACCAGTTCCACCCAGCAGCAAGTCTCCTCTGATGCAATTAACGAGATCCCCTACAACCTGCGTGGCGATGATTACAACTGCGGGTCTCCATCCCCAAGGGCGGCGTCGGAACCACCCGATTCCTGCCGTGGTGAGGGCCCCGCTGAGCAGGAGGAACAGAATCCCAACGGCACGGCCCATAGGCACGAGCCGCTTGTACGCCATCCGATTGAGAACCCAGAGACGATCAAGTGGTGTCCCTCGCCAAAGGAGAGTGATTGCGGCGAGACCTGCCATAACCGCTCCAAAGAACAAGAAAATGCCTATCGCGGTGAACCCTCGCGCCTTACGCCCGACGTCGGACCCCATGCGCTGAATATATGCCGATGCAGCACCCATGACCAATCAATCCGTAAAAACGAGCGCGGTGTTGCCAGACCTGCAGCGGAATACCGTAAAAGCAAACGGCTTTGGTGCGGTTCACATTTGGAGGCCACTCCTGATGTGCAGCAAAACGAAAGCGTCTCCGACTCTTAGTCGTGAGACGCTCGTTCGAACAGCCCTTCCCCGAAGTCTGCTCAGTCATAGGCTAGCCTCTATGTGGGTTGGGAGGAAGGTCACGGCGGCAAACCATGTTCCGAGATAGCTAAGAGAATGGCCTAGCTGTCGGAGTTTTGATAGAAGAGCGCTACCGATCTGGCGTGGGCGGGGAAGCACTCCGTACGCTACTCACCGAGGCGCCGATTTCACGGCGGCACTCCTCTGCGGCCACAAACAGCCGCTTGTTGAACTCCACGCCTTTCATGGCGGCCACACGGATGGCTGCCAACTCTTGCCGATGGATGCTGGGCAATTGGTCACTGAGAATCTCGACTTTCCCAAGAACGACAGTGAATAGGTCAATG
>JBEKXO010000287.1:0-4844 GCA_049511995.1 Terriglobales bacterium
AACGAATTGATGCAACACGGCTTGCACGTGGAACTTGCGGAGAAGCGAACAGCCGCGGTCATTATTTATAAGAAACTTCGCTAGATTCATAATATTGGCTAGCCGGGTACGACTTTCTGGTTTTGTTGTCCGAGGCCGCGAATGCTTAAGTTCATGCGATTCCCCGCCCGCAAGTAAAGGGGCGGCTTTCGTCCGAGGCCGACTCCGGGAGGCGTGCCGGTAGAAATAATGTCGCCGCTTTGCAAACTCATAAATCGGCTCACATAGCTGACCAGAAACGACACTCCAAAAATCATCGTCTTCGTCGATCCGTTTTGATAACGGTGATCATCGACCTCGAGCCACATGTCGAGATTCTGCGGATCCGGAATCTCATCGGGCGTTACGAGCCAGGGGCCAATCGGACCGAAAGTGTCGGCGCTCTTGCCTTTCACCCACTGCCCGGTGCCGTCGATTTGAAAAGCACGTTCGGAAACATCATTAACCACGCAATAGCCGGCAACATGCGAAAGCGCGGATGACTCTTCGATGTACTTGCCGGGCTTGCCGATGACCACGCCTAGCTCGACCTCCCAATCCATTTTCGTCGATCCGCGGGGGATGACGACTTCATCGTCGGGGCCGCAGATGGACGAGGTCGCCTTCATGAAGATAACGGGCTCGATCGGAATCGGCATTCCCGCTTCTTTCGCGTGATCGGAATAGTTCAATCCGATGCAGACGAACTTGCCGACGTTGCCGACGCAGGGGCCAAGTCGGGGTTGTCCCGTTACATTGGGCAAACGCGAGACGTCGGTGCGGCGCAGCTTTGCAATCGACTCGGGCAGCAACGACTCACCCGCCAGGTCGGGAATGACTTCTGAGAGATCGCGAATCTGTCCATCGTCAGCCAAGAGGCCAGGCTTCTCCAGGCCTGGTAAACCGTAGCGCAGCAATTTCATTTTTTCTCCAACACTCGCAAAAAGTTCGGTCGCTAAAGGGTAAAGCCACCATCAATGATGTGCGTCTGACCAGTAGTGTAGCTGGATTCATCCGAGGCCAGATAGACCGCGAGGGCCGCAATTTCCTCGGGACGCCCGAGGCGCCCCATCGGCTGCCGTGCCACAAACTCAGATCGAGCCTTCTCGGCATCGCGCTGTGCGGCGATGCGTTGTTCGAGCGAAGGCGACTGCACGGTGCCCGGACAGATGGCATTACAACGAACGCCGCTGCGAATGAAATCGACGGCGATGGCCTTGGTGAAGCCAATCACGGCCGCTTTCGTGCTTCCGTAAACGAATCGATTGGGAGCGGCTTTGATGCTGGACGCGGCCGACGACATATTAATGATGCTCCCTTTACCAGCCTTCAGCATGGCCGGCAAAAAGGCACGGCAGGTGCGATACATGGATTTGACATTGAGATCGAAAGAGAAATCCCAGTCTTCTTCCGAGCAATCGAGAATATTTCCGTGATGAACGTAGCCGGCGCAATTGAACAATACATCAAGCGCGCCTACCTGGGCGGCGCAATTTGCAATGTCGCGGGTGTCGCGGACATCCAGCCGGCGAGTGCGAATGTTGGGCCGTTCCTGATTGAGGGTCGAGAGCAATTGCTCGTTGATATCTGTGGCCCAGACCATAGCGCCTTCGTCGGCAAACGCGATGGCGGTGGCGCGGCCAATGCCCTGCCCTGCGGCCGTCGCTAATGCAATTTTTCCCGCAAGTCTTCCGCTCATTTGAAAAGCCTCAATGGTAGGGGATTAAGATCAACAATTTAATCAGAAGATCACGCGACCATCGCTGATTTTTTGTTCTGGTGATTCGTGCCCTCGGCTGTGGTAGGCTAGTGGACGCACCGGCCCTATGTCAACACTATTGTTGACATAAAATTGAAGTGCAAACTTCTCAAAGGAGACTGAGTATGGGGCGAATCGCAGCTATTGTCATGTTCCTTGGCGTGCTGGCGCAGGCCCAAACCACTTTTGACCTGTCCTCCGATTTTTCTCTCCAGGAGAATCCCCACAAGCTTTGGCAGTACGGATATTCGGAAACCAACTCCCTGGCGCCGGACCAGTTTCGACTAGACAAGTATAGTGACGAGGGCAGCCCGATTGTGTTCTGGCATCCCGACGCCAGTAAAGGCCCGGGCCCGGGTTATTACCCCTACGTCGCGTATAACACCACCAAGCAGTCGCAAGCTTGGCCTTCACCCAATGGCTGGGTCGTGCGCGGTGGCGAGGTCGCCATGGAAGCGAGCAATAGCGGCCAATACAGCCTGGTTCGCTTCGTGGCGCCCGCGGCAGGCACCTACAAGATAAGCGCACAATTCGAAGGCGTCCATGTATGGTCTACGACGGATGTGCATGTGCTGCACAATGGCAAGTCCCTCTTTGACGCCGACATCGATGGCTACGGAGGAGACCCGGCATTCCGCAAGGTTGAGGGGGCGAGCCCCACGGCGGCGTATTCAGGTCAAATCGAAATGAAAGCTAACGACACCGTCACATTTGCTGTTGGGTATGGTAAGAACAAGACGAATTCCGGCGACACGACCGGCCTCTTCGCCCGAGTTGTCTTGCTCGCGGGTGCGGAGAGCAGCAAGCGATGACCATACTTTCCGATCAGGACTAGTCAATCCATGGAATTGGACATCGAGAACTTTGACGCGCTGCGCTATTACCTTAGCGTGCGTGGATTCACAAAGCTGGGCGAGACCATTTCATTGGAAAAGCTGTTGGGCGGAGTTTCGAATCGAACGGTGAGATTGGCTTGGGCGGATGGACACGGCTGGGTACTGAAACAAGCGCTGTCGAAATTGCGCGTCAATGCAGACTGGTTTAGCAGCCCCGAAAGAATCGCGGTAGAAGCGAGAGCGCTGCGCTGGCTTAATCGCTCGGCCCCGCACGGAACCACTCCAGGTTTCATCTTTGAAGACCTGGAAAATCACTTGCTCGGCATGGAAGCGATTCCACCAGAACACGAAAATTGGAAATCGGTGCTGCTTTCGGGAAAGATTGTTTCCGACCATTTTGAGCAATTCGGATTGCTTCTTGGCACAATTCATCGGCGGTCCTCAACCTGCCGCGGGGAAGTGGCCAGCGAGTTTGCAGACACGACTTACTTCGAGAGCCTGCGGTTGGAACCGTATTACTTGTACACCGCGCAAAATATTACGGCGGCCGCCGAATTTTTGCATGCGCTGGCGCGCGAAACGCTGCGGCACAAAGACAGTCTGGTGCACGGCGATTTCAGTCCCAAGAACACTCTGATTTACCGCGGCAAGTTAATTCTGCTCGACTATGAAGTCGTTCACTTCGGCGACCCGGCGTTTGATGTGGGATTTGCCTTGACTCATTTTCTCAGCAAGGCTCACCACTTGCCCCGGGTGCGTGATCGACTGGCGAGCGCGGCCGAGTTGTTCTGGCAGGCGTATTACGACGAGGTGATGCAGATAGCTTGGGCAAAAGGCGTCGAGGCGCGAGTCGTGCGCCATACGCTTGGATGCTTGCTCGCGCGAGTCGCGGGAAAGTCTCCGCTTGAATACCTGACACCATGGGAGCGGGCGCGGCAACACGATGTCGTCCTCACGCTTATGAGCGAACCGCCGGATAACATTCCTGATTTGATTGCAGACTTTATTCGCAAGATCGAAACCTATGCCGAAAATTGAACGACTCTCCGGCCGGGAAATTCTCGATAGCCGGGGCCGGCCCACTGTGCTGGCAACCTGCGTGTTGGAAGGCGGAATCTCTGCCTCGGCTTCCGTGCCCTCCGGAGCATCGACCGGTAGCGCCGAAGCGCATGAACTGCGAGACGGAGATCCAAAGCGGTATCGAGGGTTAGGCTGCCGTCGCGCGGCGGCAAATGTAGGCGGCGCGCTTCACGATGCGCTGGCTGGCTGCGTCTTCGCCGACCAGGAGGCATTAGACCGAGCGATGATCGCGCTCGACGGAACCGCGACCAAGTCGAACCTCGGCGCGAATGCAATCCTCGCGGTTTCAGTGGCTTTTGCGCGGGCGAGCGCAATAGGGCGCGGCGTGCCTCTGTACGAGCACTTCGCCGACATGATGGCTGTTTCCGCGAGTATGTTGCCTCGCCTGACCATCAATCTTTTCAGCGGCGGAAAGCATGCGGGGCAGCAAGTGTCGGTACAGGATGTACTGATCATACCGATGTCCGCGAGCACGATCGATGAGGTATTAGTTGCGGCGTTCAATGTTTATCAGGCCGCGGCGGATCTCATCCTACAGAAATATGGGATGCGCCTTCTCACCGCAGACGAAGGTGGCCTCGCGCCTCCTTGTCATTCCGCGGAAGAGATGCTTCGCTTGGCGGTGGAGGCGATCGAACTGGCGGGCTATCGTCCGGGCGAGGATATTTTTCTCGGAGTCGATGTCGCCGCATCGCATTTTTACCAGGATCATCGCTACCACAAAGACGGTGAGATTTTAGACAGCGCGGCGATGATTCAAACTATTGCGCAGTGGCTCGACCGATATCCAATCTTAAGCGTCGAGGATGGGCTCGCCGAAGATGACTGGGAGAACTGGCCGCAACTACGTCGAGTGATCGCTGGGCGAGCCCTCACGCTCGGCGATGATCTCTTGTGCACGAATCCCGGTCGCATACGACGTGCGATCGAAGCGAATGCCTGTGACGCGCTGTTGCTCAAGGTAAATCAGATCGGGACATTGACCGAAGCGCTTGAAGCCTACAAGCAAGCACGATCCGCCGGATGGTCGGTCACGCTGAGCGTTCGAAGCGGCGAGACAGAAGACAACTGGGCGGCGGATTTGGCGGTGGGATGGCGGGCCGATCAATTCAAGAACGGATCCATTCGGCAGTCCGAGCGACTGGCAAAGT
>JBEKXO010000288.1:0-4819 GCA_049511995.1 Terriglobales bacterium
CCGGCCACCTCACCCATGGATCAGGCTAACATCGGCCGCTCGCTCGTCATCAAGGGCGAAATAACGGGTGCGGAATCGCTTTTCATCGACGGACGCGTCGAAGGCACTATTAGCTTTCCCGAGAATCGTGTCACCATCGGCCGCAGCGGCAACGTTGCGGCGAACATCGTCGCCAAAGAAGTCGTGATCATGGGCAAGGTTCGCGGCAACGTCGATTGCGCCGACCGCCTGGATATTCGCAGCGAAGGCGAGCTCTCGGGCGATGTGGTCACGCATCGCATCAGCATCGAAGAGGGCGCGGTTCTCAAGGGTGGCGTAGAAGTTCGACAATCCGATAAGAACAATCAAAAGACGCAGGCGCAGAACAAGCCAGAGCCGCCGAAGGCGTTGGCCGCAACCGCCGGCAACGCGTAATTTCACGAAGTCTAGCCACGAATTCTAGCGAAGACAAACAACTCGCAAACAAAAAACGATGGAGCGCCTGGCGAACCTGCCCGCGCTCCATCATTTCTTTTTTAGGGAATCGTTATTTCTTCGGCTTAAAGTCAAGCGACGCCGAATTCATGCAGTAGCGTAGTCCCGTCGGACCGGGTCCGTCGGGAAATATGTGGCCGAGATGAGCATCGCAATGCGCGCAGCGCGCTTCCGTGCGAGTCATGCCATAACTGTCGTCGGTGTGTTCGCTGATGTTCTTGCGGTCGGCGGCGGCAAAAAAGCTTGGCCATCCAGTTCCCGAATCGAACTTTGTATCCGAGCCAAACAGCAGCGCGCCACAGCAGACGCAATGATAGGTTCCATCATCGTGCTTGTTCCAATACTGGCCGGTGAAGGCGCGCTCGGTGCCGCTGCCGCGTGCGACTTGATACTGCTCCGGCGTGAGGTGCTGGCGCCACTCGGCGTCGGTCTTGCTGATTTTGTCATTTTCAGTGAGTTTTTCCGTCATGTTGTGTCTCCATCAATAAGATGAAGGACGGCCAGGAAAGTTGCAACCTGAAAAACCAGCCGTCGCATGATCGGGCCGTGGGGCGATTGAAAATCGATTGCGGCTTCGCTGGCGGTCGAGATCGAAGACGGAAATTAGTGCGCCAACGGCTGATGTGTGCTTAGCAGCAGTCCGATTCCAGCGCGTCTGCGCAACTCGGTCAATAAGGCTGTCGCAGCATTCAGGTAGGTTCGGTTGGGATCGGAGGTGTCCGCCCACACTGCCTCATAGACAATCTTGGCGGCTTCTTTCGTGTCCATGTGGAGAGCGGCTTCCATGTGGTCTGCCTGCTGGCGAACTTCGCTGTAGCAGTTGTGGCAGACGGCGGCCGGTTCGGTCGATCCGCTGTGCTGGTGTTCGAGAACGCAACGGAATGTCGCTGCCGCATTGATCTGGGTGTGTGACGCGAAGGCTTGCGACTTCAACTCTTTGAGAAAGCGCTCGCGCTCGTCGTCGATCTGCGCACCCGCCGGAAGCTTCGACGCGGGCGTGGACGCCGGCTGCGCCGCGGCAGCCGTGACATGAGCCACCGTTGCGGTTGGCGAGACGCGATCAGTCGACTTGCAGATGGGGCACGCCGGCAGGTCCGCCGTATAGTAGGCATGGCAATGCGAACAAGGCAGGCCGTAGCCAATTGCTTTCTTTTCGGCGCCCGAGGCCAGCTCCGGTGTCGCCGATGGCGGCATAGGCCGCTTCTGCGTCGAGAGTGTCGCGGGGTTAACCGATTTTTGCCGGGCTTGTTGAGCAGCGCTGGTTTCCATGGACCCCTCCATTCGCCTTACGGGCTACAACCGGACGGTCGAAATCAAATCAACTAAGAAGAATGTGGAAGAAACTAACCGCAACAAACTCACTCATCCAAACCGCCAAACATGACTCCAGCATCGGTCAAACCGCTGCCGAGCGGCCATCCGGCGCACCCACCGCCGTGTTTGACTCTTAATATTCTAGGTTTGCTGAGCGCAGAAGGCGACGCACGCCAGTGCATTCAGAAGTATGTCCGATGGTTCATCTCATCGAGGTTACTTTTTGGCCAAACTCCAACGGGTTAGTCGCCGCTTACTTCGATGAAGTGATCAGCCGGACGAGTTCCTGCATGCGGGCCCGGTAAAGGTTTTGGCCTGGATCCATGCGGGAGGCGATTTCCAGCTCCCCGAGCGCTTCTTCGTTCTGGTTAAGAGCCATCAGGCAAGCGGCGAGAGAATAATGATTCTGCGCGCTCGGTTCCAGCCGCAGAGCCTCGCGAAATTCCTTTTCTGCCTCTGCGAGTTGCTGAGTATTCACCAGCGCGGTGCCAAGATAGTGATGCCCGAGCCCCGATTCTGGATTGAGCGCGATAGCCTGCCGCAAAACCTCTAAGGCTTCCTGATCCTTACCTGTAAGCAGCAGCGCCTGTCCCAACACGCGGTGTTCGGCCGCCCCAGCAGGGTTTACCGCGATAGCGGCCTTTAACTCGCGAATCGCCGCTGGGTAGTCGCGCTTGGACATGTAGGCGCGGGCGAGGCAGTTGTGCCCGCCCTCCCACTCCGGATTCTGACGGTAAAGGTCTGTGAATTCCGCGATCGCGTCATCGAAGTCTTCCTTGTCGCAAAGCGTGTTTCCCAGATTATTGCGGACACTGGCTTCGTCGGGTTTAAGCCGCTTTGCCACACGATACTCAACGATCGCCTCATCAAATTTGTTCTGATCGTGCAGTACGACGCCAAGGTTGCTATGCGCCTGCCAGAAGTCCGGACGCAAGCTCAGAGCATGGCGATACGCACTCGCAGCGCGCCGCAAATCCCCGGAATCGCGATAAGCGATGCCCATGTCGAAATAGACGTCCGCGTTCGCGAGCGATCCGGCGGGCTCGCGTTTCAGCGACTCGTCGAACGAATGGAGTGCGGCGTCGTAGTGCCCGTCGGCGTAGAGCGCGAGTCCGAGAAACCGATAAGCCTCGGCATTCGCCGGATCTATGCTAAGCGCCGTCCGTGCCTCGGCGAGGGCGTTATCGGAATCTTCTGTTCGGTAAAAGTTATAGGAGAGCTGATTGTGCGTCTCCGGAAAACCCGGCATCAAGTGCGAGGATTCGCTGAATTCATCGAACGCTTCATCGAAGCGGTCTTGCCGCTGCAGGATGGTCCCGAGAACAAAATGCAGCAGCGCAGGATTTGGCGAGACATGATTCGAGAGAACATGATCCGCCGAGTCCTGCCCGGGGAGAACATCTCCGGGTTGCTCGCGCAGCCAGTTGCGGATTTGGTTCTCCGCGGCAGCGAAATTCTTGTCATGAACCAGGGTGGCGATCTGCGCCGCTGGGCCCTGACAATTGCAAGACCGGCCTGCCTCCGCTTTTCGGCCGAGGTTTCGATCTGAATTTCGGTTGAGACCCCGCAGGCTGTCGATTAGCCCTGCGTCCGCTCCCGCCTTTTGCAGGGTGCGGGTGCATTGGATAGTAGCGCGGCATGCTAGGTACTGGGCTGGTTCCGGAGTCTGCGCCAGCCTTTCGATCCGCGCGCTGGAAATGCCTCCCGCCAGCCATAAGAAAATGTCATCGCAAGCCGGTGACGCTGCAACCTCAGCTTGCAAACAACCTGCCGCCAACAAAAGCACAACCCATCCCCAGATACAACGTTTCACGGAACCCCTCCAGCTTTTTTGGCGGTTTAGCGCAGAATCTTCCTACGCCAAAAATAGTCTTACGGCGGTGTCGCCGATAGGTCACGTAAGTAATCTCAAAGTACATGGCCGCGTGGACGAGCCATGCCCGGCTGCCAACGAATCGCCAAGACTGGCAGAGACTGGTTGCGGTACACTACCTTCAATGGCTGCCGGCCTGTCCGGGCGGCGCGGATCATCGGAGGCCCTATGTTTGAAGGTCTATTTCAACCCATGCACTTGCTGGTGATCTTTTTCATCGCGCTGCTGGTGTTTGGCCCTAGAAAATTGCCGGAGTTAGGCAAGGGTCTGGGCGAGGGCATTCGCGCACTTAAAGAGGGTATGAAGGACCACAGCAACGACCCGAAAGTTGAAGCCAAGCCCGAGGCCAAGCCCGTTATTACGCCTGAAAACAATCCCGAAAATAAGGCGTGAGCCGAGGTGGCATCGCTCCTGCCGCTCGAATTTCCAAGAGACCTAAGTCGCGTAGTGGAAAAGTTCCGCGAATTGCAACTGCTCATGCAACCTTAAAACCGGAATTTACTTCTATTGTTAAATCTCGGGGGAGGTTCTTGTGCACGTCAAATCTGTTGTGGGTATTCTTCTGCTCGTGACCGTTCCGGCCTTGGCCGATCAGGTCGTCCTGAAGAATGGTGACCGCCTGACCGGCTCTATCACGAAGTCTGATGGCAAGGAACTAGTGATCAAGACTGACTACGCCGGCGATGTGACCGTAAAGTTTGACGCGATTGAAGGCATCACCTCCCCAGGCGATATGGCCGTCACCGTGGGCAAGAAAACGGTCGTCGGTCCCGTGACCACAAAAGACGACGTTCTCGTGGTTGCGACCAAGTCGGAGGGCTCGGTAGAAGTGCCTAAGGCTTCCGTGACCATGCTGCGCGGCACGACCGAAGAGGCGGCGTACGAGAAGGGCCTCCATCCCGGAATGCTCGATGGCTGGAAGGGCGGTCTGAACCTCGGCTTTGCGCTTACCGCCGGCAACAGCGAGACCAAAAACTTGAACGTCGCCTTTAACGCGGTGCGCACCGGTTTTCGCGACAAGCTGACCTTGTATGTCAACTCCATCTACGCCGTCAATGACAAGGTCGTCGCCCCGCTGACCGGGCCTCAAACCACCGCAAACTCAACCGGAGGCGGAGCCGTCTACAACCATGACTTCTCGGCGCGTACCTTCTGGTA
>JBEKXO010000289.1:0-4815 GCA_049511995.1 Terriglobales bacterium
CAGCGTTGGGGCTCCAGTGTCTCTCGACTGAGAACTGAGAACTGGCAACTGAGAACTGGTTGATCTGGCTGGGCCGCTAGGATTCGAACCTAGACAAAGTGCTCCAAAGGCACTTGACCTACCATTAGTCGACGGCCCAAATTCCGCGTGCTTCTAGTATGCCGAAATCCGTACTCGCCGCAAACAACAAATTCTCAGCAAACAGCGAACGACTACCGACCAACGACCAACGACCTCCAATACTTCCGGCGCGTCAGCGTACTCGTCGCCACCGCCTTCAGCCCCCGCTTTCGCAGACGGCTCGCCGCTTTGGCGGCCTCGGCCGGCGACTGAAACAGCCCATACAGGGTTGACCCTGACCCGGAGAGCGAAGCGTAGCGCGAACCGGCGCGCTCCAACTCACCTTTTATGTCACGCAATTCGGGATATTGAGGAAAGACGACTCTCTCGAAGTCGTTTTCAATCCCGGTACGGACAAGGTCGGAAAGCAAGTTTCCGCCCCGGCTCCCGCCCTTTGCGGAAGCACCGGTGTTGGGTGAACCAATAACTTCGGCAGAACCACTACCAGAACCACAAAGCCACGCCGACAGCGCGCAGCCAACCTCAAACAGTCTATCGGAGCGAAGAGGCGGAGTCAATTGCGCTGGCGTAGCCAATGCTCGCGTAGGGGCAGACGCCCCCGTCTGCCCAGCCGAGCAAAGCTCGGCTCCGCTCTTTGCCAGCGCGTCCCAATCAGCGAACGCGCGAGGCGTCGAAACACCAACCTCCGGCGTAACCACAACCATCGCCATCGCCGGCAAATCGTCCAGCGGATAAACTTCCTCGCCGCGCCCCACACCCAGCACCGTCCCGCCCACAAGAAATAAAGGCAGATCCGACCCAATCTCCGCCGCAACCCGCAGTCGCACACTTGCGGCTAATTTCTTTTTGAACGCCCCCTCCAGCGCAATCATCGTCGCCACCGCATTCGACGAAGCCGCACCGAGCCCTCCCTGCACCGGCAGCCGCTTATCAATCTCCACGCGGACGCGTCCCGAAGCGCCCAGCTCCCCCATCACCCGCTTCGCCATGCGATAACAAGTGTTCGACGAATCCAGCGGAACCCGCTCATCCTCGCAGACAATTTCAATCCCACCACCGCGCCCTGGGTCTCGCTTAACGCCTCGCTCAACGCTCACCCGGATCACATCATGCAGCGCAATCGTCTGATACACCGTGCGCAGCTCGTGAAATCCATCCGCGCGAGCCGCCCCAATGTAGAGTCCGAGATTGATTTTCGCAAACGAACGAACCGCGACCGTCTTCATGGAAGGGGAATTGTAAGCGATTTTTAGCTGTTCGCGATTTCCGGTTGCCTATTCAGAACTTGCATTTGAGTGGAAGCGCAAAGAATCTGACCAATCCCGGACGGCACGTTTGGCGCATGTGAAAGCTTTTTCTATCGAAAGCGCAGCGAGCAAAATGCTGCGGACCATGCTTCTTGCCAGCCTGCGGTCCCCCCTGCCGGCTCGGGCCATCCGTCAGGTGGAACCTCGGCCTCTTGTTGGGTGATAGTGGGTGGCGGAGGGGGATCGATGCGGAGGTAGTCATGGTGTCCGTAATCCCAGTTGCAAGGAATTTCGAAAGGAGACTGGAAGTTGCCGGGTCTGGGTTTCGAGGGACCGCAATGGCCGAGCCCCGCGTGCCACCAGGGATGGCCTTCGGCAATGATTCCTCCGATCAGATTGCCCAAGGGAAACAAAGTTGAAAGCACTTCATCTTTCTTGGAGGCAAGCACAGAAATCGTGCCGATATTGCATGCCGCTGCCGAGAACTCGGTGTCGAGACAATTATCGTCAATGGCTCCCGCCATAATTACGGCTCTGCGCACCGGCAGACTCATTTTGGAAACCGTTTGCAATAGGAGGCGGGCTCCCAGGCTGTGCGAGGCAAAAGAAATGCTTGCCGCATCGACAAAGTTGGTGTCGATGAACGGAGCGAACAACTGGCCAGCCTCGTTAGCGATCCTGGGCTCTTCGGGATAATCGAGTCCGTGCGCCCAGATCGAGTCGCCCGGCCACAGCATACCCACAAAAATAGAGGCAGGTTGAGGCAGTTGAAGAAGTCCCTCCCAGTTCGACAAACAGGCAATGCCATCCTCGCGGTCGACATTGTAACCATGCGTCCCAATCAGAACGTTCTGCCCGCGGATATCGGCTCGGAGTTGGGCTAGATCCAAACTTTGATAGTTGGCGAGGTTTGTGCCCTGATTCACGGCTACGGAAGCGGCAAGATTGCCGCCGACCGGGTCGAGGCGAACGTCGAGGAATCGTGTCATGGGCGGCCTATTTTTTCACCAGTTGCAGCGTGTTGACAGCAGTTGCCAGGGCGGTGGAAAGATCCTTGGCAATGGGCGCCAGTGGCGTCGCCAGAAGACCCACCATGACGGATTTCCCGATGTTCAGCCAGTCAACCTTCCCATTCGGCGTGACTCCATTAAGCGTGAGTCCACCGACAACCGCGAGCGCGACGGCCACGATTCCGGCGATCGCTCTGGTCCAGTTGCGATAAAAATCGTCTGAACGCTGGTAAGTTTCGTCGAGCAGCGCGGTCAGAATCAGATCGAACCGGGCATAGACATCGCTTTCGTTGCCGACAAGCGGCGTTCCGGCGGCGATTTTGGTGGCGACCGTCGTGAGTGTAGCGGAGTCTACTCCCGTAGCGGCCGCCAATGCAGCAGCGTTGGCCGCATTGAGGTTCAGCTTGATCA
Source organism: Terriglobales bacterium (assembly GCA_049511995.1). Classification (GTDB taxonomy): domain Bacteria; phylum Acidobacteriota; class Terriglobia; order Terriglobales; family Acidobacteriaceae; genus Acidiflorens. The sequence continues at coordinate 2,750 of JBEKXO010000289.1, forward strand.
AAGACTTGGCGATGGACTTCTGGCTGCCCAGGTCGGTCCCGTTGAACCAGTTCGCCTGTAGAGTCTCTATTATCTTTTGCTGGGACAAAGCATTGGTTGGATTACCAGGCGTCAATGACGCAACCGTCGTTTTGATAGCGCCGAAGCCAATGTGATTTACTCCGCCCCAGAGCGCTTTAGTCGCATCCACCAACCCAAAGGCCGCAGTGCCCAATCCCCCGATTGCGGTAACGATTTGCGGCAGTTCGTGAAGATCGATCGCCATGTCCATTCCTCCTGTGGTGTGCAGAGTTCAGCACGCCGTTTGCTCGACGTCGAGAACCAAGCAGTGGCACAAGAACGCACGTTCCCACGCGCTTTGTTTCGCAAAGCCGTGGTCGCGTCCAGTGCAGACTCTTCTTCTAAATTCTTTGGGGAAAGTCGGCTTACAGAAGTCCCTCGGACACGGGCCCGGGCGGACCCATTCTTCCGTTGGCCGAAATCGAATTCAAAGTATGCCTGGGACTCTCGAATGTCAAGTGGAATCAGGGTAACTCTATGGGATAGTTCACAACCTTTCTTGCTACACTTTCACTGCATGCCTCCGACCACTTATCTCGAAGCTATCCGCCAGGGAATCTGGGAAGAAATGGAACGCGACCCGAGCGTCTTCTGCATTGGCGAAGACATCGGCATCTACGGCGGCGCTTTCAAGGTCACCGACGGATTCATCGACCGCTTCGGCGCCGAGCGCGTGATCGACACTCCCATCGCCGAGTCGGCCATCGTCGGCGCGGCCTTTGGAGCGTCGCTCACCGGATTGCGTCCTGTCGCCGAATTCCAGTTCATGGACTTCATCGGCTGCGCCTTCAACCAGATCGTCAACATGGTCGGCTCGGCGCACTATCGCTGGGGAGCGCCTGCTCCGCTCGTCCTCCGCGGCCCAAGCGGCGGCAACGTGCATGGCGGCCCATTCCATTCGCAAAATCCGGAGATGTGGTTCGTGCACGCGCCCGGATTAAAGGTCGTCTGCCCGGCAACGGCCTACGATGCCAAGGGATTGATCAAGTCGGCGATCCGCGATCAAAATCCAGTGATTTTTTTCGAACACAAATATTTGTATCGCAGAATCAAAGATGAAGTTCCCGACGAAGATTACACGGTCCCAATTGGCAAGGCGCGAGTAGCACGCGAAGGAAAGCATCTCAGCGTGATCACTTACGCCGCGATGCTCTATACCGCGCTCGAAGCCGCCGAACTTCTGAGTAAAGAAGGAATCGAAATCGAAATCCTCGACCTGCGCACAGTCGCGCCGCTCGATCGCGAGGCGATTACCGCCACGGTGAAGAAGACCAACAAAGTAATCATCCTTCACGAGCACTCGCGCACTGGCGGACTCGCCGGAGAAATTTCCGCCATCATTAACGAAGAAGCCTTCGACGATCTCGATGGCCCAATTGTCAGGATCACCGCTCCCGACACGCCGGTTCCATTTTCTCCGCCACAAGAAGAATTCTTTCTGCCGAAAGTTTCCGACCTGGTCCGCGAAGCTCGCCGTCTGCACGCTTACTGATTCATAGTCGTGCAATCCGCGAAATCATTAACCACTAAGGACACGAAGTCACGCGAAGGAAATACCTCCGACAAATCCTTCGTGCGACTTCGTGTCCTTAGTGGTTCAAGCTTTCGCCGGATTACCTCGTGAATCCGACTTCCGCCAGCATTTTCGCGCCTGATATATACTTTGCTGCCAACGGCGCTTCTCGGTTCCCGTAACTCGGCTTGCGCCGCCTGTTACTCGCCCGCCTGGCATTAGAACGGAGTAAAATCATGCCGACCACCCGCAACCTTGCCTCTCTCGCGATAGTCGCAGCGCTGGCTTGTTCTATCTATGTCTTCGCCAGACCGCGAGACAAAGATAAGGATGACAAAGCAGAGGTCAAATTCACCGCACGCTCCGAGTTGGTGCTTATCCCAACATTAGTAACTGACAAGTCAGGCAATCACATCACAGGACTAAAGAAGGAAGACTTCACCGTCCTCGAAAACGGCGCCGAGCAGAAGATTGCCACCTTCGAGGAAATCAC
>JBEKXO010000290.1:0-4801 GCA_049511995.1 Terriglobales bacterium
GCCGAGAATGACCACGCCGACCTGATCTTCTTCGAGGTTCATGGCGATGCCGGCTACGCCGTGGGGGAAGCTGAGGAGCTCTCCGGCCATGACTTTGTCGAGGCCATAGACGCGGGCGATGCCGTCGCCGAGGGTGATGACGGTGCCAACTTCGTCGACCGCGATTTTCGATTCGTAGTTCTCGATCTGCTCGCGGATTAGTTGCGTGATTTCGTCTGCTTTGATTTGTGCCATAAAGTCAGCTTTCAGCTATCAGTTGTCAGCTATCAGTTCTTATTGGCAGGATCGGCTTCTATCCCGCCCTGTTGGCTTCGAGCTTCGGGCTGCGAGCTTGGAGCAAATTGCTTTGCCCGAAGCCTGCAGCTCGCGGCTCGTGGCCGTCAGTTTTCTACTAACTGCTCCCTTATTCTTTCTAACTGGCCTTTTACCGAGCCGTCGTAAATGGTACTGCCTACTTGGACTACGGCTCCGCCTAATAGCGTGGCGTCTTGTTCGTATCTTGCCCTTACTTTTTTGCCGGTCAGTTTTGCTATTTCGGCTTCGAGCATTTTTTTCTCTGGATCGCTGAGTTGGCGGGCGCTGTGGACTTCGGCTTCGGCGAAGCCCTGACGGTTGTTTAGTTCCTGCTCCAGCTGCTTCAGGATGTCGCTGAAGAGCGGCAACCTTCTATGGTCGGTGATTACGGCCACGAAATTTCTGACTTGAGGGATTATGCCCAGCTTCGCTGCGATGGCGTCGAGCACGGCGTGTTTGCGGTCGCTGGGGATGGACGGATTCTCGAGGACGCGGTGCAGCTGATCGCTTTGCCGCAGCAGAGCTTCCATTCCGTATAGCTCGCGCAGGGCGCGGTCGGAGTCGAGTTGTTTACCCGGCTGCAAAGCTACATCGGCGAAGGCGCGGGCGTAGGTGCCGACTACGGAAGCCACTTACTGGCCATCCTTTCCGCCGTTCGAGCCGGAGGCGAGCTTGGAGGCGAAACTGCGGACGAGCACCTGATCGGTGTTGGCGTCGACGTTGATTTGCTTGCTGGCAAGGGCGATTGCCAGGCTCGCGGTGTGAGCGGCGAGCTCGCGGCGGGCTTGCTTGGCGGCGGCCGCGATTTCGTGTTCGGCGGCGAGCGCCACTTTACGAAGTTCTTCTTCGCCGGCTTGCTGGATACGGGCTTCTTCGGCTACAGCTTCTTTTTCGGCGGCGGCCTGCATTTGTCCAATCTCGACGTCGAGCTGGCGGAGACGATTTTCGATGTCGGTCAAGCGGCGATTGGCGTCCTGGCTGGCGGCGCGGGCTTCCTGCAGAGCCTGCTGGATGGCTTGGTTGCGGCTGCGGAAAAATCCGGGGAGGAACTTGCGCATGGCCCAGATGAAGATGACGGCGATGATGGCGAAGTTCAGGCCCGTAGCGAGGAGATGGGCGCCGTGAACACTCATGCCGGTTTTCCGCGCAATCCAGCGGATGGGTGAGGCGTGCTTGAGTTTTACGTTTTCTTCGTCTTCTTCGCCGGCGGCTTCGCGAGTCTCCTCGACTAGTTCTCCAGCGATGCCAGGATGGGATTGATCGGGCTTGTCGGCTTGCTTCTTGGGTTGCGATGACTGTTGCTGAGGCTGCGCCGGTTGTGCTTGCGCTTCGGCTTGCGCGGGGATGACTGAAATGAATACCAGAAGTGTGAATAAGCCAAGGATTGCGGAGAGCACGCGAAACCCGGCCCCTGAAGGGGCATTCGATAGCGGGCATTTTGTGGCATCGCTAAAGCGATGCCCTGATACGAAACTGGCTGGATGTGCCACAACCGATGTCATTGGCCACCTACCGGGGAGGGAGAAGCCATTGGGCGCAAGACGGTGCGCACGATCTCGGTGGCGAGGCGGGCGGCATCGAATTCCAGTTTGTCCATAGCTTGTTGCTTATCTTCTTCGAGGGCGGCGCGGGCTTGCTTGACCTGCTCCTGGGCGCGGGCGCGGGCCTCGGCGACGATTTGATTGCGCAACTGGGTGGATTGCTGGCGGCGGGCTTCCTGACTCTTGAAAATTTTCTGGCGCGCTTCGCGGAGGCGCTGCTCGTAGTCGGCCGTGCGAGCCTCGGCGGCGGCGATGTCGGCACGGGCTTTTTCCATGGCGCCCTGAGTACGGTCGCGGCGCTCGGCAAGCACGGCGCGGAGGGGGCGATAGACGAGAAAATTATAGAGAATATAGAGCGTTCCGAGCAGGATGATGGTCGGCACTGATCCGAGCAGTAGTTGGCCTAGTTGACGGAGTGTCTGATCCATTTTCTAATGATCGAACTGAATTCTTACCGACTACGCTGGCTTATCCCGCTGGCTATTTCTGCTGGAAGAAGAGCCTCTTCTAAAACCATTAAAATTAACATCGTGGCGAGGAATGTGTCAATGATTGGAGGGCGTTTTGCGAGGTATTTTCCACTTTTAGGACGCGACCAACTTTCGCGAAAGAATGAAAGTTGATCCTTGACATACGGACCAGGGGGACTACCATACAAGTATCACCTCCGATCCCAGTCCGGATCGAATGGGCCGATAGCCAAGGAAGAGTCACCGCTTCTTGGCTGGCGGCCCATTTTAATTTTTGCGGCCTCTCAAGAAACATCCTCCCGGCAGTTTTGCGCAAAAGATTACTTCATGTTGACACTCGCGTGACAACTGGTGTGAAGAGGATCGCGAGAATGGCGGAGTCAGCCTGGAAGTCTGATGGTCTGGCGGGTGGGTTTCTCTCCACTCGTCCAGACCCTTTTTTGTTTTGCGGGAGCGAGTGCGGCTTGCGCGCGCGGGTTGAGAATTCGCGAGCTTCACTCGCGCGGACAGACGGGGGCGTCTGTCCCTACGTGACTTTCGCGGGATGCAGGGCTGCGATTTTTTCCAGGATGCGATGCATGCTCAGGCTGGGATCGATCGCGGCGTCCACTTCGTGGTGATGCGTGCCCGCGTGCATGACCAGAACCTTGGTTCCGGCGTGGGCTTTCTTGACCATGTAGGGAAGATGATGGCGATCGTCCTTCGATAAGGTGGCGCCGAGGATGACGAGTTCGAAAGTATCGCGCCGCAGAGCTTCCATGACGCCCTGGCGGCCGAGCGCGGTGGTCACGCGATGGCCAACCTTGGTCATCTCGGCGGATTGGGCGGTGAGTGCCGGTTCGTCCGACTCGCCGTAGAGAATCTTGATCGACGCGGAAGCAGTGGATTGCAAAGCAGTCTTCTGACCGGTTGCGGGCACGGGCCCTCCTGAACTCATAGCGAGCTTAGCAAGCAGGGGAGATGCTTCCGAGATCACGGAAGATCAGGACCGGATGGGGATTGCCCGACCTCGCCTCAGCGGCTAGAGCCACAAGGGGTGAGGTTGGGAAACGGCACCGCTCTTACTTAACCGTTAGCTGACGTGAGGGACGAACGATGATGCGACCGATTCTCGGCCGATCAGTGTCCAGCTTTCCGCAGATTGGCGGTGGGTTTTGAGACGGCGAACAAACGGCGCAAAGTTGTGAAATCGCCTGATTACATCAACTATCGAATTTTGCGGCCATTTTCGGTGTAGAGTGTTTCGATGAAAAGTGTGGCCCTGCCTCTGATCTTGCTCGTCTACTCTGTGGCGGCTTCCGCACAACAAGGCGGACAACCGGATACCAACAAGCAGACACCACCGCAAGCAATGTGCAAAGCCGCCGCACCGAAGCTGCGGGAGGCTGGGACGAACGAGGTCGTTTTGACCGTGACGGTTGATACCCGAGGCAGAGTGCAGTCGTTTACGACCGACTCCCCCAAAGGCCTCCGGCTGGAGAAGATAAAAGAAGCATCCGCCTCAATCAAAGCGTTGCAGTTCGATCCGGCAAAAAAGGACGGTCATGCGGTCGCGGTGATGGTCAGGGTAGAGTTTGACTGTTCAGGATCAGCAACCGACGCGTCGAACGAACAACAGCCACGCTGAATGGGGCTGCGACTTTACCACTGGGTTCTGAGCGAAATCGCCTGTTTTCAACAGCTAGAGAGTTGGGCCAGCTATTTGAGCCTGTCCCAATCGTCATGACCTTTCCAAGTGACAATTCCTTTGCGTACAGGTGAACTCGACAGAAACGGCACGCCGCCTTCAACGAAGTTGAAACAAACAATAAAGTTTCTCGACTGCGGTGCGTGCATCGAGAAGCCCCCAACACCGGGGTTGTAGGCCCATGTTGTGCCCAACTTCAACATGGCATCGCCCGTTTCAACATAAAACACCTCTGGCCTCTCCACCGCTTGATACACCGCGCCCCCAACGGTCTTGTCGTCAACGATTAAAGGAAGCGATGTCCGAACGAAGTGAATCGCCCGTCCTTTGTAGATGAATCGCGTCGCGAGAGAAGTACTCCATATCTTGTCCTGCGCGGTCATGGAGTATGTCGTGAATGGCTGCGACAGGTCGAGACGAAAGGAAACCGGGCCGCTTGCGTCGTCGCCTGCGTAAGCGCTTTCCAACATCACAATCGTCAGCGCGACCGCCCAGATGAGCCGCATAATCACCCTCTATAGAAGAGTTCTACAGCGTGCGGCTGCGATTCGCAATCACAACTGTTGTAACATCGCGATTACACTCAAAATCCCCCATCGGATACCAGTCAGCGAAATTGTCGGATTATTGCTTGACGAGCTCGGCGGCTTGCTGGCGGGCACGGGCTATGTCATTAGATATGCGTGCGGCTTGCTGAGTGGCGGCGGCGGCATCGTCGGGGCGTCCGGCATGTTGGAGGGCGTCTGCCAGGAGTAGATAGGCTACGTCGCTCGGGGCGAGGGATGCGTATTGCGCAAAGTAACCAACGG
>JBEKXO010000291.1:0-4793 GCA_049511995.1 Terriglobales bacterium
CAGCCCCGCCCAATGCGAGATTCCCGCCGGCGATTCGATGGCGTGCACCTTCCGGTGAAAATCCACGAAGCCGAGACGCTCGGAAAGTTCCCGCGTGGAGTCGTGTGTTTCATGATTCCCCGGAAGCACCCAGAGCTTCTCGCCGAGCGGTTTGAGAACCTCACCGCAGCGCTCCAGGCCTTTGCCAAAAGTCGCGAGGTCGCCGGCGTCGATGTAGACGTCCGCGGTCTGCGCCACAATGCGCGCGAGCGCTTTTAGATCGCCGTGGATGTCGCTGAAGACGAGCACCTTCACGGAGTAATTTCCTTCGCCGGCGGCTTTTGCATCCGCATCATCATCCGCGTGAACATTCCGGTCTGCAGCCATCCCTCGGCAACCACATTTCCGGCGCCGTCGAAGACCACCCGGTACGAGAACGGCTGCGGCGTGTGGCGGTTTCCGTTGGTGAAGCGGTGCTCGCTGAAATCCACAATGTGATCGCTGCTCTCGACGGAAGTCCGGATGGTGGGAAAGCGCGAGAATTGCCAGTAAAGCTGCACCTCGGGGAGCTGCAAGGCGCGCGCTACGAAAGCATCGGGTGGAGAATCCGGAACAAAGTAAAACGCCGGGCTTTCGGCGTTCCGCAAGTCGAAGCGCGATTGATACACGCCGTTGGGAGTGCGGATCACGTCTCCCCAATCCAGCAGCGAAGGCGGAATGGGAAGCGCGCCCATGCGCATGACGGCGATTTGGTTCTCTTGTGCGAACTGTTGCACGCGGGCCAGGGCTGCGTGATGCACCACGATGCAAAGGGCTACATAAGCAACGGTTGCACCGATGCCCATCCTGCACCAGGCCGAACGCCGGACGCGAAAGCCCCAGCCCTGAATGCCCGGAAGGAAAAAGAGCGCTGCAACGGCTGCGCTGGCGAGCGCCACGATCCAGAGATGGAAAGGATATCCCGTGAAGAGCGCCATGACCCACACAAGTACAGCGGCGACACTGAAGAGAGCCCACATTTTCGTTGCGCGTGAATTGCTGAGGGAACGCTCGCGTGCCTCGCCGTCATAAATCCAGGCGACAACCTGCGGCAATAAAACGCACGCGGTGAGGACGAAATCGATGATGAACATCAGGTCCCACGCGACGCGCTTTTGGGAGAGAGGAGTCCACATGCGCGTGCCGAAAGACGTGGTGCCATCGAGCAGGATGTGGCTCGCGATTCCGACTCCGTAAATTACGGTAAGAATGGGCCACGAGGGCGTTTCGATGCCGCGGCGCCTCGCTATCGCGCGCGTGAGCCAGGCCAGCGCCGCCGCAAAAAAGGGCAGCGCGACAAACGAATGCGTGATCCCGCGGTGATACTTCACGATGGCCATCGGATCGCGCGACGCGACTTCCTCCACAAAATCGATGTCGGGGAAAACAGCTCCCAGCGTCGCGGCGAAGATGCCCACGCGTCCCTGCCTGTCGGAAAAGAACCCCTTGCCAAGCAGGGCACCGGTGATTCCATGAGTTACAGGGTCCATTCAGATTGGTAGAAGGATGGAGTGCCCACGATTCATTCGTGTCACGCGACGCGTAGCAGGGGAGACTGCTTCGCAACAACTTCTCCGACGAGTCTTGCGGGAATTTCGCGCGCAAGCAGCGCGCCAAGCGCCCGTTGCGCCGAGTCAGGCGCCAGCGCGATTAGCAGGCCTCCAGACGTCTGCGGATCGTAGAGCAGTCCGCGAATTTCCTCCGCAACGCCCGTTTCAAAGCCAACGCAGCCCTCCAGGAATTCGCGATTATTCGCCAGCCCGCCGGAAAAAAATCGCTGCCGCGCCGCCTCGATCGCCCCCGGCAGATATTCCACCGCCGCGGAGTCGATTCGCATCGACACGCCACTGCCGATGGCCATCTCCCGCGCATGCCCCAGCAACCCAAATCCGGTGACGTCGGTAACCGCGTGTACGCAACCTCCGCTGTTTGCGGCCGCTTCCAATTCGCGAAGCACTTCAGCCGCCGTCCGGTTCAGGCGCGTCATCGAATCCGTCGCGCTCTTCACCGAAGTTTCAGCGGCCCGGCCGCTTTTGACAGCGGTGGAAATAACACCCGTGCCCAAAGGCTTGGTGAGTAGCAAGCGGTCTCCCGCGCGCGCTCCCACATTGCGCCAAACCTTCCCCGGATGGATCAATCCAGTCACCGCATAACCAAATTTCAACTCGTCGTCGCGGATCGAGTGTCCGCCCACCACGCTGCAATTCGCTTCCGACATCTTCGAAAGCCCGCCAAGCATGATTTGTTCCAGAATTGACGCGGGGCTCGAAGCCGGAAATGCCACGATGCTGAGCGCCGAAATCGGCCGGCCCCCCATGGCATAGACGTCGCTCAAAGAATTTGCGGCCGCCACCTGTCCGAAAAGAAAAGGGTCATCGACGATCGGCGTAAAGAAATCGACCGTCTGCACCAGCGCCAGCTCGTCCGAGATGCGATAGATCGCGGCATCGTCGCTGGTTTCAAAGCCGACAAGCACATTCGCATCGGTGACGCGAGGCAGTCGCTTCAGCACCGCATCGAGAATGCTCGGGCTCAGCTTCGCCGCGCAGCCGGCTGACTTCGCCATCGTGGTCAAGCGAACGGATTCAGACAAAAAGCCGCGCCTCCCGCGTCGTGCCTGGAATTATAGCGTAGGAATTCTGGCGAGGGTGATAAGCAGCGAATCAGTTGGAAGTAGCCGCCGAGCGCATCGCAATCACAATGACCCTGGCGTCTTCGCCCGGCGGAACAATGTGGCATTGCCCTTCGAAGACCGCCCCAGGCTCGACGATCACGCAGGGCGAATAGACATCCCCGGTGATAATTCCTTTCGTCTGGATCTCCACTTTCTTTGCCGCGCGAATCGTCCCATCGAATCGCCCCGCGACAATCACCTGGTTACCCTGGATTTCGCCTTCCACCGCGGCTTTTTCTCCAAGGATCAGCATCTCCTGCGAAACCAGCGTCCCCTTCATCTCCGAGTTAATGCGAAAGGTGCCTTGGCTCTCGAGCTTCCCATCCAACTTCACTCCCTGCTCGAGAAAGCCGGTCCATTCGCCGGAATGGTCGTGCTTGTGATCGAACCAACCCCAGGGCATTCACACTCCTTATGCAGCAGGCGAAATCTGTTCCGCTGCGCAGGTTCATTCTCTCATTAGCTGATCGTAGAGCCGAGCTAAATCACTATCGCTGTAGTATTCAAAGATCAACTGTCCTGCGCCGCCCACCTTCCCCGAGTGCAGCAGGACACGCGTCCCGAATCTCCTTTGCAGGTCCTCCAGCGCGGCCTTCGTGTTGGGGTCGACGCTTCGCGACGTGGGCACGGGAGGCATCCGCGGACCACGCGCTGCCAGCCGCTCCACCTGCCGCACAGTCATACCACCATTCGCGATTCGTCGTGCGACGTCCAGCCTGGTTGCGGCGTCTGGCAGCGCCAGGAGCGCCCGCCCATGCCCGGCTGTAAGTGTTCCCTCGGCGAGCATTTCCTGGATAGGAGCCTCAAGCTTCAGCAGCCGGACAAGATTAGCAATGGTCGCTCGGTCCTTGCCGGTTTTCTCGGCCACCTGTTCCTGCGTGAGATGGAAATCATCGGTCAGCTTTTGAAACGCGTGCGCTTGCTCGATGGGGTTTAAATCCTCGCGCTGGAGATTTTCGACCAGCGTCATCTCCAGTGCGGTTTCTTCCGGCACGTCGCGAACGACGATTGGAACGCGGCTCATCTGCGCCCGTTGCGCCGCGCGCCAGCGCCGCTCACCCGCGATAAGCTGGTAGCGGCCGCCCATCCGACGCACCACCAGCGGTTGCACGATGCCGCTGGCCCGGATCGACTGCGCGAGCTCGTTCAGCGCCTCTTCGCGGAAGGTAGTCCTCGGCTGATAAGGGCTCGGGTCGATCAGATCGATGTCTGCGTGCAGCAACCCATCATCCTGTCTTTGGTCAGCAGCCAGAGCCCTAGCCGCCGCTGTTGCCGCTCCCGCTACCGCTGCTTCCGCCGTCATCGCCACCGGCTGCTCCTGCGGCCGCTGCGACTGCTGCGAGTCCTCCTCGTGCGGTTCCCGTATCAGCGCGCTCAACCCCCGTCCCAACGCGTTTCTGGGCATTCGCAATCACCTCCCTGGCCAATTGGATGTAACTCTCTGCACCCTTACTATGTATGTCATAGAAAATGATAGGCATCCCGTGACTCGGTGCCTCCGCAAGTCGAACATTCCTCGGAATGACACTCTCAAAAACCTGCGCCCCGAAAAAGCTCCTAAGGTCGGCGGCAACCTGCTTTGAGAGCGTCGTCCGGTCATCGTACATGGTAAGAAGGATGCCTTCGATCCCTAAGGCAGGGTTAATAGTCCTCCGCAACCGCATAAGCGTGTCGATAAGCTCCGAGACCCCCTCTAACGCCAGGTACTCGCACTGGATGGGCACCAGAACCGAATTGCTCGCTGCCAGAGCATTCAAAGTAAGAAGATCCAGAGAAGGAGGGCAATCGATCAGTATGTAAGCGTACCGATCCTGCACCTTCTGCAATGCCTCTTTAAGGCGATATTCCCGTCTTTCCACAGACACCAGCTCTACGGTCGCCCCCACCAGGTTCTTATCAGATGGAATCAGCTGCAATCCCCCAACTTGCGTGTCGATGGTAATCCGCTCGATCGGCTCATCCAGCACAAGCGCCTGGTAGAGCGTTCTGCGGGCCGGGTCCTTTGGAAATCCCAGAGAGCTGGTAGTGTTTCCCTGAGGATCGCAATCGACGATCAGCGTAGGCTGTTCTGAGGCGGCCAGTGAGGCCCCGAGGTTTACCG
>JBEKXO010000292.1:0-4741 GCA_049511995.1 Terriglobales bacterium
GGGGGCCGGCGGTTCATAAAGTTGAGCCGCCGAACTGGTGGGTAAATTACACGCCTGATTTTACGCTGCTGCTTACCGGCGAAAATCTTTTTGGTGCGCGGGCTGTGAGCGCTTCGAAAGGAGTGGTGGTTCGGGGTGTGGATGGTTCGGCGAATGGCCATTATCTCTTCGTGCGATTGAAGATCTCGTCTTCGCGTACTGAGACTGCGCAGCTCAGGTTGAGCACTGCATCAGGTTCAACGTCAATCCAATTGCCGCTTTTGGCGCGTGCCGATTTGCGTGGGCGGTTTGAAGGCTTTAATCGCGACGATGTGATCTACCTGATCATGCCTGATCGCTTTGCCGATGGCGATCCTTCGAATGATCGGCCTTCCGGTTCCGATGGAATTTATGACCGCAGCAATTCTATGGCGTATCACGGCGGCGACCTGCGCGGGGTTCGCGAGCATCTCGATTATTTGCGTGATCTCGGAGTGAATACTCTCTGGCTGACTCCGGTGTGGAAGAACACCAACTCCGACTACCACGGTTATCATGTGGTCGATTTTTATGCGCTCGATGACCACATGGGATCGATGCAGGAATATCAGGCGCTGGTTGCTGATGCACACAGGCTGGGAATGAAGGTGCTGATTGATTACGTAGTCAATCACACCGGTCCGCGTCATCCGTGGGCGGATGATCCGCCGACGCCTACCTGGATTCACGGCACGCCGGCGCATCATCTTGAGCCGTCTTATAGCTTCTCAGGGCTGGTCGATCCGCACGCTTCGCCGCGCGAATATAGCAACACGCTCGATGGCTGGTTCGCGAACAAATTGCCCGATTTGAATCCGGATGACCCCAAGCTCGCTGTGTATCTGGCACAGAATGCGATGTGGTGGACAGAGATCGCCGCGTTGGATGGATTCCGGCTGGATACATTCCCGTATTCGACGCGGCAGTTCTGGAGCGGATGGCACGAGCGGTTGCATGAGATTTATCCGCGGATGGTTTATCCGCAGGTTATGGATGTGGGCGAAGTGGCTGACCCGGATTCGACAATCACGTCATTCTTTGAGGGTGGGCGGGCGCAGTTTGACGGCGTCGATTCTGGCCTAGCCACGGTCTTCGACTTTCCGCTCTGCCACGCTTTGCGCGACGTCGTTATTCAAGGCGCGCCGATGGAGAAGATTGTCGAAGTTCTGCGGCACGACGAACTGTATACGCATCCGGAGACGCTTGTAACTTTCATCGGCAATCATGACGACCGGCGCTTCGTGAGCGAGAAGGGAAGCAATGCCGCTAAGCTCAAAGCGGCGTTTTCACTGCTGCTGACTTTGCGGGGGATTCCGCAGATTTATTCGGGCGATGAGATCGGAATGCAGGGGGGCGACGATCCGGATAACCGGCGGGATTTTCCGGGAGGCTTCCCGGGCGATCAGCACAATGCCTTTACGGCCAGCGGACGTACCGTTGAGGAGCAGGATGTGTTCGCGCATGTGCAAACGCTGCTGGTGCTGCGCAGGAGCCATCCGGCGCTGAGGACGGGAAAGCAGTGGCATATCGGATGGGACGATAGTTACTATGCGTTTGTGCGGGAATCTCCGCAGGATAAAGATAAACTACTGGTGGTCTACAACAACGCACTGACCACTCGCGAACTGAGTATTCCCGTCGAAAAAACGCCGCTTGAAAGTACGCGGCAGTTGCAGGCAGTCTTTGGCAACACGCCGGCGGAGATGGTGAACGGCAGAGTTCATCTGTCACTGCCCGCTGAGAGTATCGCTGTTTTTAGCGTGCGCTAATGAAATAACGTGCCATGCATCGTCTTAATTGCTAGGCACCTAGACGTGCGGATCTTCAACCCTTTCAAAACCAGTTTCCTCCCGTAGAAACCTGCCGCAGATGTTAGATTAAAAGCTGATACAAGAAACTATGATTACGGCGTCGCGCAGTCAAATTTTGTTTGTTTTTTTGTGCGCGGCATCGATTTTATTGTGGTGGCGTCCGCTGGCCGCGACATTTGAGCTGGCGCTGGCGAATGATGCTTATACTCACATCCTTCTTATTGTTCCTCTTAGTGCCGGGCTCATTTATCTCGACTCGAAGATAGCGCGAGTCGAGGCGCGGCCGAGCTTCGGTGCTGGAGCGGCTGTTCTCCTGGTGGCATTGTTGATTGGCGGCTATGCGAGATGGGGGCTTGGCGTGCATGGAGATGTTGCGCTCTCGCTTTCCATGCTTGCGTTGGCTACGTGGTGGATCGGGAGCATCATTTTTTGCTTTGGAGCTAGAATTTTCGAGCGGTTTCTGTTTCCTCTTTGCTTTCTTCTCTTGATCGTTCCTATTCCAGAGTTTGTCTTGAAATGGATTGTCGAATTTTTGCAGCAGCAGTCGGCGGTCGCGGCTAGCCTTATGTTCAGGGCCGCGGGGGTTCCGGTGGCACAGGACGGAATCAGAGTGACGATTCCGGGGTTGGAGGTTGAGGTGGCGCGCGAGTGCAGCAGCATTCGGTCGAGCCTGATGCTGCTGGTCACCACGCTGGTGATGGCGCATCTGTTTCTGCGTTCATGGTGGCGGAAACTGCTGCTGGTGACGGCGGCGATTCCGTTGTCGGTGGCCAAGAACGGGCTTCGCATTTTTGTCATCGCAGAGCTGGGAACTCGCGTGGATCCGGGCTTTCTCAACGGCAGGCTCCATCACAATGGCGGGGTTATTTTTCTTGCGATTTCGGTTGTGGTCATGGTGGTGCTGCTATGGATGCTGCGCCGGACTGAGTTGCACGTGCAACCGAAACATCATGTGGCTCTGGCCGAATAGATTAAGCTGGCGGTCGGCGTTACGGGAGATCTGGTGAAGATATTTCATATCGTCGGTGCGCGGCCCAATTTCATGAAGGTCGCTCCCGTACTCACGGCTTTAAATGGGCGGAAGAATGTGGAGCAGACCCTCGTCCATACGGGGCAGCATTACGACGTCAATATGTCGGATGTGTTCTTCGAGCAACTGGGGATTCCGCCGCCGGATGTGAATCTGGCGGTGGGTTCGGGGAGCCATGCGAAACAGACGGCGGAGATTATGATGCGGCTGGAGCCGGTCGTTGTCGAACGGAAGCCGGACATGGTGCTGGTGTATGGCGACGTGAATTCTACGGTCGCGACCGTACTGGTTTGCGCCAAGCTGGGGATTGAAGTTGGGCACGTCGAGGCTGGGCTGCGCTCGTTTGATCGCACGATGCCGGAGGAGATCAACCGGTTGGTGACCGATCAACTGGCGGATTTGCTGTTTACGCCCTCGGAGGATGGGGATGAGAATCTACGGCGGGAGGGGATTTCGGAGGAGAAGATTTTTCGTGTGGGCAACGTAATGATCGATTCGCTGGTGCGGCTGTTGCCGGCGGCGAAGAAGACGTTAGAGAAGAAAGCTAACGATCTGCCGTCGCGCTATGCGCTGGTTACGCTGCACCGTCCTGCGAACGTCGACGACAGCGTGGTGCTGAAGGGGATACTGGAGTCGTTGCTTGAGGTGAACCGGGATCTGACGGTGATTTTTCCGGCGCATCCGCGAACGCGGAAACGCATTGCCGATTTTGGATTGCAGGCGGGACAGTTGCGTGTGCTCGATCCGCTGCCCTATGTTGATTTTCTGGGAATGCAATCGCGCGCGACGGTGGTGATCACCGATTCTGGCGGGATACAGGAGGAGACTACTTATCTCGGCGTTCCTTGTCTCACGGTACGCGAGAATACGGAACGGCCGATCACAGTCTCGATGGGGACGAATGTATTGGTGGGTCGTGATCGCGAAAAATTGCGTGCGGAGTTAGGACGAGTGCTTGCCGGTAATGCAAAGAAGGGAACCGTACCGCCGCTTTGGGATGGGCGTACGGGCGAACGAATCGCGGATATTCTGATGGGCCGGGCTGCGGGTGTGTAACACGCTCGTAACCCGCGCATGTAACTCGTGCCTGTAAATAGGGACAAAAAAATAAGCCTGCTTTGCGAGCAAGTTCACTGGCAAAGCAGGCCTATTTTCTTGCCGGCTGAATTCGTGCTGCTATCTCGATGTTGCCGTCAAGGATGATACTTTTTGCGGCAGTTGCAAGGAGATGCACCTTCGCGCGCTTGTGTATGGTTATATGTCGATGAGAAACAAGTTACTCTGGCGAGTCCTGGCGTTGTGCTCTCTGCTCTATTTTGGACTGGCGGGCGGCTGCAAGGCACGGCCCCATAGCGTTGCGCTTACGTGGCAGGCACCGCGTGCGGCGGCTGGAAGCACAATTGTCAGCTACAACTTGTACCGGAGCACGACTTCCGGTGGTCCCTATGTGAAACTCGCATCGGGCATTCGAGAGCCGAAGTATGAAGATCGCATGGTTAATAGAGGCCGGACCTATTTCTACGTGGTGACAGGCGTGGATCAAGCTGGCCATGAGAGTAAGTTTTCGGACGAGACACGCGCCGTGATCCCGTGAGTTGCTTTGGTAGTTACTGCCAGCTTAGGGAGTCGGGATGACGGCGGTGGCTTGATTGGAGTAGCCGCTTTCTTCCGAACCGGAATTGACCGCCGTTGCCACATAGTAATACGTCGTGCCGGAGACGACGGTACTGTCGGTGTAGGCGGTGTTGCTGTCGAGCGACGAGTTGATCATGGTGTAGGGGCCGCCGGAGGTGGTGCCGCGGTAAATGTTGTAGCCTACCGCGTCAGCGGAGGCGGTCCAGCTGAGGTCGACGGTGTGCTGGGTTGGCGCGGTTCCGGTGCC
>JBEKXO010000293.1:0-4706 GCA_049511995.1 Terriglobales bacterium
CGAAGAGATGGACAAGATTGGGCAGGAATTTTATTTGCCCGCGTTGAATCCGCGCGAAATCTGGGAAGCTAGCGGACGCTGGACGACCATGGGCGAGAACATGTTTCGCCTCAAGGATCGCAAGGGCGCCGATCTTTGTCTCGGCATGACGCATGAGGAGGTCATGACCGACATCGCGCGCAAGGAGCTCCGCAGCTACAAGCAGCTGCCGCAGATTTGGTATCAGATTCAGACGAAGTTTCGCGACGAGCCTCGGCCTAAGTCGGGGCTGCTGCGGGTGCGGCAGTTCATTATGAAGGACTCGTATTCGTTTGACATCGATGCGGCCGGTCTCGACGTTTCCTATCTTAAGCATTACGACGCCTATTGCCGCATCTTCGATCGCTGCGGGTTGAAGTATATGGTGATCGATGCGCACTCGGGCGCCATGGGCGGATCGCAGTCGCAGGAGTTCATGGTGCGCACTCCGGCGGGCGAGGACCAGGTGGTGAGCTGCGAGAAGTGCAGCTACGCGGCGAATATGGAGAAGGCTGCGTCGAAGCTAGCTTCGGTCGAAGACCTCGCGAGCGAGGGCGATGGTGGGTTGCTGGAGGTGCATACTCCGGGGCAGAAGACAATTGAGGACGTGGCGCGGTTTCTCGGCGTTTCACAGAAGCACACGATCAAAACCTTGGCGATGGTGATCACCGAGGGCGATACAAAAACGGGAAAGGCTCGCACGCGGCCCGTTGTACTGCTGATGCGGGGCGATCATCAGATGAATGAGGCGAAGCTCTCGACTGCGCTAGGAGGGAAGACGACGCGTCCCATGCAGGAAGATGAGATTCGCGAGTTGTTTCGCGCGCCTGCGGGATATCTGGGTCCGCTCGGCACGGAGTGGGCTCGCGACATGAACGATTCGGGCAAACCGATTCTGTTAGTCGATGCAGCGCTCGAAGGCCGCACCAACCTGATCGGCGGCGCTAATAAAGAGGACTATCACGTCAAGCACCTGACGCCGGGGAAGAATTTTCAGCCAACGGCCTACGTCGATCTGCGCGGCGTGACGGCCGGCGAAGACTGTCCGAATTGCGGCTCGCCGCTGCGCATCGATACGGCAGTTGAGATCGGTCACATCTTCAAGCTCGGCTACAAGTACTCGGAGTCGATGGGCGCGCACGTGCTCGACCGCAACGGCAAGGAAGTTGCTCCGATCATGGGCAGTTATGGCATCGGCATCGAGCGCATTTTGACGGCGGCGATCGAGCAGAGTAATGACGAAAATGGATTCTGGCTGCCACCTTCGATCGCGCCCTTCGAGGTGGTGGTGGTTTCGACGAACTCCAAAGATGAGGCGATTCGCGCGGCTTCCGAGTCAATTGCGCAGCAGCTTGAGGCCTCCGGCCATGACGTTTTGCTCGATGATCGCGACGAACGGCCTGGGGTGAAGTTCAAGGACGCCGATTTGGTTGGTATCCCCTTTAGAATCAATGTGGGAAAGAAGGTTACCGAAGATACCGTGGAAGTCGTTCAGCGCTCGACTCTGCACAAGGAGGACGTTAAGATTTCTGCCATAACCGAGTATCTCCAGGGACTGCTCCGGGCTCGCCACTAAGCGGCAGCGTCTGAGCACATTGGAGAACTCGTGATCGACGTCGCAACCAGCGATTGGGCAGTTGTTTCCTTATGGCAACATTGAAATTGATCTTCGGGTTTGCCCTTTTCGCGGCGCTGGCGTTTGTGGGGCTGAAGGTGATTCCGCCCTATTTCGCGAACTACGAGCTCGAGGATTCGATCAAGACCGAAGCCTTGCAGGCCACCTACACTACGCGCACGGAAGAAGACATCCGCGAAACGGTGATCAAGCAGGCGCGCAACTACGATATTGAGCTGACGCCGAAACAGGTGAAGGTGACGCGGGTGGGCGGCATGGGCAACGGCAGTCTCAACATAGAAGCCGAATACAGCGTTCAGATAGAATTACCCGGGTACTCGACCACGCTTGAGTTCCATCCTTCGACGAAAAACAAGGGCGTGTTCTAAAAGATCAGCTGTTCGCTCTCAGCTTTCGGCTCTCAGTTTTTGCTCAACTCCGAGATAACTCAAAAAAGCGCGCAGGAGTTCGCGCTTGAGGGTTTGATCATCTTTTGGAATCACGGCCTGCCAATTCTTCATATCGTGATCGACAAGTATTAATTCTACGAGGGTGCTGGTCAGCATCATCACCGCGAATGACACTGCTGTTTTCGGCTCCGGGTGCTTGATCTCTTTTCGATGGATCAGAAACAACTCGACCAGGTATTCGAAAGTACGCATCTCCAGCTTGATCACCTTCTTATAGAAAGCCGTGTTATCGCGCCCTTGCGCGAACTGGCGCAGAGCGCGCAATAGGCTGGCATTGGCGCGGTAGCTGACCAGCATGCTGGTGATGAGCTGCTCGGCAAACACCGACAGCGGAATCTGCCGCGCCATGGCGGGCGTGAGCGCGATGCGCAACCTCTCGTCCTGCCGCTCGAGGATGCCGATGATCATGGTCTCGAGCAGCGCCTCTTTATCGTGGAAGCGGCGATAGATGGCGCCCGGCGTCAATCCCGCGTGCTCGGCAATGCGCGGGATGGTAGCGCCATCGACCCCGTGTTGCCCCAGCACTTCGGCCGCCGCTTTCAGCAGCTTTCGTGTGGATTCCCGGCTACGGGCCTGCTGCGGAGCGAGTGTCTTCGTGGCCATGGCTCCCTTTATATCAGGCGAGGAAAATAATACTTGACATAAATGTAAATGTAAATATACATTTACAAACTAGAAATCCGGCCATATCCCGCAGTCGATTCCCGGGCCTTCCCATCGGCCAATTTCTTATTCTGAGGAGGGTTTTATGGCGACTGCCGCAACCGTTCCGGCTTCCGTTATCGCTAATGCTAGGGTCCAACATCCGCTTCGTAATCCAAACTATCGCCTCTGGCTGATCGGCGGGACCATTTCGCTTCTCGGCGATCAGTTTTATCTCGTCGCCTTGCCCTGGCTCGTCTTGCAGCAGACTGGTTCCGCTGTGGCCATGGGCGCGATCATGATGGCGGGCGCGATTCCGCGCGCACTCCTCATGCTGATGGGCGGAGCGGTCACCGATCGCATTTCCGCGCGCAAGATCATGATGGCCACGGCGACGGCGCGCACCATTCTGGTCACGGCGATTGGCGTTCTAGTCTGGCTGCATATTTTGCGGACGTGGGAGCTCTTTGCTCTGGCATTTGCTTTTGGTGTGGCCGATGCGTTTGCCGTCCCCGCGCAAACGGCCTTCATGCCCTCGCTCTTGAAGCGTGAGCAACTGGTCGCGGCATCGTCGGTCAGCCAGAGCACAGGGCAACTGACTACAATTCTCGGTCCAGTGCCGGCGGGGTTTGTGATCAAGACGCTGGGCGTGGCGTGGGCGTTCTTTGTGGACGCGATCAGCTTCCTCTTTATAATCGGCGCGCTGTGGGAGCTGCCCGATCCCCCAAAAGCTCAAACTGCGCGAAAGGCAGTGTGGCATTCGATCGCGGAGGGAATCGCGTACGTGGGGAAAGATGTTCCGCTGCGTTCACTGATGCTGCTGGCGACAATTATGAATTTCTGCGTATCCGGGCCGGTGGCGATTGGACTGGCATATCTGGCCAAGACGAAATTCGGCTCACCCGCCGCGTATGGACTTGTGATCTCGGCGGTGGCCGCGGGAAGCTTAATGGGTGCGCTGCTAGCGGGAGTGTGGAAAATTCGGCGGCGCGGCATCATGATTCTGGCAGTGTCAGTAGTATTGGGCCTCTGCCTCGGGACCATTGGCCTCATGGAAGCTGTTTGGAGTATCGCCAGCGTGCTGGTGATCATGGGTGCGGCAGCAGGATTGGTCAATGTACACATTGGCGCCTGGGCCATGCAGCGAATCGATGCCGCAGTGCGCGGGCGTGTGGCGAGCGTCCTCATGCTGGCTGCTTACGGAATTGCGCCAATCTCTCTCGCAGTTGCGGGGTTCCTGGTTGCGTGGAGCTTGAAGTACATGTTTCTGCTGGCAGGTGGATTAATGTTGCTGGCCGCCGCCGGAGCTGCGCTTCCAAAGCAGGTGCGCGAGATCGAATAACTATTTGTGCGAGTTTGCGAAACCGCTCACCACCAAGGCCACTAAGGCACGCGAAGGGAAACCGGAAAACAACCCTTCGTGGTGCTTAGTGACCTTGGTGGTTCATGACTTTTCTCCGCGCCGCCAAAAGCTTACGATCCTCGCAAATCCACTCCCACACCACGTCCATTCTTTGACACGCATCCAAATGCTGGTAACGGCCTTTCGGTGATTTAGAATCAATAACAACGCCACCGAATCGATTGCGGGCTGCGAATTGCTCTCAAGCATGAAGCATAGTTGTGTTCATGGCCATTAAGCTGAAAATCCCGTCATCCCGAAGCGCCAGCCAGCGGGGAAGAGGCCGCGGCGGAAACCGCCTGCTGGCCAACGATCCCCTGGTACGCCTTGCCTTGCTCAGTTTTCTCTGCGTGTCGATGCTGGTGGTCGGAGTCTTTGTCTACTGGTATGTGAAGTACGACCGCATCATTGAGCAGCGTTTCCGCAGTCCGGTTTTTTCCTCCTCGGCCAAGATTTTTGCCGCGCCGGAGGTGGTGCGAGTTGGATCGAAGATGACCGTCGCCAAGATGGCGGCCGAGTTACGCCATGCCGGCTACACCGAGAAGACCGGCGAGTCGCC
>JBEKXO010000294.1:0-4660 GCA_049511995.1 Terriglobales bacterium
CCTTGTTGCATCAATTCGTTTCCTGAAACCTTAGTCGGTGTTGGCAAGTCAAGATTGGTGACCTCATAGGTTGCTGCTGCATCGAGCCCGCGTAGGCGAAAGTCTTCAGCCGTTTCTTCGGCGTCATCCCGCCGAAAAACCTGCACCATTCCGTCTCCGTTCTCGGGGCGATTGAATTGCCATGCCGCCCACTCGAAGGCGGCGCTTCGCTCTTGCCGCGGGTCTATCGCGCAATCCGAGTTGGCGCTGCACGGCAATAGAGGATAGTAGTCGCCATAATAATAAGGACGCACAAGTTTGAGTTGCGCGACCATGGCGCGCATCCAGTCGAACGGAAAATCGGGCGGGATAAACTTGCCGACCTGATTCGGATAGCCCGCACCGTTGAAAAGAGCGAAACCCAAACCCGGAGCGAAGCCGCTTCGAAAATGATAGGTATCGAGCGGTCGAATCTGCATTATTGTGCCAAAATGTGGCCGCCAATAGGCGAGGCCCTCTGTGCTGACCTGCGCCCCAATCGGATCCGCATCCGGCGACACGGGATAATCGGCGCGACTGAGATCGACGGCCCGCGAAATCGTTTCCAGGTCTCCACGCTGGACAATGTCAAGAATAAGCTGTGGATGCTTGCGCCGCAGCCCGTCCCAAAACTCCAGCAGACCTTGCACGTAGCGGATTTGAGTAATTCCCTGGCGATCGCTGGCGTCATTCTGCGCCCAGAAAGGGGCGGGACCAAAGTTGCAATCCTGCCGAAAAATGTCGATGCCCTGTTTGTCGATGAGTTCCGACATGGAATCGATCATGTATTGGCGGGCGGCGGGATTGCCGAAATCAAACAGGCGGAACTTCACCAGCGGGCGGGCGGTGTTGCCTTCAAAATGAGTGGTGACTTCTCCGATAAACCAGTCAGGATGCTGAATCGTCAGCGGCGTTCCGACGACTGCCCGTTCCGGTTCAAACCAGAGCAGGAACTTCATTCCCTTGGCATGAGCGGCATCGCTGATTGGTCGGAGGCCTCCATCGGGATGAGGAACTTGATTGACCCGCCAATTTCCTGCGTGCAGGAACCAATCTTCTTTTCCGAATACCTGAAACTCATCGACTGGACGGTCCGCGCCATACCATCCGGCGTCCATCCAGAAGTTCTCAAAGCCAATGTTCTCTTTCGTGATCTGATCGATCAGGCGCAGGCTGGTGGAAGTTTTCATTCCGCCCCATCCCGTGAACGAAACGGGCAGAACCACCGGCTTACCGTCGTATTGCGGCGTGTGATATTTCAGAATGTGATGCCGCAAGATATTGTGCGCGTCGATATCGTCTCCTTGCCACGGCAGCAAGAGTATTTCCGGCGTTCGAATTTCTTCGCCGGGATGCAGCGAGAGATGCGTTGTTTCCATTCCGGCAGTGATCGCAATCGCTGCCTCGGTTGGGCGCGAGAAATTGATCGCCCATTTTCCGGGCCATCCCACCGCCCCGATCAGGCCGCCGCCGCTCGTCTGAATATCGAAAAACGGTATCGCCTCACCCGTCTTCCCGCCGCCCTCGTTCGAAATCTGAAATGATTCGAGCTGATTCAACGGCTTCTTCACCAGCGCATAGGTATCCATGCCGCCGCATCCCTTGGAATAGAGAATTGTCGGTATGCCGCTTCCCGTCACCGCAAACGACACATCGAGCGGTTCAACATATTCGAGGATTGGCGAATCTTGCTTGCCGTCATTCCTGAAATACGCGGTCCATTCCACCACCGCAGAGTTCGCGAACTCCGTGGCTTCTATACGGAGCTGCAACCCTGACTTCGGGTCGGTCCAAATCACGATATGTTCCGTGCGAGCGTTGTCGAGTCGCCTGGTCTCCGTTTTTTTTGGCCAATCTTGCAGCAGAGCGCCCGACCCCTGCCTGTCGTACACGAATGAGAATGGCAGTTTTGCGTGATCTTCGAGTAGATGTCCCTTGAGCCACTGGTTGCCTGGCTGGAGTTCAGTTGACTCGTCCAGCGCGGCGTCCAGACTGGACGCTTTGGCCCAATTCGCCAGCAAACCTAGCAGCAAAACGGCGCATGCAATGTATCGCGAGAAATGTTTCAAGTGATTTAGTCCGAGAGGAAAGATTATTCACGGCGGTTTGCTGAATGTCAACACTGTTGTTAACATTCGGATCGTCGTTCGTCGTTCGCTGTTCGCGGCTCGCCGTCATCGTTGTTGCAATCCGCGCACTCGAGATAACGTTCAAGAGGCCAAAACGGCGTAAAGTCAATCGGAAGGGACTTCCAATTTCATGCCTGATTCCGTGTCGAACGAGAAGCGCACGTATCGCTCCGCCGCGTGGTTCGCGAAGGCAGACAAAGACGGCTTTGTGCACCGCAGCTGGATGCGCAACCAGGGACTGCCCGACCATGTGTTCGACGGACGACCAGTCATCGGCATCTGCAATACCTGGTCGGAGCTCACGCCCTGCAACGCGCACTTCCGCCAAATTGCCGAACACGTCAAGCGCGGCGTCTGGGAGGCGGGCGGGTTCCCGCTCGAATTTCCGGTCATGTCGATGGGCGAAACCAACATGCGGCCCACCGCTATGCTGTTCCGCAATCTCGTCAGCATGGATGTCGAAGAGTCGATCCGTGCCAACCCGATCGACGGCGTCGTTCTGTTGTGCGGCTGCGACAAGACGACACCCTCGCTGGTCATGGGAGCCGCAAGTTGCAACGTGCCCGCTTTAGTCGTTTCTGGCGGCCCCATGCTCAATGGAAAATACCGCGGCAAGGACATTGGCTCGGGAACCGCGGTGTGGCGCTTCAGCGAAGAGCTCAAGGCCGGCACTTTGAGTGCGCAGGATTTCATGGAAGCCGAAGCCTGCATGTCGCGCTCCGCCGGCCATTGCATGACCATGGGCACGGCCTCGACGATGGCGTGCATGGTCGAGGCCCTCGGCCTCGCGCTTCCTCAAAACGCCGCCATCCCGGCCGTGGATTCGCGCCGCTACGTTCTGGCCCACACCGCCGGCCGCCGCATCGTCGAAATGGTGCGCGATGATCTTCGGATCGCCCAGATTCTGACGCGGAAAGCATTCGAGAACGCAATTGTCATCAACGGAGCGGTGGGCGGTTCGACCAATGCGGTCATTCATCTTCTCGCGATCGCCGGGCGCATTGGCCTACAAGTTACGCTCGACGATTGGGATCGCTTCGGCCGGAATGTCCCCACACTCGTGGATCTAATGCCCTCCGGCCGCTACCTGATGGAAGATTTTTATTACGCCGGGGGGCTGCCCACCGTCATTCGAGCGCTCGACCAGCGCAACCTCATTCATCGCGATGCTCTAACCGTCAACGGCAAGACCATCTGGCAGAATTGCCAGACTGCTCTCAACTGGAATCCCGAAGTGATTCGCCCACTGGAAAATCCTCTTGTCGAGCATGGCGGCATCGTCGTTCTGCGCGGGAATCTGGCGCTCGACGGTGCGGTGCTCAAGCCCTCCGCCGCTTCTCCGCATCTCATGCAACACCGTGGCCGCGCCGTCGTATTCGAAAACATCGAACACTACAAGGAACGCATCGACCATCCCGACCTTGATGTCGATGAGAATTGCATTCTTGTTTTGAAGAACTGCGGACCAAAGGGTTATCCCGGAATGGCCGAAGTCGGCAATATGGGTCTGCCGGCCAAGCTGATCAAGCGCGGCATCACGGACATGGTGCGCATTTCCGATGCGCGTATGAGCGGGACCGCCTACGGCACAGTCGTGCTTCATGTTTGTCCCGAAGCCGCAGTGGGCGGAAATCTCGCCGTCGTGCACAGCGGCGATGTCATCGCGTTAGATGTGGAAGCCCGTAGTATCCAGGTTGAAGTATCGCAGGCTGAGTTGGATCAGCGCCTGAAGCTGTGGCAGCCTCCCGCTCTTACGATGAAAGGTGGCTATCAGCAACTCTATGTGGAGCGGGTGATGCAAGCGAACACCGGCGCCGATCTAGATTTCCTCGTCGGTTGTCGCGGCGACGAAATCCCGCGCGAGTCGCACTAACGAGACTTCGGCCGCATTTCAGTTCAGCCGCTTCAAGATGTAGGCAGTTCTGCCCTTCGTTGGAATCTCCACTTTACTGTCGGAGCCAACGATATAACCTTGCGCTGTCCCAGAACTTGAATCGACCGGAGTTGCGGATATCCTCGCCCCCGCCCACGGCGAGGGAAGAGTCCAATCAACGGCGCCGCCATCTACCGAGTAGAGAACAATCTCTTTGTCACCAATTGGAATTACGCGTCGTTGACCGTCGACGCTTTTGAAATCGTGATCAACGACTGTCCAGGAACCATCATCAAGAACCGTGGAGACCGTTCCGTCACTAAATCGAGCAATGTAGTTGTTGCGATCTACGGTGACCTTCTTTCCATCCTTTTCTACCTGCTTCTCGCCCAGCTTTTCGGTCCCAAGCCAAATCAGGTTCTTCTTTAACAGATAGGATTGGGTAAGATTGCCGAGGTAATACATGTCCGCGATCTCGGCTTCGGTGTACTTAGTAAGATGCATGCCACCGAGTTCGTTGGTGTCTCGAACCGAGTAGCCCAGATTCATCGACCATCCCAAGGCTTGTCCCACACCGTCCTGAAATTTGCCGCCACCGTAGAGTTTTCCTTGCATCATCATGAGCTGGAAGGGATCGGAG
>JBEKXO010000295.1:0-5212 GCA_049511995.1 Terriglobales bacterium
TAAGTCAGCGAGTAACGATCAGCGACATAGGGAAGTAACTGCGCATACTTATCCTTGATCTTCTGCCAATCGACACCATTCATCGACGCCTCAAAGAAGTAATCGCGCTCCTGCCGCCAGACCTCGTTGAAGATTTCCTTCCATTCCTGTGGAGGGTCAACCTGCGCCCGCATCCCATCCAACTTGAGCGCGCCGTCCCCGACCTTGTGCGGCGAGTCGGGGGGCTTGGCATCGATGATGCCAGATGGTCCGTCGCCCTCCGCGCGATATAACAATTTCGCACCGTCGAACGAGAGCGCGAAATGATCGGCGCCTTCGAGCAACACCTTGTCTTTATGCTCCTTCAAATCATAAGCATGGATCGCCGGATTTTCTCCGGCAATCGGCCCTGACAGCCCTCGAATCGGTGAAGTCGAGTAGTAGATTGCGTCCTTCGAAGCATCGAAACTACCAATCTGGGCAGGCGGAACGGCGAGCGCGACGATCCGATTCTCGATGCCATCGAGGTCAATTCGAAAGACTTTAGGAGGCTCTTTAGTGGCGGTTTCTACCGTTTTCTCCTCTCCTTTAGCTTCCTCTTCCTTCTTCCTGTCTGGCGGCTGCTTCTGGTTCTTCTTATTCGATTCCGGCATCGGCGCGGTCGCCGCCGGCTCTTCGCTCTTCACGTTCACCTCGTCACTCAACGCTGGAAATGGTGACGGCTCATCCGCGGTTAGCGTGACGACATACACGCGGGTCGTCTTAGGATTCGCAAACTCAAAGTCAATGTTTCCGAGTACCTCATTATAGTCGCGATCAGACAAGAAGTATAAGTAGCGCTTATCCGGATCGAACACAGCCGAATAACTGTTCTCCAGCGTTGAACTTATCGGAGTGATTTGTCGGTCGGCTAAGCTATACAGATACACCACGGCAAAGCCCGTGTCTAAGTTCTTGTCATAAGCCAGCCACTTACTATCTGGCGACCAGTTATAATTCTGTATCTCGAAATACTTGGCACTATCCACCAGCACTGGCTTCTTGTTTTTGATGTCGACATACCAGAGCTTGAGTGTTTGGTCGGCCCAGGCAATCTTCGAGCTATCCGGCGACCATGCCGGTGTAAACATGAATCCTTTGTGCCCGCTGGTGATCTGTTGTTCAGGGCCTAATCCATCCTGTGGAGTTATATAAATTTCATCTTCTCCGGTACGATCGGAGACATAGGCGATCCACTGCCCATTCGGCGACCACGCCACCTTCTGCTCGCGAACTCCCGGCGAATTTGTGAGATTGCGGATGCTTCCTTCCTTGGCCGGAACGGTAAACACTTCGCCGCGTGCCGCGAACACGGCTCGCTTTCCATCGGGTGCGATATTGAAGTCGGTGATATTGTGGCTCGAGTTCGCCCAATGCTTCATGGCCTGATCGCGCTCGCCATTCACGTAGATGGTCAACTTTTTCGGTTGATGACTCTGAAGATCGAAGGTATAGAGATATCCGCCGTTTTCGAAAATAATCGAGTCGGGCCCGAGACTCGGCCACATGACATCAAACTCGTCGAACTTAGTAAGTTGCTCGATCTGCTTGCTTCCCAAGTCATAACTGTAGATATTGAACCGGTGCTCGGGTCCGCGATCGGAAGTAAAATAGATCGTGTTTCCGCGCCACATGGGAAATGTATCCGTGTAATCGGTATGCGGAATAACCTGATCTACGACATTATTCTTGATGTCATAGATCGTAATGTCCTGCGCCATGCCTCCGGTGTAGCGCTTCCACTGCCGGAAATTGCGGAAGATTCGGTTGTAGGCGATCTTGGTGCCGTCGGCGGAGAACGAAAGCAGGCCGCCATCGTCCATCGGCATGGGCTGAGGCAATCCACCATCGATGCTGACCGTAGTGGGCCGCTTCGCCCATCCATTTTCAGCGAACCGGCGCGAAAGAAAAACAACGTTCTTGCTATCCCGCGTCCAGCCGATGACTTCGTTCAGCACTCCCATGCGATCGCTGAGCGGTTGTGCCGCGCCCTGATAGTAAGTCAGTTGTTTCGGTTGACCGCCATCCGATGGCATGACATAGACGTTGAAGTTGCCATCATATTGGCCGGTAAAGGCCAGCCATTTTCCATCTGGCGAAAATTTCGGAAACAACTCGCGGCCGGGATGCGAAGTAATACGCCGCGCCGCGCCTCCCGCGCTTGATGCGAGCCAGAGATCGCCGCCGTACATGAATGCGATTTTGTCTTTATAGATGTCGGGGAAGCGCAGCAGGCGGCCTTCCTGGGCCTCCTGCGCTGTCATCATGCAAGCGTACCCGATAACAGCGCTTACAATGGCAGGCACACAAAAGCGTCGGAGAGAAAACATGAGAGTCCTCATTGGAAGATTGTTTGCGGGATTAACCAGGAGAAGAAAAGCATTGTCGCAAGCGAAATTGTATCAGCTTCCGCGCTGACGGCTTCTAACATTCGGCGGAGTTATATTTCACTGCGCAGGCGCGTCTGTGTAGGATTGCACGGCTTGCTGGCAAGCGCCCGCCGCGGTTAACACTTTGTCAAAAGCTGTATCTGTTCGAAGCTTTGCCAGCAGAGGATCGGCCAGCAAATTTTCGTGCGCACAATAATTCTGTTCGACTGCGCTTTGCAGCAAATGCAGCGCCGCCTGCTTTTTTCCGCAGTACGCAAAAATCGATCCCTGGTAATACCAGGTTTCGGGATCAGGTTCAGTCGGCAGGCTGGTTTCCGCTTCCTGCGCCATGCGGTCCAATTCCGAGGGGGGACGAAATCCAAGACAAGCTTCCAGCAGATCGCGATGATAGCGCGGAGTCGTGGGCATGCGCTTCACCGTATCGCGCGCCTCCTGCACTCTACCCTCGCGCAAAAGAAGCGACGGGGTTATATATGCGGCCCACTCGGAACCGGCGTCGAGCCGCACGAAATCTCTCGCGCGCTCGGTCTTCCCAAGTTCCATAAACGCCCACGCGCAAGAGCGAAATGCGTAGTTACCGGGATCAAGCGCTAGCGCGGTATTGCATTCGTTGGTTGCCTGCTCCAACATCCCAGCGTAGCGGTAGACAAAACTCATGGTGAAGTGAGCCTCGGCGCTTTCGGGACGGCGCTTTACCATGGCCTGCGCCTCCTGATAAGCCTTGCCCAGTTCACCGCGCTCGACGCGATTCGTGATCAGATGTCCGGCGGCAAAAATGCGATTGGGATCGAGTTCCACGGCGCGTTCATAAGCCTTATTAGAGCGCTGGAACATCGGCTCGCCGCCGTCGGAATAGTCCGCGTCAAAGTAACACCGTAAACCAAGTTGCTCCCACGCCGGCGCGTATGTGGGATCCATTTCCACAACATGCTCGAGGACCGCAATAGCATCCTTATTCGGTCCGGTATCGTGAGGCAAGGCGAGGCTATGAAGGTAGAGATCGTAAGCATCCGCATTTTTCGGACGCGTTCCCGTATCAAGAAATCCGCCGGCGACGCCGATCGCCGGCAGTAGCTCTTGCCGTATTCGCGCCGCCATTTGCGCCTGCAGGGCAATCAGATCCTGAGCGGGCGCGGTCATGTTGGTTTGCCACACCAGTTTATTTCCGCCTACCTGGATCGCTTCCAGGGTGATCATCAGCCGGTCGCCTTGTTTGAGGAAGTGGCCTGTGAGAATGTTTGCGACGTGCACTTCCTGGCCCGCTTTCTGCGGATCGACGTCGTTGCCGACAAACTTGCGCGTGATTGCCGACGGGCGAACGTCGAGCGTACGTGTGTAAGTGAGCGTGTTGGCAATTTCGTCGGCCAGCGCGAAGCGAAGAAACTCCACGCTGATATCGCCATTCATGTTCTGCAACGGCAGCACGGCAATTGTGTTCTTCGGCGCCGCTGCCCCCTCCATACGATGCTGTTTGAACCATACGGCTCCTACGGCAGCCAGAACCGTAAGCAGCAGCGCACTGACACCTAACAGAAGATAGGTGGAAACCTTACTCGTCGCCTGAAAAGTACTGGTGGCAATGCGATAGGGCAAAGCGGGACGCCGCATCCCGCTCTTGGTCATCCCAGATTCGGTTTCCTTACGGAGCGATTGCAGGTCGCCCTTCATTGCCAGCGCATTCGGGTAACGGTGGCCGCGATCTTTTTCCATCGCGCGGCCCAAAATGCCTTCTAGGTCCTGGGGCAGCGACGGATTGAGGCTAAGCGGCGAAATCGGCTTCTGGTTGAGAACCGCATCGATCGTGGTAATCACGTTGCCAGTGGCAAACGGCTTCTTGCCAGTTGACATTTCGTAAAGCACAACCCCGAGCGAAAACAGATCGCTGCGGGGATCGAGTTCTTCACCGCGGGCCTGCTCCGGCGACATATAAACGGCCGTCCCGGGAATCACACCCATGGCGGTCAGCGAATCCTCGAGAGCGGCCTCGCTCGACCCCGGCTCACGCGCCGCCTTCGCCAATCCAAAATCGAGAATCTTGGTTTGCCCAGTCTGCGAGACGAAAATATTCGCCGGCTTGATGTCGCGATGGATGATTCCCTTGGCATGCGAAGCCGCCAAAGCGTCCGCTCATCAATGTCGTGGATGGTGCAGATGCCAGGATGGTTCAGCTGGGATGCAGCGCGGGCCTCGCGCATGAAGCGGTCGAGCGACTTGCGGTCGTGCACCATCTCCTCGGGAATGAACTTAAGCGCGACGTGGCGGGCCAGGCGCGTGTCTTCCGCTTCGTACACCACGCCCATGCCGCCGCCGCCGAGCTTTCCCACAATGCGATAGTGGGAGACTGTCTGGCCGATCATTCCGGAGGCCTCAGTGCCGTCGGCGTTATGTTAGGCCGCAGGCAAGAATCGGTCAACCGCCGCGCAAACTTGGCAGGCTGATGAAAAAGTCGGTTTTCGGCGCAAATCCCCTAAAAGGGTCGTCTGATTCCGTGAAAATATGGTATCGCTGAAGCTGTACTCTGATACAAAATGCGAGCCTTTCGGCACACTGTTTAGCGGGTAAAGACTTTGGCTTCGCCAGCCGATGGTTCGAGAAGTATCTCTGAATGCACGGGTCTGTCTAATTTTCGCCCATAAACACCCACTTGGTCTTATCATGTAAGGGACCACGTTCCCCTACAATTGATCTGCCAAGGAGGTGTGAATGAGCGGGCCCTCGTTCTTTCGCGCAGCAGAGGTTGGAGGTTTTAGCCTCATGCAGGCCTTGGTGGTCGATGATTCGGCCGTCTATCGCAAACTGATTGG
>JBEKXO010000296.1:0-4501 GCA_049511995.1 Terriglobales bacterium
ATTTTGAGAAGGGCAAGATTAAAATCGCGACGATGCACAGTTAGCTCCTCTGCGGGATTCTAATGCATCGCTGTGGGATCCGAGGCTACTTGGCGTTCCAATTGGACGGAACTTCCACATAGGAACGGTCGAGTTCCGCGATGGAGGCACAGCCGAGAAGACGCATCGTGCGGTCGAGATCGGCGCGGAGAATCTCAATGGCGCGATTGACACCGGCTTCTCCGGCAGCGGCGAGACCGTAGGCATAGGCGCGTCCGCAAAGAACGGCGCGAGCGCCGAGGCACAGCGCCTTGATGATGTCCGAGCCACGGCGAATGCCTCCATCCATGAGGATTTCGGTCTGCCCGTTTATGGCCTTGACGATCTGCGGCAACACTCGCAACGAAGAGGGAACGCAATCGAGCTGGCGGCCGCCATGATTGGAGACTACGATCGCCGCCGCGCCTTCATCGACCGCGCGGCGCGCATCCTCCGCGGTGAGGACGCCTTTGACGACGATCGGCCCTTGCCAGACTTTGCGAATCCACGTGAGATCGCTCCACGTGACGGTAGATTCGGCGAGGGCGGCGGCAACGTCGATGAGCTTCATCGGACCTTTGCCGGGAATGACCACATTGGGGAGCGCAGGCAGTCCGCCATCGAGCAGAAAACGTATCAGCCAACGCGGGTGCGAGAGGATGTGCGGAAGAAAAGGGATTTTGTCGAAGACGCCGCCACTCACGAGTTCCTTCATCCCGTTGCGATAATCGCGTTCGCGAATGCCCGAGACGGCCGTGTCGATGGTGACAACCAGCGCCGCAAATCCGGCGAGGCGAGCGCGCTCGAGGGTGGATTCGGCGGCTCCGCGCCCACCCATTAAATAGAGCTGATAAAAAACGGGGCCGGTCGAGGCGGCCTTTACATCTTCGAGTTTGTGGCCGGAGATGGTCGAGAGAATGTAGGCGGTGCCTGCGTTGCCAGCGGCCCGGGCAGCTCCCGCTTCACCGTCCGGGTGCATCATGCGGCTGTAACCGACGGGAGCGAGCAGAAAAGGCAGCGCGAGGTCGAAGCCGAGAACGCGCGTGCGCAAGTTGCAATCGGCGAACGCAACGGCATGCCTTGGTCGAAAAGTCACATCCTCAAAGACGCGGCAATTTTCGCGCAGCGTGACTTCGCCTTCCGCGCCGCCATCCAGATAATCGAAAACCGCCGGGGGCGTCCGCTGAAAAGCGAGCTCGCGCAAATCTGCGATGTTGACCACGTGGGGCGAGGCGACGGAGCGGGAGGAGCGACTCATTCCGGAACGCATTTGTCGAGAACTGCAGCAGGACTATAGTATCGCGGATATTATCACTCCGATGTTTTACGAACGGGTGAAATTAGCGAATGCAACGTCCACGTTTCGGTTGTGGCTAGCGATTCTGGTTGGTCAGGCGTTTTGCTAGGACGGTGAACAGCGGCGCTCCCCATCCGGCGATGGCGAGCAGCGATCCGAAGAGAACGACGGCGTCGATGCTTGACCGTCCCTCGCGCACGAAGTAAACGTCCTTCAGATTCAGCCATAGCGCGAACTCGTCCAGGGTCAGGGCCGAGCCCATGCCATAGAGCAATGACATCAGGCCGCTGGCGAAGAGCGACGAAGAATCGCTGCCGGTGCCGACTTCACAGAGCCAGCCAAAACCTACGGCCAGCAGAATCAGAATTCCGGGCACCAGGTGATGAATATGGCGGCCGTTCATGACGATGTAATGAAACGGCGGAATCTGGTGGCGAATGCAAAAGACCATTCCCCGGACAATCGCGAACGTCAGAAAGAAACTAACCGAGGCAACAAACAGCCGGCGGCGCGGTCGGTCGGCGATATGTTCGCGGAGAAGTGATCCTACACGGGTGCGATGAAGAAGCAAAAGCAACAGCGCCAACATCGCCAGCAGAATCAGCAAAAGAATGGCCAGCTCGGTCAGATGCATAAGACATTAGACCTTGAGTGCGATACCGGCGACAAATATAGGCTGTTGGATATACGTTGTAAGCAGGCTGTCACGCTGGTTGAGTTAAGCGTCGCCGCAAAGTTTCACTGTCCAATTCTCCCTCCCAGCGCGCCAGAACGAGGGTTGCTACTCCGTTCCCGATCATGTTGACCAAGGCTCGGAACATGCTCAGGAAACGGTCGATTCCGAGAATCAATGCCATGCCGGCAACCGGAATCGTTGGAATCACGGAGAGCGTGGCGACGAGCGCGATGAAAGATGCGCCTTGCACGCCGCTCGCGCCTTTCGAAGTAAGCACCGCTACCGCGAGAATAGTAAGTTGCTGCGTTAGCGTCAGGTGCGTGTTAGTAGCCTGCGCCACGAATAGGGCGGCCATGGTCATGTAGAGGCTGGTGCCATCGGTGTTGAAAGTGAATCCGGTGGGGACGATCAACCCAACAAGAGACTTCGAACAGCCGAGTTTCTCGAGCTTCTCCATGAGCGTGGGGATCGCGACCTCGGACGAACTTACAGCCAGGACCAGCAGGATCTCTTCCTTGATATAGGCGAGGAAGCGAAAGAGGTTAAAGCGCGCCGCCCATGCGATCAGGCCGAGCACGATTACGACGAAAAGTGTCGAGGTGAGCCAAAAGGTTCCGATCAGCTTGGCGAGAGGACCGAGAGAAGCCAGGCCAAACTTACCGACGGTGTAGGCCATGGCGCCAAAAGCTCCAATGGGCGCAAAGATCATCAGAATGCTCACGATTCGGAAGACCACATGAGTGAGCGAGTCGATGATTTCAACCAGCGGTTTAGCGCGCGCACCCGCGGCCGAAAGCGCGAAGCCGAAGAGCAATGCCACAAAAACTACTTCTAAGATATCTCCCTTGGCGAAAGCGTCGAAGACCGTGGTCGGAATGATGTGCATCAGAAAATCGGTGACGTTTTGAGCTTTGGCCTGGCCGGCATAACTCTCGACGGATTTGGCGTCCAGGGTCGCAACGTTGACGTTGAAACCGCTGCCCGGATGCACGACGTTACCCACAACCAGCCCGATCATCAGCGCCACAGTGGAAACGACTTCGAAGTAGAGAAGCGCGAGCCCGCCGACGCGGCCCACTTTCTTCAGGTTCTCCATCCCGGCGATTCCGGTGACGACCGTGCAGAAGATGATCAGCGTGATGATCATCGTGATCATGCGGATGAACGCATCGCCCAGCGGTTTCATCGCAATCGCGCGCGCCGGGTCCACATAGCCGAGCACGACGGCGAGTGCCATCGCAACCAGCACCTGCACCCAAAGGACGCGATAGAAGGGCAGTTCGCGGGGTGCAGGTGGAACTTTGACAGAATTTGGCCGCGTGGGTGTAAACGTTTCCATTTGCTTTTCGCTTATGTCGTTCGCCTATTTCGCAGGCTCGGGTTCCAGCGTGCGCACTAACCACGGAATGATGACTTCTTTGAAGATGCGCGGATCGGGCCACACGCCGACCTGCCGCCCCAAATGGCCGCCCATCGGGTTGACCCACGCCGTCTTTGGCACATCGCCTTTGCTCAGCAGCAGGTAGATGTCCGAGATCGGAACCTGCGTATCCTTAACTCCGGCGAGTATGAGCATCGGCGCCATCGGCTTGCCGAGCAGTCCTTGCTTGACAAGCGACATCTTCGGCAACTCTTCGGCCATCTCGTCGATGGTGTGCACGTTGTCGAAGATCGCCATCAGTGCCGGCACCTGATCGAAAAGATATTCGCGATTGCCGATTAACGAATTCATCAGAAAATCTTTTTGAAAAAAAGTATCGACGGGCGGCGATTGGGCGCTCGCTCCCTTCAAGCGAGCGCGCTCGACAATCGCCATTTTTGTCGCCCAATATGCGCCCCAACTCACGCCGTGCATGGCCACGCGATTCTTGTCGATCTCGGGCCTAGAGGCGATGTAATCGAGCACGCGCGAAAGCATGCGATCCGCATTCTCGCTGACCTTGATCGGGTTCTGTCCCGTTCCCGGGCCATCGACGGCCAGATAGCCAACGCCGAAGGGCAGAATCGCGCTAAAGCTTTCGGTCAGATCCTCCTTGCGGCTGTCTAGTCCGTTCACGGCGAGCACCAGCGGCACAGGTCCCTGTGCATTTTTCGGCAAGCGGAGGTAGCCGATGATTTCTTTTCCTTCGAAAGGAATTTTCACGATCTCCATCGGCGGATCGAAAAAACGCGCGTGGGCGCGAAACGCCTCCAGCGCCTTCTCGTATGAGCGCTGCTTTCCGGGCGAAGCGGGAAACGGCCATCGCCCGAAAGAATAAAGCCGCCACGCGCGGATGTAGTCGGCGTTCGCTTTCGCCGGGTCAACCTTCTCCAGCGACTTTGCTTCGTTCATGTAACGATCGGCGACTGCCATAAACGCTGCCGCCCACTCATCCTTATCGCGGGTGTGCACCGAGTTGAGCGCCTCCCGCACGTCGCCAGCGTCGAGGCCGATGAGCGGATACTGTCCAACTTCGGCGCGGTGAATCGCTTCCGTCTTAATTTCGTCGATAGTGCGTTCGGCATGCTCC
>JBEKXO010000297.1:0-4442 GCA_049511995.1 Terriglobales bacterium
ACTAGGGCCTTTGCGGATGCCTATCTTGGGTTCGTTGTCGCGAGACCACTCCCAAAAGCAGTGATTGGGCGTACGATTCTCAAGACCTATCCCTCGGCTTCGGGACGGCGTAACTACACGTGCACGAAGATGTACAGTGCCAATTTATTTGGTCTGGAACTGCAGATCGAAAGCCTCGCATATCAGGAACAGGATCGTGCGTTGGCGGCGTGCGCGACAGTTGCTCTCTGGGCCTGCTTTCAGAAGGATCGCGACCTGTTTCAGTCTCTATCGCCAACACCTGCAACGATCACACGGTCGGCCAATACGGTCCTCGAGGATGCGCGCCCTTTCCCGTCGCAAGGATTGAAAATAGAGCAGATATGCAATGCGATCGCCGCTGTCGGACTCGAGCCTGAGGTGATAGAGGTGAAACCCGGGATACCACTTGTTTCCCTGTTGTATGGATATTTGCAGCTAGGAGCCCCAGTGTTGCTTGTGGTGCGCATCCCAGACGTAGGGCTGCACGCGCTAACGCTCACTGGCTTTTCGTTGAACCCTGGAGCGGTGTTGCTACTGGAGGGTGCCGATCCCGGAAAAACCCCGCCACTCGTCGGCCTACGAATTGATGAGTTCTACGCCCACGACGATCAGGTTGGCCCCTTCTCTAGGTTGAAAGTGATCCCCCCGACGGCCGTTGGGCAAACGGTTAAGTTCGCTGGCGGCTGGCCCAACGAATTGACTCCCGTGGCCATAATCATTCCTCTCTATACAAAAATCAGGCTCGGATACCTGGAAGTGCTCAAATGGCTTTGGCGACTAAGGGGACTCATTTCTGCGATCTCGCCCGGCGGCAGCGTGGAATGGGACCTGTTCCTGATGACTTCAAACAGATTCAAGTCGCTGGCGCGTGCTGGGGAGGCACAAGTTCCCTCCACCGAATTGGAAGCAATTCTGATGAAGGGGCACCCGCGATTTGTGTGGCGAGGAGTTTTTAAGCGGGACTCGAATTTGGTTGTCGAACTCCTGGTCGATACCACCGCTATGACGGATTCCTTTCCCATCTATCGACTCTGGTGGCATGACGATGCGGTCAAAGCGTCCGTCCAGCAACTTCTGAAGGCCAAGGCCGTGGAGACTGCACTGAATGAGCTCCTTACAGTTCGTTTCGCAGATTTCCTGCGAGCCGCCTAGCTCTGTTACGCTTCGTTAGCTGTCTGCATGCATTTGAGGTCTGGCGACGACGAGTTGTGTTCGCCCCGCCCGCATTACCCCCGTAACTTCTATCTAACCCTGCTTTCCGTTACCGTTAATCACAGTGATACCGCCTCTCCCAGCCTGTGTTCGCGGGCTGCAGCCTATTGGTTAGCGAGCGTTTGTGCATAACGTCGTCATCGCGAAAACTGAACCCGCTGCTTATCAGGAATTTCTTGGCCGTCCGATTCGCGAGCTGGGATTGACGCTGGCTGGGTCTCCGGTGGAGCGGTTTGTGGAACAGCTTTATCGCGAACTCGAAGCCAAGGGACTTACTAAGTTTCGTCCGGCTTGTTACTTGACGGATGAGTGGGGATGCCCATCCGGCGAGCCGATTATCGGAATTCCGTTTTATCTGGCGCATGCGGCTTTGGCGCAGTTGGAAAAAGAAACACATGACCTCGAAGACGCGAGAGAGATCATGATGTATCTGCGGCACGAAGCGGGACACGCGTTTACTTATGCGTATAAGCTGCACAATCGTCCGGAGTGGAAGCAGATATTCGGGCCTTTTCGTCGGCCTTATCACGATAACTACCGGCCAGCGCCGTTTTCGCGCGACTATGTGCGGCACTTACCGGGGTGGTACGCGCAGAAGCATCCGGACGAAGATTTTGCCGAGACGTTTGCGGTCTGGCTGACTCCACGCTCGAACTGGCGGAAGCGGTACGGCGGATGGGGCGCGATGGCAAAATTGCGCTACCTCGATCGGTTGGCGCGAAAGTTGGGGAAGAGCGATCCTCCGCGGCGGCGCGCGCAGGCCGATATCACGGTCGATGATATGGAAAACACAGTGGCGGAGTTCTACCACCAGAATGGACGCGAGGAAGTTGCGGTGACCGAGCTTACTCCGGACACGGATTTGCGGGATATTTTTCCGGTGTCGAAGCGGCGCAAGACGGCGATCGGGGCGCGAGAGTTTCTGCACGGGCATCGCAAGGCGGTGATCGACAAGGTGGCGCAGTGGACGGGGGCGCAGCGTCCGCTGATCAGAACTTTGATAGACACCATCGAGAAGCGTGCTGGCGAGCTTGATTTGCGCGCCGATAAGACGCGCGGCGCCGAGCATCTGGCGGAAGTCACGGCTTATGCCACGGCGCTGGTTATGACTTATGTAACGAAAGGAAAGTTTATACAACCGTAGGGCATGTGACAGGTAACAGGAGACAGGGAAGGCATTGATTCCGGCTTATGTCACGTTTAGATTTTCCTGTTGCCCGTCACCTGTCAGCTGTCACCTGAAACCTGGTTTGTCGAGGAGACTGCATGATTGGTGCAAAACTTAAGATCGCGCTGCTTTACGACTTGTGGAATGAGGATCCGGTCGCGGCGGCAGCTAAAGAAGAGGCGGGAGCAACGCGCAAGCCTCACAAGAAGATTAAGTCGGTAAAAAAAGAGAAGACCGACCGCGAGGAAATCTTTGAAGCACTGCAGAAGTTGGGACATGAGCCTTCATTTTTCGAACTCGATGGCCGTCCCGCGTCGCTGCATTCGCTTTCGCGTTGCGACGCCGACCTGGTTTTCAATTTGACGGAATCGTTCGACGGCGACGATACCAAAGAAATGAACGTGGTCGCCTATGTCGATCTGCTGGGGTTGCGGTACACAGGCGCGGGGCCGCATGCGATCTTCATGTCGCAGGATAAGGCGATCGCCAAAAAGATTTTTGCGTTCCACGGCATCAAGACTCCATTTTTTGCCACCTCTTATCGCGGCCGCATCGACCATGCGCACGATATTTCTTTTCCGCTCATTGTGAAACCTTCGTGGGAGGATGGCTCGATCGGGATCGATGCTGGTTCGGTGGTGAAGAACATCAAGGAGATGATGGAGCGCATCGAGTACATACAGGATGAATTTGATTCACCAGCGTTGATCGAAGAGTACATCGAAGGCCGAGAGATTTACGCGGGAATTCTGGGGAGTTACGAGCGTACACAGGTTTTGCCGTTAGTCGAACTTGACCTTTCTCGGCTGCCCGAAGGAACTCCCCGCATCGCGAGTTATGATGTTAAGTTTGAGAAAAATACAGAAGCTTATAAGTTGACTAAGTCAGCCATCGCGGAAAATCTCGATGCTGTTACTCGAAAGCGACTGGAAGACACTGCGCTCGCGGCCTATCGCGCGCTGAAGCTGCGCGACTATGGACGCATCGACATGCGACTGGCTCCGAATGGCGACGTGTATGTGATCGAGGCGAATCCGAATCCGTGGTTAGCCAGCCGACAGGAATTTGCCATGGCCGCCAAGGCTTCCGGGATGACTTACATGGAGCTTATCGGGTCAATCGTGGATCTGGCGATGAGCCGGTATCTTAATGCCAACCTGGTGAATGCGGCGGCTATGCACTAGCTTCCAGTGTTGACTATCTTGCAGTCGTACCTTTCCCTGCCGGCTCCAGCCTTTCGAACGCCTCTTCGGCTCGACTTAGTGCCTCTTGCACGTTGTCGCAGATATTTTCGGGGCCTACTAACTCCTCAAATTCTGTCTGCTGAATCAGGCGCAGGGGCTGTTCTCGGGCGCCGCATAGAATCAGCGCGCGGCCGCTGGCTTTCAGCGTGCGCGCTACCTCTTCCAGCGCAAAGAGGCCGGTGGCATCGAGCGCGGTCATGTTGCGCAGGCGCAGAATGACCACCGGCGGGAGTTCATGAATGTTTTCGGTGACTACGTCGATCTTGTCGGTCGCTCCGAATAAGAAGGGGCCGTGGATGCGGAAGATCGTCGCGTAGTAAGGAATGTCTTTGTCCTGCAGAATGTGAACGCGCCCGTCTTCGACGTAGTCGTCGGTGACTTGTGAAACCGTGGTAGTGGCAGCTACTCGGCTGATAAAGAGCAGCGCCGCCAGAATCATTCCGGCCTGGACGGCTACAGTAAGGTCGGCGAAGACGGTCAGCGCGAAGGTTACGAGCCATACGCTGATGTCGGTTTTCGTCAGCTTGAGCAGCGATGGGATCTCCCGCCACTCGCCCATGTTGTAACTCACCACCATCAGGATTCCAGCCAGCACCGCCATGGGCACAAAGCTGACAAGCTTTGAGGCGAAGAGAAGAATCGCCAGGAGAGTAAGGGCGTGAATCATGCCGGCTACGGGAGTCTTTGCTCCAGCGCGGATGTTGGTCGCGGTGCGTGCGATGGCGCCGGTCGCGGGTAGGCCTCCGAACATCGGCGACGCTATATTGGCGATCCCCTGCGCAACCAGTTCGACATTT
>JBEKXO010000298.1:0-4400 GCA_049511995.1 Terriglobales bacterium
CCAGCCCCGAAGTTCGTTAAGCGGCCAAGGCGTGACTACCGATGCACGGAGACGTCTGACATTTCCGGCTCGCGGTAGCCGAAATACTGGCGCTTCTTGATCACCTCGGCAATTTCCGCGGGCACCATCGACTCCCATGTGGCGTCATTGTCTTTGATTCGCTTCAGCACGTCGCGCGAGAAAATGTGCAGCACGCTTTCATCTACGTTATCGAGCTGCTTGATGCGGCCCCGCTCCACCAGGTGCGCGTAGAGGCTGTCCACGTTATCGGGCATTTTCAGATTTTCCACCGTGGTGAGATGGCCCGTGGCTAAATCCTTGAGTGGGTAAACGTAAATCCGCATGTCTTTCGTAAAGAGTTTCCCGAAAGCCTCCAGGATGCCGCCCTCCAGGTTGGCATAGTATTCGTCCTTGAAAAGGTCCTGCAGGCTGGAGATGCCCATCGTTACCGCGATGGGCTGCGACGTGTACCGCGCCAGGTAGGCTCCCAGCCGGTAATATTCGAAATAGTCGGAGATCAGCACGGTCTTACCGACGGCGGCGAGCAAATCGGCGCGCGCGAGAAAGTCGCCCAGATCGATCTTGCCCGTCGCCAGCAGGTTGCGCATGGTGATTTCCATCAGCTCCACGACGTGGCTGCCCTCTTCTTCCCCAAGCTCGGCGGAGAAGCGCTTGCGGGCGCTGTTCATCATGTCGATGTTCACCTTGGTGACGGGCCGAAAGCTGCCCCGCTCGACCAGCACGGGCCGCTTGCGCAGCACCTCGGATGGCTGCAGCACCTCGCCGGTAGGCCCGAACATTGCAGCGCCGCTCAGGCCCAGTTGCACCAGCTTGAGGCTCATCACGCGGTTATCGACGTGGCGGAACTCGATGCCCGAGAATTCGATCATGTCGATTTCAACGCGCTGCGTGGTGAGGTTGTCGAGAAGCGACTCCACCAGCAGTTCCGGCTTGTGATGCAGGAAGAATGCGCCGTAGAGCAGGTTGACCCCTACAATGCCGAGGGCGTCCTGCTGCATGTCGTTTTCCCGGTCCAGCATGCGGACGTGGATGATGATCTGGCTGTCCTGGTCACGCGGGTGGGCCTGATACTTGACGCCCATCCAGCCGTGGCATTCGTTGGTGCCCAGGTAGTTGCGGGCCGCAACGGTGTTGGCAAACGCGAAAAACGCAGTGCTGTCGCGACGGGTTGACTGCAGGCGCTCGAGGTTCAGGCCGTGCTCGTGGTCCAGCATACCCTG
Source organism: Terriglobales bacterium (assembly GCA_049511995.1). Classification (GTDB taxonomy): domain Bacteria; phylum Acidobacteriota; class Terriglobia; order Terriglobales; family Acidobacteriaceae; genus Acidiflorens. Next base: position 1,242 of record JBEKXO010000298.1, read on the forward strand.
GAGGCGCTCGCGCGAGACGTAACGCTTGCAGCGGCCGTAAATGGCATCGCTGACCGCCATGTCATAGGCAGACATGGACTTGGAGATCGTCCCGGCGGCCGCCCCTACCTTAAAGAACCAGCGGGCCACTTCCTGGCCGGCGCCGATCTCGGCGAATGTGCCGTAAAACATGGGGTCGAGATTGATCTTGAGGGCTTTCTGGTTCGTGCTCAGCTTTGGCCGATCGTCGTTTTCCATGGCAGCTCCGGTGTGCGTCCCGTCCAATTCATGCCGTGCTTAGCGGAAGAGGAGGCCAATTATAATCGAAACAGTCCGCCGGGAGCACTAGCGCTATGATGAATACTTGGTGACTATGGGCCGATTCGGTTCACAGCCGCCCGGTGCCCAGCGATGCCTTGCCCCTTGCGAGAGGGATGGATTGCGGCCCGTGCCGAAGCCGGTAGCTAGGGCTCATGGACATAGGCATCGTCGACGACAACATCTGATCCGAAACTCACCCTCGAAAATAGGCGCCGTTTCTTGACACCCCAAAACGCGCGTGCTACGGTTTTTATTCCGCACAATTGAGACGCAACTCGTGAGCACACCCGCTACCGCTGAGCTTCGAAAAACGGCTCTGAACTCCATCCACCGCAACCTGGGCGCCAAGATGGTCAATTTCGGCGGCTGGGACATGCCCCTTGAGTACTCCGGCATCCTTGCCGAGCACGAAGCCGTGCGCACCAGGGCAGGCCTGTTCGATGTCAGCCACATGGGCGAAATCGAGATCCGCGGGCACTCCGCGCTCGACCTGGTACAGTGGGTCACCTGCAACAACGCGGCGAAGCTCGCAGTCGGGCAGGCGCACTACTCCGGCCTGATGACCGACCGCGGCACCTTCGTGGACGATCTGTTGGTGCACAAAATCTCCGACACGCATTACCTGCTCTGCGTGAATGCCAGCAATCAGGATCGCGACTTCGATCACATCACCTCGAAAAATGAAGTGGGCGCGACCGTGGAGGACGCCGGGCCGCGCTATTCGCAGTTAGCCGTCCAGGGCCCGCGCGCCAAGGAGATTCTTCAGAAGCTCACACCCGTCGCGCTCGATCCGATCCGCTATTACCACTTCACCTTCGGCAAAGTGAACGGCGTCGACTGCCTGATCGCCCGCACCGGCTACACCGGCGAAGACGGCTTCGAAATCTACTTTGCGCCCGAGCATTCCGAAAAACTGTGGAGCGATCTAATGCACGCCGGGCAACCGGACGGTATGATTCCCTGCGGACTGGGCGCGCGGAATACTCTTCGTCTCGAAGCGGGCATGTGCCTCTATGGCCACGAGATTGACGACACGACCACGCCTTGGGAAGCGGGCCTGGGTTGGATCTGCAAAATGGAAAAGGCTCCTTTTCTGGGCAGCGACGTCCTGGCTCTACAAAAGAAGGACGGCCTCACGCGCAAGTTGATCGGATTCGAAATGCTCGACAAGCGCATCGGCCGGGATGGCTATCCGGTTCTGATTAACGGCCAGGAAGCAGGGCGCGTTACCAGCGGTGGACCTGCTCCATTCCTGAAGAAAAATATCGGCATGGCTTACGTGCCGCCGAAATCGACCGCCGTCGGAACAGATATCTCGATTGGTATTCGCGGCCAGTCAGAAGCGGCACGAATCGTCGCTCTGCCATTTTACAAGCGACCGCAATAGGCCAGAAGCATCTAAATACGCTGGGTTCACGGAGCGCTTATGTACCCTAAAGACTATCGCTACACCAAAGAGCACGAATGGGTGAAAGTTGATGGCTCGAATGGAACCATCGGCATCACGGACTACGCGCAACACGAGCTCGGCGATGTCGTCTTCGTCGAGATGCCCAAAGTCGGCACGCAGCTCAAACCGCGGCAGTCTTTTGGGACCATCGAATCCGTGAAAGCGGTCAGCGAGATTTTCAGCCCCGTCTCGGGCGAAGTTACGGAAACAAATCCCGCGCTCGCGGATTCTCCCGAGCTAATTAACAAAGATCCGCACGCCGCCGCTTGGCTTATAAAAGTGAAGCTCGCGGACCCCAAAGAAGCGGCTGGATTGATGGACGCCGCCGCTTACGAAGCTTATATTGCCGCCCAAGCGAAGGAACACTCCGCCTGATGCGCTATCTTCCCAAGAGTCCTTCCGAGCGCCGGGAAATGCTCGAGGCGATCGGCGCGCGTTCAATCGAAGAGCTTTTTAAGTCCATCCCTGAAAAATTTCGGCTGCGCGCGCCGCTTGCGCTGCCTGGGCCGCTTTCGGAAGCGGAGATCATCCAATATTTTCAAGCGCGCGCTGCGGAAAATTCCCGCGGCTACACGTCCTTTCTCGGCGCGGGAGTTTATTCGCATTTGCGTTCGGTGGTCACCGACTCGCTCATCCAGCGCGGCGAGTTCCTCACCTCCTACACGCCTTACCAGGCTGAATTTGCGCAGGGCACCCTGACTGCGATTTTCGAGTTCCAGACTTTGATGTGCCAATTAACCGGCCAGGAAGTCGCCAACGCCTCCATGTATGACGGTTCAACCGCGCTCACCGAAGCTGTTTTGATGGCGGAGCGGCTCACTAGCCGTCATCGCGTGCTTGTCGCGCGCAGCGTGCATCCCGAATATCGCCACGTATTGCAGACCTATGCGAAAAATCTCGGCATCGAGATCGAAGAAGTGGGCTATACGGAATCCGGCCAGCTCGATCGCGCGGCGCTGAAACAGGAAAGCCTGGCGCAAGCTGCTGCGATCGTGGTCCAGTCGCCAAACTTTTTCGGCGTGATCGAAGAGCTTCCTGCGCTGGCAGAGGTGGCGCATGCCGCTGGCTCGTTGCTTGTCACCAGTATTGCCGAAGCTGTTTCGCTCGGCATCGTTCGTCCACCTGTCGAGGCCGATATTGTGGCCATGGAAGGCCAATCGTTCGGCATTCCTCCCAGCTACGGAGGACCTTATGTCGGCGTAATCGCCACGCGGGATAAATACGTGCGCCAAATGCCCGGCCGCCTGGCGGGCCAAACGACGGACGCACAGGGACGCCGAGGTTTCGTTCTCACCCTGGCAACTCGCGAGCAACATATCCGGCGCGAAAAAGCGACCTCAAACATCTGTACGAATGAGGCGCTCTACGCGCTGGCGGCTACGATTCACCTTTGCTTGCTTGGCAAAGAG
>JBEKXO010000299.1:0-4383 GCA_049511995.1 Terriglobales bacterium
CAATCGTCTGCGCGGCTTCCAGCCCTGGCCCGGTGCCTTCACGATGTTTCGTGGGAAGAATCTGCACGTTTGGGATGCCACGGCGGCTCCCGGTTCACTCTCTCCTGGAGAACTCCTGGTCGAGGGTAATCGCCTAATTGTGGGATGCGCCGAAGGCACGGCCCTGGCGCTGCTCGAAGTGCAACCGGAGGGCAAGAAGCGTATGCCAGCAGGAGACTTCGTTCATGGCTATCGTCCCCAAAGTGGCGAGAAGCTGGGTTTATAGCACGAGGAGAACTGGATGCCTATCTCTCCCGCTCGCGTCGCGGCTTTCGACATTCTGCTTCGAGTGGACCGCGAGGACTCTTACGCTTCGGAACTGCTGCATTCTTCACGGTACGCGGGACTGTCCTCCGCCGATCACGGCCTGGCTACCGAGTTGGTGATGGGTGTTCTTCGCTGGCGATCCTGGCTGGACAGCCACATCGCAGAACGCTCTTCGCAGAAGCTCACCCGACTCGACCCGGAGGTGCTTATCGCTCTGCGCCTCGCCGCTTATCAATTGTTGTTTCTAGATCGTGTTCCCCAGCGTGCGGCCATCCATGAGAGCGTGGAGCTAGTGAAGCGTGCGAGGAAACGTTCGGCAGCACCTTTCGCTAACGCTGTCTTACGAAAGTTCGCTGGAGTCGCGACCCCTGATGCTGGCGCGTCCAACATCGGCAAAGCCAAGACGCCCGCGGAGTTGGCTTCGTCTTCCGCGCACCCACTCTGGTTGCTCGAACGCTGGATTCAAGACTTCGGATTTGAGGCCGCGTTGAACATCTGCGCTCACAACCAGCGAATTCCGGAAACCGCCATTCGTCTCTCCAATGCCAAGATCGCCGACGAGCTTCGGAGCCAAAATATCCAGCTATCTCCCGGCCATCTGCTGACGTCGGCGTATCGCGTCGTCTCTGGCGATGTCAGCGCGACCCGCCAATTCCGTGATGGCCAAGTAGTGATCCAGGATGAAGCGTCGCAACTGATCTCGCTGCTCGTTGGTCATGGTGCAAACTTTCTTGACTGCTGTGCGGCACCCGGCGGTAAGACGCGAACCCTCGCCGAGCGCAATCCGAACGCCAGCATTATCGCGATGGAGTTGCATCCGCACCGCGCGCGTATGTTGCGCAAGCTAGTCGCCGCGACCAATGTTCAGGTGATTGTGGCGGACGTTCGCAACCTGCCGCTGATCGCGCTCTTCGACCGTGTACTGGCCGACGTTCCTTGCTCGGGCACAGGTACGTTGGCCCGCAATCCTGAGATCAAATGGCGACTCAAACCTGCAGATCTCCCGGACCTTCACGCTCGTCAGTTGGCCATACTGCAATCAGCGATGCTACGCGTCTCGCCAGAGGGAAAAATTGTGTATTCGACCTGTTCGCTTGAGCGGGAAGAAAACTCATCCGTAGTTGAAAAAGCTATGTCCGTTGACCACTCGTTCCGCGTGCTCGACTGCCGGGGTGAACTGGAGCGACTCCGCTCCCGAGGAGAATTGCGTTGGGAAGACATCGAATCCCTAACCAGTGGACCGTACTTGCGAACGATTCCAGGAGTGCATCCCTGCGACGGATTCTTCGCGGCGATTTTGAAGAAAATCTAGCCACGGATTTTCATGCATTTGCTCGGAACGGACCTGGTTTTATGATCCGTGTGATCCGTGAAAATCCGTGGCTAGAACTTAGCGTACTTCGAAGTTGACCGCTGAACCGGCGACGATCTTGGCTCCGGGCGCGGGACTCTGCGAGACGATGACGCTGGCCGGCGTAGGTTGTGGCGGAGGCACCGGAGGCGTGGGCGGCGGCGGGACTGGAGATTCTACAGTAGGAGCAGGAGGCGATGTGATGGACGGAGCGATGCTGACGCTCCCCAATCGGAAGCCGGAATCCTGCAAAACCAGGGTCACGCCCCCGAGCGCCTGCCCGGTGAAGTTGGGCATCAGGAACGCCTGTGGTGGTGCAGCTTCGGTCGTCAAAAGACTAATCTTGGGCGCCGCGATGCCGCTCGCGTTCGGGGCAGGGGTTTGTCCCAACACCTGGTCGGGGGGTGGGCCACGCATTTCGATCTGTGCCACTGAGCCTACATCCAATCCTCGGCGCAGTATATTGATCGCCGCTGCACGCTGGCTTTCCCCAAGCACGTTGGGAATCTCCACCCGCTGCGGTCCCAGACTGTCCGCGACCCGTATCTGCCAGCCCCGGCGCACCTGTGTACCTGGAGCCGGGAGTTGCGAAAGAATTCGCCCTTCGGGAATCGACGGGCTGTAGTACTGCCGTTCGACTTCCATCTGGAAACCCGCCGCGTCGGCAATTCTTCGCGCCTCAGCTGGGGTCTTGCCAACCAGATCGGGGACTGACACCTCGCGTCCGTGAATGGCAAAGCGCATCGCCGTCAATGCGGACACCAGCGCAACCACCAGGAGCACGAGCGTAAGCAAGACAAATCGAAAAAAGGCCTTCATCGCGTTTCGTAATTATAGACAACTCGCGTGGACCCGAACGCCCTCGTCCGCGCGAGCACGTGGGCCGTTCCTTATTCTTTCGTCGCTCTATCTTTGGGGTGCGTTAAAACGTGCGGAGTCAGGGCCGCGGGCCATCCTATACTGTGTGGATGCCGTCCGAGGCCGACCTTATTGCGCTGCTACAACGTTACTGGGGCTACAGCGCGTTCCGGCCGTTGCAGGAAAAGATTGTGCTCAGCCTGCTCGGCGGCCGCGACACCTGTGTCGTCATGCCCACCGGGGGCGGCAAGTCGCTGTGTTACCAACTGCCCACGCTAGCCGCGGGCAAAACCGCCATCGTGATCTCGCCCCTGATCGCCCTGATGCAGGACCAGGCAGCGCAACTCGCGCAGATGGGGATTCCCGCCGCCGTCCTGAACAGTACCCAGACGACGAGCGAGCAATCGGAGGTCACGAAAAAGGCTTGCGCCGGCGAATATCGGCTGCTGTATCTCTCGCCGGAGCGATTGGCGCGCCCGGACACGACCGCACTGCTGCGGCGCATCCCGATTGCATACTTTGCCATTGATGAGGCCCACTGCATTTCAGAGTGGGGGCACGAGTTCCGCCCTGAGTATCGCCAACTCAGCTCGCTGCGCGTCAACTTCCCCGATCTTCCGATTGCGGCCTTCACGGCGAGCGCAACCCGGCGCGTCCGTCATGACATCCTTACCCAGCTTCAACTGCGCGACCCGGCCAAATACATTGCGAGCTTTCATCGAGCCAATCTACGATACGTGGCGCGGCAATGTGAATACGGAGAACAGCCGGCGCTGCTGGTGAACGCTCTGCGCAGCTACGCTGACGGCGCCATCATCGTGTATGCGCCCACCATCTCGCGGGTGGAAGAGACGGTTGATTTCCTCGAGGAGCAAGGGATTCCCGCAATCGCGTACCACGGACAGATGGAAAAGGATCAGCGCCGGCTCAACCAGGAACGCTGGATGGCTGACGAGGTGCGCGTACTTGTAGGAACGATCGCCTTCGGGCTGGGCATCAACAAGGCCACGGTGCGTGCCGTCATCCACCTGTCTCTCCCCCAGTCGATCGAGCAGTATTATCAGGAGGCCGGTCGCGCCGGTCGCGATGGCCTGCCCGCCGATTGCCTCTTGCTGTGGCAAAAACGTGATGCCGGTTTGCTGGCGTACTTCATCGAGAAGATCAGCGACGCTGCTGAGAAGGAACGTGCCTGGCAGCGCTACCACACCATCCGCCGCTTCGTTGATTCGTCGAGCTGCCGTCATCGCGAAATCTGCCTGCACTTCGGGGAGACTCCTAAGTGGATTTCGTGCGACGCATGTGACGTGTGCAGCGGCCAGCCAACGTTCCTGTTCGCGCCTGCTCCCAATCCGCGACGCAGGCGGCACAAGGGTCCTAGCGATGCGAGAGCAACGCAGCCGGCCGCTTCGCCGAGTCCAGTGCGAGTGGGAGGTTCTGTTCCGATTTCAGACCTTGATCTCGAATTGCGCGAGTATCTTCGAGAGTGGAGACGCGGCGTAGCCAAAGAAGAGAACATGGCTTCCTTCGTGGTCATGCATGACAGTTCGCTCGACGAGATTTGCCGGCGTCGGCCAACATCGCTAGCGGGAATCCGCGGCATTCCAGGATTCGGCGAGAAGAAAACCGAGCACTACGGCCAGCAGATTCTGCAGGCGCTGGCGGAGTTCAACAAGGGCGCACGCGCTAGTGCGCCTCTGGGAGTGAAGTCAAAGCCCGCCGAAGAAACCATCCGCTTGCTCGGTGAAGGGCATTCGCTTCTCGAGATTGCAAACCTTCGTGGGCGCCATCTCGGTTCCGTCGTCGGTCTAATCGCCAATCTCGTGGAAAAGGGAGAGCTGCAATTTCAGCCGGAGTGGGTCGACGAAGCC
>JBEKXO010000300.1:0-4376 GCA_049511995.1 Terriglobales bacterium
GCGGTAGACCCAACCACCAAATCGTGCCCACGTTTTTCCGGTGTACGTCGAAACCATAGCCCATGAAAATGAGACGACCCCAAGTATCAAGTAAATATATGGCGGCCTTAGAAGAGAGTACCAATCAGTCACAAATTATGTCCCATTTCCTTCCTAATCGCTCAAAGAATTGCCTGCTGTCACTGCCAGCGCCGACGCTAGTGAGGCATGCCTGCGGCTTCAGATCCATCCATCATGGCAGGATTAGGTATCTGGTAGCCATAGTCATCGACTATCGTCTCTGCCTGCGACGGGTCGGCAAAGACAGGAATAAGGACCTGATTCGTCACGAACTGGCTGCCGTCCCAGGCTACACTACCGGCAGCAATCGGCACGTCCGGTCCAGGAATTGACCCGAGCGCGGTGATTCCTAGGTTCGTAAGACTTGGATCATTCGCTAAACTAAGGGCAGAACTCGCAATTCCGAGCTTCTGGTTTATAAGCGACAGTGCCGAGCGTAGAACCGGGACTAGTCAGATGCTCTGCGTCCACCGTCTGCGTGTTAAGAGATGCAATGTTGCTCGAAGAGCTGCCTGCGAGACTGACCTTCGCCAGCCCGAAATCCAGAATCTTGGCGTGGCCGCGCTTCGTCACGAATATATTCGCGGGCTTGATGTCGAGGTGTATGATGCCTTCCGCGTGGGCAGCGTCCAATGCGTCCGCAATCTCGATGGCCAGCGACAGAATCAACTCGGTTTCCATCGGTCGCCCGCCGATGCGATGCTTCAGGGTCATGCCATCGAGATACTCCATGGCGATGAAGTGCTGACTTTCGCGCTCGTCAATCTCGAACACCATGCAGATATTGGGATGGTTCAGCGCAGACGCCGCTTGTGCCTCGCGCTGGAAGCGGGAAAGAGATTGCGCATCCTTGGCGACTTCATCGGGCAGGAATTTCAGGGCGACAAAACGATGCAGCTTCACGTCCTCGGCTTTGTAGACGACACCCATCCCGCCACCGCCGAGTTTTTCGACGATGCGATAGTGGGAGATGGTCTGGCCGATCATTCGCGCAAAATCTTACGTGGGGAAAAATGACAAGTCAATGAAAGCGATGGAGTTGGCAGTAGCCCAAACCGATGGTTGTTGTAACTCGCGTTAGCACTCACTAACCGGCGGTCGAAACGTGCTATCGCCCGTTGACAACAGTCAGGCTCGCTCGGCGTCCAAAGGGATACGATTTGGCCCATCGGCGCGGGGAGAGCAGGTGAGACTCTGCGTGCCGTTCTCTTGGACGCAAGAACTTCTTAATTTGCAGGGTTGGATTCAGGCGGTGAGCGTGGAGCTCGTCTCTACTCTCTGCTGGGCACTGCGATGCTCAAGGGATTCGACCCGCGAATCGGCTAATCGCGTCGTCATCACGGTAAATCGCATTTCTGATGGGTCGGCATTTCTGAAATTTCGGCACCTTCTTTCGATGTAAGTCTCCTTGATTCAGCAACTGGAATCGGTTACCGGATCGCATCTTGTCACAGCGAGGCGACGGTACGCGGCTGAAGTAGCGGGATGACATCCGAGAGGTTCACTTCCGCTATCGTTGACCCATGAAAACCAAGGAGGAAACAACACCATGAAAACTGTACTCATCACTGGTTGCTCTTCTGGCTACGGCCTCGCGACCGCCCGCCACTTTCACGCGCAGGGCTGGAAGGTGATCGCCACCATGCGAACGCCGCGCGAAGATGTTCGGCCTCGGTCGGACCGACTGCGCGTGCTGACGCTCGATGTAACGAAGCCCGAGAGCATTGCGGCTGTGCTTGAGGCGTGTGGCCCCATCGACGTGCTCGTGAACAACGCGGGTATTGGCGTCGTCGGCGCCTTCGAGGCCACGCCAATGAACACAGTCCGCGAGGTGTTCGAGACCAACACGTTCGGAGTGATGGCGATGACGCAGGCGGTACTGCCCCAGTTCCGCGCGCGGGGGTCGGGCGTGGTGGTGAACGTGACCTCAAGCGTGACGCTGGCGCGGATGCCGTTGGCGGCTGCGTACACCGCGAGCAAGGCGGCCATTGAAGGGTTCACCGGGTCGCTCGCGTTCGAGCTCCAGTACTTTAACGTGCAGGCTAAACTGGTGGAGCCGGGCTACGGCCCGACCACGAGCTTTACAAGCAATGGTGGGGCGCGCATGGCTGGACTGATTCCTGCGGCCTACTTGCCATTCGCGGAGCCTATCTTCGCGACATTTGCGCAGCCGACAGCGGTGACGACCGAGTCAGAAGTGGCCGAGGTGGTGTGGCGTGCCGCGAACGATTCGACTGGGCAACTTCGATTCCCAGCGGGTGCCGACGCGGTCGCGCTGGCTCAATCGAGATAAACGTCGCAGGCGCACTTCCGCAACGGTGCGCCTTCGATGGGTCGTTCTGGTTGGGTCCAGCGATACTCCTCGCGGAGCGGAATGGCAGATCGTCGCATCAATACGGATCAGAAGAGTAGACTGAGCGGTCGTGAACGTGTCTGACGCCTCACATGGCAGCGTGCGGTACAGGCTAGATACGCGGCGCTCTGCACCAGATAGTGTCTAGTCTCCTGTACCTACTCATCACTTCTATCGAGAGAGTTAGAACGATTCCCCGACCATTTCTTCGCTTTTCTTCCAGAGTGCCTCGGCGTTTTTCGGGTCGAGCGCTAACCGAGCCTTCGACGGGCGGGGAATCGTCTCAATTGGCGAAGAATCGCGATTACACTTATTGACCGGGATTGGCCTCCTCAAACGAGTGATGAAGTCTCTGGAACCCTGGCCCGCTGCCGCACGTCGCTCAATGTCCTTATACAATTGAGCCGCTGTCAAAATACCCGAGGGGGTAACCATGTCAAATTTAGGTAATGCACTACGGGAGCTTCGCGAAAAGCGCAGCCGATCACAAGCAGAAATTGACAAGCTAGATCAGATTATTTCTGGGATCGAGTCTCTAAACGGTGCGGGGGCAGTCCATGAGTCAAGCCGGCCGACGCGGATCATATCGGCAGCTTCGCGGCGAAAGATGGCGCTGGCGCAGAAGGCGCGATGGGCGAGCATACGGAAACAGTCACAGCCGATACTAGTGGGAAAGACAACCGTTCCCGCTCCTGCGAAACGAACCATGTCAGCGTCCGCTAGAAGGAAGATTGCGGCGGCTCAAAAAGCACGGTGGGCGAAGGTTAAGGCCCAGGAGAAGAAGGCGGCGTAGTGGACTGCCTAGGCCGCTCGGGAGTGTGGTCGCGTCTAGATACTCTGGCAATCGCCCAGTCTTTTACTTCCGTGTGGAAACAAAGAGTGATGAAGAAACCTACAAACATACATTGCAGGTGACCAAATGGCTGAAAGATCGGAAACCGCGTCGAGCCCGTGTTTTGCTACTTTACTTTCTGCACACGGGTTCGCAGCACCCAAAACATGCACTATCCCTTCAATGCTGTAGCAGCCTTGCGTGCAATCAACAGAAATCCTCTGCCCTCGGCGTCTTTCTCCAGTTTCGTCAGCCGCGCGCGTCCGGCCCCCACTTTGCCGGATTTGATTTCCAACTCACCCAGCGCGAGCCGGGCGTCGTACTGAAAGAAGAGCAGGTTCGCTTTCATTGCCTCGGACAGCGCCTCGTCGAGAATTGTTCGCGCGGTTGCCAGATCTCCAGACGCCGAGGCGATTCGCGCGCTGGCAATCGCTACTGGAAGATGCGCCACGTGATCGTCAGTCTTCACCATCTTTTGCGCCTGTTGAATTTCCGCCTTGGCCTCGGCAAGTTTGTCCGACTGCAGAAGGCAGCGGGCGGTCAGCGTGTGAGCAGCCGCTTCATAGTCGGCCTGGTTCTGGGTGTGAAAATCAGCAACAGCCTTGCGCGCGTCATCCAACGCTGCGTCTGGATGGCCTTCCTCCAACTTCAGTCGCGCCAGCGCCATCGAATCCTGGGCAGCCGTTCCTTTTTCTCCCAACTGTGTCCGTATGGCTAGTGCGTCTTCATGCGCTTTCCGAGCTGCGGGGATGTCGCCTTCATATAGCAGAAGATCGCCGAGTGCCGAAAGTGTGTACGCCTCGGAATGCCGATTGTGCAGGTTGCGTTTAATCTCCAGCGCTTGCTCGAACATTTTCTTTGCTTCCGGCAGATCGCCCTGGTCCAGATACAACTCGCCGATGTTGCTCATCGTCATGGCAATTTCGAATTGGCTGCCCGTCTCTCGGAACGCTGCGAGCGCCTCTTCGTATTTCGCTTTCGCTCCCGCTTGATCGCCCTTATCGGCCAACACATTCGCAATGCTGTTGAGCGTATTCGCCTGGCTATCTTTGTCTCCGATGTCGCGCTGAATGCTGAGCGCTTCTTCGTAGAGCTTTTGTGCCCGTGCAAGGTCACCCTGATCGTAGAATC
>JBEKXO010000301.1:0-4345 GCA_049511995.1 Terriglobales bacterium
AAGTTCTGCTGTGGGTATTAGTAGCGACTTCTGCTTTCTGGCTCTTAATGAATCCTCCCTGGAAAATTGTTGCCGCTCGCTACGGGCCCGAACAGTGGGCATTCATGCTCGTGTTTTCTCTAGTCTCGGTGCTGGCACCGTTCTCTTGTTATTTTGCCGGATTGCAGCACCTTGAACCGACGCGCGCCATCGTCGCCAGTTGCCTGGAACCGGTCTTCAGCATCTTGATTGCAGCGCTTGTGCTAGGCGAGTTACTCCGTCCATTGCAGACGGCGGGCATTATTCTGGTCTTAGTCGCGATTGTGCTAATTCAGTGGCCCGAGCGCGCGGCACAAGACGCGGAGTTAGTGGTCGAGCCCATCGAGTAAGTGCCGGCGACTAACGACTTACTATCACTCCCCTACTCCAAAGTCTTACCCTTCGTCTCCGGCAATTGCGTCGCAGTTACCGCCGCCAGAAAAAACGCCGCTGCGCACAAATAGAAAGCCCATTCCAATCCCTTGGCCTGCCCAACTCGTCCGATTACATAAGGAGCGACGGAACTCAAAGTCCGCGCCCCGTTGTAAGTGAAGCCCAAGGCTCGCGCCCGCAAACCCGTCGGAAAAATCTCGCTGCCGATGAGGCCCGATCCAGAAAAGAATCCCGTTCCAAAGAACGCAACAATCGCGCCGAGAATGAGCAACACCAATTGTGAGCGCGCCATTGCGTAAAGAGGCACCAACAGGGCCGCAACAAACAGGTAGAGCATAAAAGATTTCCGGCGGCCAAGGTGATCCGCAACCCAGCCGAAGCTAAGATACCCGGGAAACATGCCGCACAGGTTAAGCACCAGCAACAGCGTAGTAGTGCGCATGATCCCAAAGCCGCGCCCCCCTTGCGCGACGGGGAGCGAAAGATAAGGCGGAATCCAAGTGAAAAGTCCCCACCAGGCAAACAATCCAAAAAAGTTGAGTAAAAGAAGAGCGAGAGTGCTCTTGCCATAAGGAGCGCGGAAGATGGCAAAGAAAGACTCGCTCCCCTGTGCTTTCGGCATCCCCTGCGTTCGTTCTTCTTGCCCGGCTCGCCGGCTCTCTTCCCACATCCGCGATTCCGGCACACCATTTCGTATCCAAAGCGTAACAATCGCAGGCAAAACTCCGACAAAAAACACAAACCGCCAATTCGCATACCGCAGAACAACCCCCGCCACCAGCGCGGCGAGCGCGTAGCCAATCGCCCACGAACTCTGCACAATGGCAATCGCCTTGGCGCGCAATTCAGTAGGCCAGGTTTCGGCGACCAGCGTCGCGCCGGTGTTCCACTCGCCTCCCATGCCGAGTCCAAGGATGAAGCGAAATACCGCCAGCATCAGCACGGTAGTCGAGAGTCCCGATGCGAACGAGCAAACAGAGTAAGTCAGTATGCTGAGCATGAGCGCGCGCTTGCGCCCGATGCGGTCGGCGAGGAAGCCGAAGAAAACTCCGCCGATACCGGATGCCAAAAGAGTGAGCGTGTAGAGAAATCCCGAGGTCGCCTTCGACATGCCAAGATCGCGCATCACGTACGTGAGCACAAGCGCGTAAAGCATGGCGTCAAAAGCATCCAGCATCCAGCCAAGGGCAGCCGCCAGCAACGTGCGCCGCTGAGCGGGATTCGCTTGCTTCAAGAGTTGAGTGGGACTGATCGCCATGCGGGGAGCGATTGTATCAGCGAGAGCAGGAACTGTTGGTGAAATTGCCTTCATTACAACATCTATGCTTTCAGGCTCGCACTGGGCACGATTTCGGGGGTATAGTAGAGTCCGGCCGGGTAACAAGCCTTTTCGGTAGAGGAGGGGTTTATGTCCACACCCTTTGCATTGAACCCTACTGGCCCGCGATTGCTGCTTGCAGCAGTTCTGGCGCTACTCGTCGTAACTTCCCAACCAGCGCACGCGCAAACGGAAAGCGTGCTGTACTCCTTCTGCTCCATGCCCAACTGTACGGACGGGTTTGGGCCGAACGCCAATTTGACCCTGGATGAGAAAGGCAATCTTTACGGCGCGGCGCAATATGGAGGCGCCGACCAAAACGGTGCTGTCTTCAAGGTGACTGCGAGCGGCACGGAAACCGTGCTTCACAGCTTCCTTAGCGGCGCGGGCACTTCACCCGAAGGCAGTTTGATCTGGGATGCAAAAGGCAATCTGTATGGCACAACCCAGGGCAACGGCTATGTAGGACTGCTTGGCCAGCATTTCTTCGGGACGGTGTTTGAACTGGAGCCGCATAGCTTTAAGTTTCTGTACCGCTTCCTCGAGAAGGATCAGCAGTATGGTGCCAAGCCAACGCCCGGATTGGTCCGGGATGCGCAGGGCAATCTCTATGGCACGACACAATACGGCGGCGCTAACGGCTGCGCCACCGGTTACGGCTGCGGGACCGTGTTTAAGGTTACTCCAGACAAGATAGAAACCGTTCTCCACAACTTCTCCGGAGGAACGGACGGAGAACAACCTTTTGGAGGCCTGCTTGTGGATAGCGAGGGCAATCTCTATGGCACAACCGAGTTCGGCGGGGGCGGCACAGGCTGCCTGGAAAGCAGTGGTTGTGGAACGGTATTCAAGGTGACTCCAGGCGGGACGGAGACGGTACTGTACGGCTTTGCTGGAGGAAGCGACGGCGCCCGCCCACTTGCCGGCCTGGTGATGGACGGTCAGGGCAATCTTTATGGCGCAACCGCGTTTGGGGGCACAGGCTGCGGCGGAGACAGCGGGTGTGGAACGGTATTCAAGGTTACTCCCAGCGGGGCAGAGACAGTGGTCTACAACTTTGCCGGAGGAGCGGACGCTTCGGGCCCATGGTCGAGCTTAGTGCTGGATGGGCAAGGAAATCTCTACGGCACAAGTTATTACGGCGGAGTGGGTTGCAGTGGTGGGGGTTGTGGAACCGTGTTTAAAGTGACTCTGGGCGGGACGGAAACAGTACTCTATCGCTTCACCGGAGGTGCCGACGGATCACGACCCTACGGTGGTGTGATCCTGGATGCACAGGGAAATCTCTATGGAACAACCTACGAAGGAGGAGTGGGAGAATGCTACGACGGCCTCTCGGGCTGTGGCGTAGTGTTTAAAGTGAGTCCGTAACTGCGGTCACAGCAAGCGGTCACGGACCAGAACATCTGGTCTGCCATCAACGTTCGCAAGTCAAAATTCTAGGAACGAACCTCCGCCCGCCCCAGCAGCCGCAAATACTTCTGCGCCTTCCCAACATCCCGCCCAATCTGCTCCTTCAGCGCTTCGATCGAAGGAAACTTGATCTCATCGCGCAGGCGATCCAGAAAATGAATCTCTACTTCCGTCTCCGCCGAAAGTTCGATCGGATGAAAATTCAGCAGGTGAGTTTCGATAGCAAAGGAATCGGCGCCGAACGTAGGCCGGTTGCCAACATTCGTAACGGAATCGAAACACTCCTGCCCGATTCGCGCACGCGTGATGTAGACGCCATCCTTGGGAACGAGTTCCTCATAGTGCGCCAGGTTGATCGTCGGCACAGTGTATTTCGCACCGTAGCCGCGGCCCCGTCCCGCCGTCGAAAGAATGCTGAAGGGACGCGCCAGCAAATGGCGTGCGCGGCTCACGCGGCCTTCAGCCAGCAGCTTTCGTATGTGACTGCTGGAAACATTTTCTCCACGCAATCGCATCTCGGGATAATCGTGGACCTCAAATCCCATTTCGCGGCCTAGTTCGCGCAACACTTGAACATTCCCCGCTGCCTTATGTCCAAAATGGAAGTTATAGCCTTCGTGAACTTCCCGCGTGCCCAGCCGCTTCTTCAGAATCTCATGGGCAAACTGGTGCGGTGTCATCAGCGACAGATCGCGCGAGAAAGGAAGCAACAAAACCGCATCAATACCCGTCGCTTCGAGCAGGCGCAGCTTTTCCGGAAGTGGAGTCAGCAGTTTGAAATTGTGATCCGGCCGCAGAATGCGGGCGGGATGTGGATCAAAGGTGACAACTACAGCCTGCGCCTTCGCGCCCTTCGCCCGCCGCACGATTTCGTCGATCACGTGTCGATGCGCCCGATGCACGCCGTCAAAATTGCCGACGCTGACAATCGCGGGACCGAAGTCGGGCGGGATGTCATCGAGTTGGCGAAAAGTCTGCATGCGAGAGCCGATTCACCGCAGAGGCGCTGAGGACGCCAAGACGTCCTTGGAAAAGATTCTCGGCGATCTCTGCGTCTCGGCGGTGAACCTAAATTTCAAACTCCAATTTCATCCCATCAAACGCCAACTGCACACCCGCCGGCAACGCGGCATTCGTCGCTTCATGCGGCAGGTCGTGGCAGATATGCGTGAAAAATGTGCGCTTCGGTTTCACCGATTCCAC
>JBEKXO010000302.1:0-4334 GCA_049511995.1 Terriglobales bacterium
GGCGTCGGTTGCTCGGGCGGTCCCATCGGTCCCCAGGGGCCGATTCCGTGTTCCTCTACCGGCCAGCGCGGAACAGCCCTTTACGACGCCGTTTATCTCGCGTCGCATGACGAATTCAGCCACGAGGTCGGCCGGAAGGCGATGATCCTGCTCACCGACGGAGAAGACGAAGGCAGCCGGCTGAAGATCAAAGACGCGATTGAGGCGGCCCAGAAGGCCGATGCCATCTGCTACGTGCTGCTGATCGCGGACCGCGGCTTCTATGGCTTCGGCGGCTATCACGGCGATTCCGAAATGAAGAAGTTGACGCAGGAGACCGGCGGACGCGTTATCGAAGTGGGCAACAAAATCGATAAGCTGCGCCAGGCCTTTGATCAGATTGCGCAGGAGCTCCGCAGCCAGTACAACATCGGCTATACGCCTACCAATACCGCCCGCGACGGCTCATTCCGCAAGGTTGAGATTAAGCCCAAGCAGGGCGACTATAAAGTGCAGGCGCGCAGCGGATACTACGCGATCGCGCGGCAGGAAAACTAAGGCAGCCGTAAGTAAGCGCGACTGGCCAGAGATTTTATGTGTTGAGTGCGTGCTTAGCGCGCCTGCGAGAAATCCTCGACTGCGAACAACTGTCCGCCGTGCTCGGCGACGCCGACTCCAATCGAATCCATATCGCGGTCAAGAACATTGGCGCGATGCGCCGGGGACTTCATGAACTGCGCGTGGATGAATCCTGATGTTACGCCTTCGCATACATTCTCGGAGAGCCAACTGAAACGCGCGCCCGCCTGTTTGACGCGGGCCGAAAGGCTCGGTTCGCCATCAAAAGCATGTTGCGCAGCTCCCCGTTCTGCCATGATCGCCGCGTGACGCCGGGCCGCCACAGCCAGCGATTCGTCCCAGCGCAACGGAGCCAATCCCTGCGCCTGCCGCGCCTGGTTGACTGACGCGAAGAGTTCCCGCTCCGCACGAGTTACCGACGTCTGCCCATAAGCCGACCAACAGAGCATAACTGCCACCATTGCCATCGCCGCCAGCCGAGTTCTGATTTGCATGGTCACTCTCCACCCCATATAGAACCCGGTTCTGCAGAGTGACGACAAGTTACCAACGTCGCAGAGTCACTGGTGTTGTGGATTAAAACCCGCCGTGCGGACTCAAGTTGCGCAGAAGTACTTCAGACTTTAGGCGGCTTCGCTTTCGGCCGATTCTTGACGGGAATAACGAATTTCAATCCCGACCACACGTCGGTGACGGCACAGACTTTTATGTCTACCAGGCCGGCAGCAAGGCCGCTCTCGCGGACTATTTCTCCGGTGAGGTCGGTAGCGAGGCCGGAGCTTTTCTTAGGCCAGGAAATCCAAAGCATGCCTGCGGGCGCGAGCGCCTTTGAGGCCGGGGTCAGTTCGAGGTGCAATGCGGCACGCGATTTGGCAAAGAGAAAGATGAAGTCCAGATTTCCTTTGGATTGGCCGAGGGTGTTTTGAATCTGGCATTTTCCGAGGGCTTCGCGAAGTTCAGACTTCACTTCGTCCGGCACATGCAAAAGTGCAGCGCGGAAATCTTCTTTGATGCCCAACTTTTTCGCCAGCGGAGTTCCCGAATATCCAGGCATAGCGATGTCGAGAAAGGGTGTCTACTGCTTGGGAGAGTAGTAGCCCTTTTTTGCGCGAACCTTCAGGTTCCTATCTTGCGCCAGAATTTCAATAGTTCGATAGCGGCCATCGGCGATGAAATTCGTGGGCTTGTAGGCCAGCGCGTACTGGCTGCGCAACTCCTCCTGAATGGAGAGAAACGAATCGGAAACGTCGCGCATCTGGAAGGGAAAAAACGCGCGGCCGCCCGTGGCTTCCGCGATGCGCTCGAGCACCTTGTCGCCCTTGCCCTTCATGCCGCTGATGTTGGTGCTGATGGTATAGACGATCACGTCCGCGCGCAGCGCCATTTCGATGGATTCCTCACGCGTGACATGACTAAGGTTGTCCTCGCCGTCACTCAGCAGAATAATGGCGCGCCGCACCGGCCCGGTCTGCTCCTGCTTCAAAAGTTTGTCGCGGCAGGCGAAATAGAGCGCGTCATACATGGCGGTACCGCCGCCAGCTCGCAACATACGAACGCCAGCCGAAAGATTCTCCGTGCTATCCGTGAAATCCTGAGTAACTTCCGGCGTGGCATCGAAGCCGACGACGAAGGCTTTGTCGTAGCGCGGCCGAATGATGGAGTTGAGAAATTCAATGGCCGCCTCCTGCTCGAATTTGAAGCGATCGCGCACCGAATTGCTGGCGTCAATCAACAATCCCACTTGCAGTGGCAGATTGGTTTCGCTATTAAAGCTGTGAAGTTCCGCGGGAAGCTGATCGTCGATCACTCTGAAGTCATTGCTCTTCAGATCCTTGATGTAGCGGCCATGGCGGTCGGTGACGGTGAAGACCACGTGGACTTCGTTGACCGTCTTCCTGAGTGTGGTGACGGCTTCGTCGGGCTCGGAATTGTCGGGAGCAGCGGGAGTTTGCGCGGCCGCGGGCGGTGTCGTCGCGGTGGTTGTCCCGGCGGCTGGAGGCGTCTGGCCGCTGCCGCTAGCAGGATCCGGACTTGCTTTGTCGGAGGGAGTCTGTACTACCGTTGGCGTGGAAGCAGGGGACGCCGTCTGGGCGATGAGGCAAGCCGCCAGCGTCAGAAAGACAAGGAGTAGGAAAATACGCGATTTCATTGGGACAATGGCTTCTGATTGATTCGATTATAGCCTGTGGCCAGGAATAAGGTCAGCGGTCAGAAGTGAGTGTGCGGGAGTAACAAATCGCGTTTTTCACATCTGCACTCTCACCCCTGACCTCTGACCTTATCCAACCTTGACGGGAAGTTTTTCTAGAATATCGAGAATATCCGCGAGTTCTTTGGGTAGAGGTCGCGAGAACTTTAGCGTTTCCTTGGTCCTCGGATGAGTCAACTCCAGCGTCGCGGAGTGCAGAAAATTTCGGTTGAGACTTAGGATCGCTGGCATGCCGGGCGCGCGGCGCTTGTTCGACTGCGAGCGCAACTCGCCGGGCGCTCCATACAGGGCATCGCCGACTACAGGATGTCCAATCGACGACATGTGCACACGAATCTGGTGCGTCCGCCCCGTCTCGATCTTGAGCTCGACGAGCGCAAACTTGCCATAAGGCGAATCGATCTTTCGTTGGACCTTGTAATGCGTCACCGCCTCGCGTCCACCGAAGCCTCGCGTCGTCATGCGCGTACGTTTTTGCGAATGGCGGCTGATTGCGCTTTGAATTGTGCCGCGATCCTGCTTGGGCCAGCCGTGCACGAGCGCGATATATGTTTTGTGCACTTCGCGTCCGCTGAACTGCTTGGCCAGCCGTCGATGCGATTCATCATTCTTCGCCACCACCATCAGGCCGCTGGTCGCCCGATCCAGACGGTGCACAATGCCCGGACGCAACGCACCGCCAACCGTGGATAGGGTTCCAAAGTGATGCAGCAGCGCATTGACCAGCGTTCCGCGATTGCGCGCGTCGTCGGTCGCTCCTGCTCCGGCGTGGACCATCATGCCGGCAGGCTTATTGACGATGGCGAGATCGTCATCTTCATAAACGATATCGAGCGCGATTTCTTCAGATGTGGCGCGGAGAGGTGGCGCGTGCGGGGGTTTGGTTACGGTAATATGTTCGTCGCCTCTCAATCGTAGGGAGGACTTCGCGGCAGCGTTGTTTACCAATATCTCGCCCCTGGAAACAAGCTGCTGAACGCGCGACCGGCTGACCTCTGACCCATTGAGATCGGAAAGTTGCGTCGCCAAGAACTGGTCCAGGCGCTGCCCCGCTGCCTCGGGAGACGCGGTTAAAGTAAGGGGGAAGTTGGGCATTCAGCACTCAGCATTCAGCATTCAGCCGCCGAGTGCAAGGAGAATTTTCTAGAGTACCGTCCCTGATTTCTGAGCGCTGAGTGCTGCAGGCTGAGTACTGCTCTTGAACCACCAGATCAAGCCGCCGCTGATCACGAGCAGAATCGAAATCAGCTGCGTCCCGGTCATGAGTCCGCCGAAAACCTCGCCGCGTCCAGGATCGTCACGCAGGAACTCGATGAAGTAGCGCTCGATTCCGTAAAGGATCATGAAGGTGCCCCAAACCTGGCCGTCAAATCTCTTGCGTGGGAGGAGCCAGGTCAGAAACAGAAAATTGATAAACTCGGCGGCTGCTTCAATGAGTTGCGTGGGTTCTATGCGAACGCCTAGCGGAGTTCCGCTGACCGAATTTGCCAATGGGTTGGTGAAGATCACCCCCCAGAAATGATTTGTCGGCTTGCCATAGCAGCAGCCTGCGGAGAAGCAACCGAAG
>JBEKXO010000303.1:0-4296 GCA_049511995.1 Terriglobales bacterium
GGGATTTCTACTACGTTCAGTCGCTGACCATCCTGATCGCGCGCGGCGCGGAGACGTCCTAGATTGTGATGCAGCGCCGAAAGATTTTCGCCTCGCTCGTTCGGCTCAACCATTGTGATGACCGTGTCGGGCGCGACGAAGCGGGTTAGATCGTCGACATGGCCGTGAGTGTCGTCTCCCTCGATGCCGTCGCCGAGCCAGATGACGGACTGGATGCCGAAATAGTCGGCAAACATTTGTTCGTAAGCGGCGCGGTTCATGGACGGATTGCGCTGTTGCGTGGTTGAGAGGAGACATTCTTCGGTTGTGATCAGGGTGCCGCGGCCGTTTACGTCGATCGATCCGCCTTCGAGGACGATGGGGAATTCTCTGTGATAGCCGAAGGTGGGACGCACAATCTGCGCGCCAGCGGATTTGGCCATTCGCGCACCAATTTTTGCGTCGTACTTATAGTTGTCGTACTTCGCCCAGGCATTGAATTGGAAGTGCAGGGCCATCGGCGCGGCAGTTACCCGATTGGCCGGCGGCACCAGAAAAATGCAGCCGGAATCGCGAGTCCAAATGCGATCCGTGCGCCAGTGGTGGAAGATGATGTTGTCCGAGAGTGCGTCGGCCTTCTCAAGGATGGCCTTCGCCTTTCGATCCGCGCTTAAGTTACTTACGATCAGGTGGACGCGCTCATGGCGCGAGAGGTTGCGGATGATCTCCGCGTAGACCCAGGGGATCGGTTCGAACTTGCCCGGCCAGTCGCTGCGCAAATGGGGCCAGGCGAGCCAGGTGGATTCATGCGGTTCCCACTCGGCGGGCATGCGGTACCCCTGCGCGGCGGGGGAAGCTTTCGCGTTTGTGGGAAGTCGTCGGGCCATTTGCGCTTCCGTCATTTTCCATCAAGCATGCGGCTGGTGATGGGCGCATAGGCATCGATGCGGCGATCGCGCAGGAAGGGCCAGTTGCGGCGAACGTCTTCTAGATGATGCAGGTCGACTTCGCCGAGCAGAATTTCTTCGCGGTCGTGCGATCCTTCCGCGAGCACGCGACCGAAGGGATCACAGAAAAACGATCCTCCCCAAAATTCGAGACCTTTGCCAGGCGCGGAATTGCCGCGAATGTCGCCGGTTTCGAAGCCGACGCGATTCACGACTCCGACATAAACGCCGTTCGCGATTGCGTGCGCGCGCTGAATGGTGCGCCAGGCGTCGTGTTGCGCTGCGCCAAATTCGGCCTTCTCCGCCGGATGCCATCCGATGGCCGTGGGATAAAAAAGAATACTTGCTCCCTGCAACGCTGTGAGGCGCGCGCCCTCCGGATACCATTGATCCCAACAGACGAGCGTGCCGAGTTTTCCCGCCGAAGTATCGAAGGCCTTGAAGCCGAGGTCGCCGGGAGTGAAATAAAACTTTTCGTAGTAGAGAGGATCATCGGGAATGTGCATCTTGCGATAAAGGCCGAGGAGCGCGCCGGCCGAATCGTTCTTACCATCGAAGATTGCAGCCGTATTGTGATAGAGGCCGGGGGCGCGCTTTTCAAAAAGCGACGCGATCAGGACGATTTTATTTTTCGCGGCGGCGGCTGCGAGCTTCATAGAACCTGGGCCAGGGATCGGCTCGGCGAGATCGAAGAGTGCGACATCTTCGCGCTGGCAAAAATATTGCGTCTGAAAAAGTTCGGGCAGGCAGACTACGTCGGCGCCCATACGCGCCGCCTCAGCTATGCGATCCAGCGCCTTGGCCAGGTTGTCGCCGGGCTCGGGACCGCACGACATCTGGATTAACGCGACGGTGAATTTATCGGACAATTGTTCTCCAAAAACTTCTGCGGACACTAGTTTCAATACGCGCTCTAGGATATCAAACCGCGCTCTGCGATCGTGAATTGTTACGGCAATGTGAAACGCAGTCGCGGTGCTGTCTTACATCTAGTAAATTGTTTCTTCGGTCAAAATCGTTTTCATTTGGGAGGCTCATCCTTGAAGCACAAAAGTGTCGCCAAGAGCGGCCAGCAGCACCAGGGCGGTCATCATCTAAGCGACGAGGGCGCGGGCATCGACCGCAAGCTGCACGATCCGGTGGCCGACCGTCTCGTTCCGCTGGAGCCGCTTGACCTGGGCACGATTCAGTCGATTGACGGCCTGGTGCGCGCGATGGCTAAGACGGCGTTCACCGGCCGCCAGCTCGGCGAAGCGGCCGATGTGCTCGAGGCTATGGCGCGCGATCAGGAATGTTTTGTCGTGATGACGCTCGCGGGCGCGATGACGGTGGCCAAGCAGGGCCTGGTAATCTCCGAGTTGATCGATCGCGGCATCGTGAATGCGATTGTGTCGACCGGAGCGCTCATGGCGCACGGCCTCGTCGAAGCGACCGGGCGCGCGCATTTCCGGCACAATCCCGAGCTCAGTGACGAGGAACTTTATGAGGCGGGATATAACCGCGTCTATGACACGCTCGAGCCCGAAACCAATCTCGACGACGTGGAGCGCGTGATGCACGCCGTATTCAGCGGCTGGGACGCGGACGAAGTGATGTGCTCGTATAAGTTGAATCGCGCGATCGGAGCGCATCTGGCGAAGAGCGCCAAGGGACAGCGCGGCATTTTGAAGTCAGCGTACGAAAAAAGTGTTCCGGTATTTGTTCCCGCGTTTTCGGATTCCGAGCTTGGCCTTGACTACGCGTTGACCAATCGTGAACGCGACAAACAAGGGAAGCCGCGTTTTCGCTTCGATCCTTTCGAAGATCTGGAATACTTCGCCGCCACGCTGCTCGCTCAGAAGCGCCTGGGAATTTTCACCATCGGCGGAGGCGTTCCGCGCAATTGGTCGCAGCAGTTTGGCCCGTTCATTGAACTGCGCCACCGTCGGGGCGGCGAAGACCTGCCGCTGAAACGCTATCACTATGGATTGCGTATCTGCCCCGAACCGGTTTACTGGGGCGGGCTTTCGGGCAGTCCTTATAGCGAAGCGGTATCGTGGGGCAAGTTTGTGCCTCCGGCGGAGGGTGGGAAATTTGGCGAAGTGTTTGTGGACGCGACAGTGGGCCTGCCGCTGATTGTCGCGGCGGTGCTGGAGCGACTGAAGAAGAAGCCAGCGGGAAAGAAGACCGTCAAGCAAATCGCAAAGTAGAGGACTAGGCTCTTCGACCGGACCGATAGGTCCGCTACCTGGCTGATTTAACCGAGATCAGCATTTCGCGGCGCAGAATCGCATTGATGCGAGACTGATAGCCCTTCCCCTGTGCTTTAAGCCAATCCAGCACATCGGTATCGACGCGTGCGGTTATCTGCTGCTTGCGAGGGCGATAGAAGTGACCACGTTTGGCTTTCTTCCACTGTTCCTCGGTCATTTCGGGGATATCCGTGGTATCGATCTCACTGTCCGGATGAGTTGCCAGCGCCTTAAGTTTTGTCCGCCGCGCTTTCGTCAACGCTGGCAGCGTTCCCAATGTGTAGCTAACCATTTTCCTCTTCATAACGTAGTCTCTCTTTTCGGGTAGCGGGTCGAGCTGAAATAATGCGGATTACCTCAATTAGAGTGTTATCTTCGCGTTCTTCCCCGACGGTGTGGGCCACGGCGAGAAGGAGCAACCCCTCGACTAGACCGAGAGTCTGCCAGCGGAGTTCCCCGCCGTTGATCCGGTCTTGAACTGACACGCAGAGGGGATCACTAAATACCGCCGCTGCTTCCTCGAAGCTCACGCCGTGCTTGCGACGGTTGGAGAGGTTCTTGGCCTCATCCCACTCAAACCGCAGAGCTTCCACCCCTTAATTGTAATTATAAATTTGTAATTATTCAATGCCGGATTAACTCGCTCAGTGGCAATCGTGTGAGCGAGCGAGGCCGCCCGTCCCCACAGCAGAAGTCGCGCTGTATCAGTCGAAGATCAGCACGGCCGAAGCGATGACCGTCGTCCACAATCCGCGCTTATCCCCTACCGCCGACTGGGTTACGTTGGCCGTCCGCACGATCTTATTGGAAATGCGGTAGATTTCTTTTTTCTCGTCCCACGAGCGGTCGGAGTCGAATTCCACATTCAATGTAGTGGCCAGCATTTCGGCGGCTAGTTCTTCGGCGTAGTCTCCGGCGGCGTCTTCGGTCTCGCCGAAGGAGTGGTGCTCGCTGAGATAGCCGTAGGTATTGCGGTCGGCGGGAATAGCGACTCCGATTGAAGACGCGAGCAGGCGATGCGGTTCATGAGTTGAGTTTTCGGCAACCACCGAAAACACGACTTCTCCGGGAGAAAGGTATGTCAGTCCCTGCGACCGTGGAATCAGCTTGCAGTTGGGCGGGAAAATGGATGACACTCG
>JBEKXO010000304.1:0-4285 GCA_049511995.1 Terriglobales bacterium
CTCCGGTCGCGCAGACTCCTCCCCATGCCGATAGCGCGCCGGCGACTGGGGCACCCGCAACATCCTCTCCACTTGCGGCGTCGGTCGCTCCGAACGAACTTCACGTGCAGGTCGAGGCGCCGTTCGTCTTCCGCGCGACCGAACCTCCGCCAGCGCCCGTCGAGGATGTGCGTCCTCTTCCGCCCGAATCTCGTCCGGGACCCACGCTGGCTTTAGCTGCTCCGCTGCCGCCGTCGGCAAACCAACAGTCATCGCTCGGCAGCGGTCAAACGGCATCGCCTAATCCCGCGCCCAAGCGCGGCTTCTTCAGAAAACTCGGTGGCTTTTTTGCGTCGCTGTTCCACTGAAGTGCACCGCCTGAAGTGCGCCGTCATTCCCGCCTCGATCGTCGTATATCTAACGATGTAGATCGTTTGCACAGGCAAAGTTTTTCGCCGCGAGTGCATCTATTTTCGAACAGCGGATTCCTATTGCGCCTCAAATTGAATAATTAAACACGCTGCATGCAAGGAGAACGACTATGCGAACACTATGGACTCTTTTCTTGTTAATCATGATCGCGAGCGCCGCCTGGGCGCAGATTCCAACCAAGGGCAATGTCTTTTTCGGCTATTCCTATGACCGCACTCCGATCGTCTCGAACGACACCAGCAATCTGAATGGATGGGACGCCACGCTGGAGGGGAAATTTCTGCCGTGGATCGGGTTGGTGGTCGACGTCGATGGTCACTACGGCAGCCACACTTACGACTGTCCGGGGATTGGATGTCCTGAGTCCGCCGACATTACGGAGCACAATGTCTTGTTCGGTCCGAGAGTGTCGGTCAGCGTTGGGCGCTTTCGCCCGTTTGGAGAATTTCTGTTCGGCGTCAGCCACGTGAGCCGCAGCAACGGAATTTCGGATTCCGATACTTCATTCGCGGATGGACTTGGCGGCGGCCTCGATTACAAAGTCTTCGGCCCGCTGGCGGTGCGCGGACAGCTGGATTGGATCAACACTCGTTTCTACGGTACGGGCCAGAATGGTGTGCGCTTTTCGACCGGCCTGGCGTTGCACTTCTAGCTGCGTCTTCGCAGGTCAGACAGCCTGAGCTTGCGTGGCGGCAGTCTGCTGTGCGCACTTCTCCAGAATGGCCGGGACTTCAAACAGCGCTCGATTCGCATACTCGCCAGCCTTTCGCCGAAATTCGCCGAAGGTCGCGGGCTCGAGCAGTCGCAGGACCGCGGGCGCGATCTGCTTGAAGCTCGGCACTACGATTCCATAACCGTTCTCCGTTACCCACTCCGCGTTGTAGCGCTCCTGCGGCAGCGTCTTCGAATTACATTCCACGATCACCGGCAAGTGAAACTGCAAGGCCTCGCTGATCGAGCCGGGGCCCGGCTTGCCGATGAAAAAGTCGGCGAGTGCCATGTAGTATTCGACGTTCTTAGCGAAGCCAACGATAAGCTTCGGCTTGACGGTCTTAAGATTCTTGAGCTCATCCGCGAGCTTCTGATTGTGCCCGCAAATCAGAATCAACTGCACGCCGCTTCCCGCTTCGTTAAGTTTGCGTGTGATGTCGACCATCACCTGCGAGCCGTGGCCTCCGAAGAGGACGATGCCGGTCGGACAGTCGGGATCGAGGCCGAGCTTCTGTCTTTCAGCGACGCGGTCAACAGTGGACCTCTCGTAAAATTTTGGCTTCAGAATCATCCCGGAAGTACGGAAGATGTGGTCGCGGGGGCGGCCGAGCGCCACGGCTTGTTCGCGAGCGCGTTCCGTGCCCGCGATGATGTATTCCGATTCGCGCTCAATCCAGAAGTGCGGCGGATAATCCGCCAAATCGGTGATGAGCGTGACAAAAGGCGTTCGTGTACCGGACGATGTTCGGCTCATTGGACGAAGGCTCTCCGCAATCTCACGATTGAAGTGCGGAATCACGGAGAGCACAAGATCCGTAGGATGTTCAGCCCAATACGCGCGCAGCGCTTTCACGATCGGAGAATGGTAGATGCGAATCGTGGTCTGCAGAATCAACAGGAGCTGCGGCGTGAAGCGCGTCCAGCCCTTGCGCAGGATCAGATTGTAGGTGTCTTGAATGCGTATGCCCGTGGCGCGACGAATCAGGTCAAGAGGATCGAGTAATTCCTGAATATCGAGAAGAGAGACGTCCCAGGGATCCGATTGCGAGGAGAGTGTGGCTTTGAGGGCTTCTGCCGCGCTTTGATGCCCTCCACCAGCGTGGTGGAAGACGATGGTTAGTTTGCGCAAATTTTCCCCTTGCTCGTTGCGAACAAACTTCTTGCTTTCGTAATTATCGCGTCACGGAAAGCGATATCAAGTCGCCACGCCCTCGAATTCCCCGTCCTCGATCCACTCCGCGTGATCGCCAAGCTCATTCGCTTCGGTATCAGATGCATTCTGCTCGGCCGCGAGATGAAGATCTTCGGATCGCTCCACATATTCATGGATCTGCACTCCCGCTTCGTCAACCGTAATAAAAGTAGGACGCGCATCAATCCAGGCTCCGCAATTAAAATACTCGACTCCATGCTCCGCGTCGCTCTTCTGCATGGCCTCGTGGGTATGGCCGCAGAAGATGCGCGCCGCGTGATGATGACGGGCGTAGCCGAGAGCGCCATCGGCAACCTTCGGCGATAGGCGCTGCCAGCTCGTGCCCAGGCGGTCGAGGAAACGGGTAAGCGTCTTATTTTTCGAATCCCACTTCTGCAGCTGCAGATAAAGCAGCGTTCCGATCAGATAACTGACGCGAACATTGCTGACGACGAAGCCGTCAAACTGATGGCCGTGCACGGCGATGTGCCGCTTACCCTGATATTCCCATTGATATTCCTGGTACACGCGAACGCCCACCAGATGGGACATGATTTCGGTCAGGCCATGATCGTGATTGCCTTCGACCCACACCACTTCGACCTTGCGCTTGGGATTGGAGAGCTTGCGAATATAGCCGAGAAATTTCCAGTGCTCTTTCTTCAGGCGTCCGAAATTAAGGTCGGCGAAAATATCGCCGAGCAGAATGAGGCGGCGATACTGGTTGTCCTGCAGGACCTGCAACGCTTCGCGCGCGCGGCTCATGTCGGCGCCGAGATGCAGATCGGACAGAATCAGCGTGTCGTATGTCCTGGGAACAACGATCGACGGAACCACGGTTTTCGGAATTGCGCCGTGCGACTCCACATCTTAATTGTCCCCACAGAGTGTTACATGATGATGAATTGGCAATCATTTTCGAAGCCAAGGGTAACTCGTCAGTAACCGCTGGCCAACTACACATTTTCGCCCATGACAGGCTGCAGATGGCTTGTCTGGGATGATGGGCGTTCGCGCGCTCAGTGTGCTGGAGGAACGTATTCTTTCGGACGCTCGGCGCCTTCGCCAAAGAAAAACTGCTCCATCTGTTGCACGATGACCTCCTGATCCTGCTTGCGCGCCGGATTCAAGCGATATTCGTTGAGCAGCATCTTGCAGTGTTCCATCCACTGGCCCCACGCCTGTTGCGAGACGTTGTCGTAAATCTTTTTTCCCAGATCGCTGTCGAAGGGAGGCTCGGGGAGACCGGGCAACTCCTGCTTCAGTTTTGCGCAGAATACTTTGTGTTCGGCCATAAATTTCTTCTGAAATTATCGCACAGGCGTGGCGAATTGCTTTGCGTGAGCGCGGAAGGTTCTCGCGCGCGGGAAAAATTCTGGGGCGAAGCGGCTCCATCGAGCGAGCACGCCGCCCACCAAAATCATTCGACCCGTGATATTTTCATTGACAAATTACATACTCATGGCAATATCTTGTGGTAGGACAGCTGCTCATACAAGTTGTTGAGTAGCCCGGGCATCAAGGTGCCCTGTCGAGAACCTTGGGAGAACAAATCGTTCAAACGGAGGAAACACTTCATGGCAACCAAGAAGAAAGCCGCCAAGAAAAAGAAACACTAGGCCAAAGGACACCGGTTAAGATTTCCCCCAAGCCTCTCCAGAGAAGCACCTCTTGAGAGGCTTTTCCGTTGTAGCGATCACTCGGATTTCGCATGAGCATTCCTCCCACAGCGGACAAGGATTTCTCGCAACCGAATTCATTGTTCGTTCGGCGAGTTGCCTTGTGGCTTTTTGCGGCGTTCCAGTTTTTTTATCTGCTCACCTCGACCGGGCGGGTGCGAACGCCCGACGAATACAACACGCTCTACACGACTGAAAGCCTTGTGCTGCGCGGCTCCACGGCGGTTCCACAAGCCGTTCAGTTGCGCAACTTCTACGGGAGATACGATCTGCAGGGGCAGCCGCGCGCGGC
>JBEKXO010000305.1:0-4272 GCA_049511995.1 Terriglobales bacterium
GGATAGACCACGACAGAACGCCTGCCGCCTTCGCCATCGCTTTCGGTGCGGAGATCTTTTTCTTCGCGCAGGGCGAGATGAACGATACGGCGCTCGCGCGACGACATGGGACCGAAGCGATAAGGCTCACTGGTGCGGCGTACCTGCTCGGCGGCGACGCGCGCGGCGAGCTGCAATTCGTCGATGCGCATGGCGCGAAAGTTTTTGCAATCGAACCAGATTTTTTCGTGCTCGTTGCCCTGAAGGTGCAGGATCTCAGAGGCAAGGAGTTCGAAGGCGCGTAGAAGTTCGCCGCCACGCTCAAGCAAGAGAGAGGAGTCGGGGCCGGCGAACTCGACGAGAATTTCAGGATGCTCCCATTCGCGATTTTCAGCGATGGGCGGATCGACGGTGATGCGGTATTTGAGTTTGAAGCCGCCGTGGGAGATGACGGCTTGCAGGAATTCTCCAATTTGTTTAGCGGCGGCGATTTTGTCGGTGATGGGCATAATAAGTTCAGCTTTTGGCTCTTAGCTCTTAGCTAAAAGCTAACAGCCAAAAGCTTATTTTTCTTTTTTTCTGGCACGCTTGGCCATCATCTCTCGCATTTCGCGGCCCAGGGACGTGCGGTTTAGGGCGGCTTGCTGGACTATGCCGATTACTTGGCCCATCGCCCAATAGAGGCTTAAGCCTGCGGGCAGATTAAAACTGATGTAGCCCAGCATGGCGGGCATCATGAAATTCATCATCTTCTGTTGCGCCGGATCCATCCCCGCTTGCGGCGTCATGCGCTGCATGAAGAACATGGTGACGACGATCGTGACCGGCAGGATGTAATGTGGATCGGGCGCCGAGAGATCGTGGATCCAAAGCCAGGGCGCGTGGCGGAGATCCATGGCTACGTTGAGCATGCGGTAGTAAGCGAAGAGGAAGGGCATCTGGATGAGCAGCGGGAGGCAGCCTCCGGCCGGATTGACACCTTCTTTTTTATATAGCGCCGAAATCTCTTCGTTCATCTCGGCCTTCTTGGGATCGCGCAGACTGTATTTCTTGTATTTTTCCTGAATGGATTTGATCTGGGGCGCGACGCGCTGCATTTTGAGCATCGACTTCATCTGGGTGAGACGAAGCGGGAGCAGCGCTAAATTGATGACGAGCGTTTGCAGCAGGATTGCCCATCCCCAGTTGGGAACGATGTGCTGATACATCCACTTGAGCCATAGGAACAGTGGACGGGCGATGATGCCGAGCCAGCCGAAGTCGATAATGGCGCGGAGATCGGGTTCGGCGCCGGTGATGCCGGGAACGGAGACGGATTCGAGATTGGAAAGAGCTTTCGGGCCAACATAGAGACGCGCGGTGGTCGGGCCGCGGAGATTACCGACAGCGGCGCCGAGCACATCGACCTTATCCATTTGTTTGTCGGTCGCGTTGTGGGGAATTTCGATGGCGTTGCGCAGCGTGACGAGGGCGGCGTTCTGTTGATCCTGAGGGATGAAGACGGCCGCGAAATATTGATCGGCGACTCCGGCCCACTGGAAGGGACCGGGGATGGTCCCGTTTCCGCTGATCTTCTTGATCGCGAGGCGCTCGACCTTATCGTTGTTCTGATACATGACCTGGCCGGTCGCGTATTGCGGGCCAGTCATATCGGAGCCGAAACCGGCGGGCCACGTGGGCAAGGCGGTGACTTGGGCGCCTTTGACTTCGACCGCCGTCGACACCTCGATCACATAACTGCTGCTATCGAATGTGTAGGTCTTCCGCACTGAGACGCCGCCGTCATCGTATTGGAAGCTGATCTTTCCGGGAGCGGCGACTTTGTCAGGCAGGGCAAAGGAATGGGGGACATCGGTCTCGCGGTTTCCGGGCAGCAGCGAACCCACATACAGCGCGGAGTTCACCTTGTCCCGCAACTCCGCGTCGTAGGTCCACAGAGTGAGGGGATAGCCGTATTTCTCGGCCGCCGCAGCATTCACCAGCTCAAGCGGGCCGCCCTTGTCGTCGGTGTATTTCTTCAGAACCCAGGATTTGACGCGGGCTCCGCGATTCGTGAAGACGATGCGGTAGACATCGTTCTCAACTACTGTCTCCAGCTCCTTGGAAGCTGTCAGGGGAGCCGATTTCTGTATTACTTGTCTGCCCGGGGGGACATAAGCCGGCTGCGTTTGTGAGTCCGGCGGCGCTGGGGCTACCGCCGGCTGCGCCGATGGGTTTTGCGTGGCAGGCTGCTCCTGTTTGGCGGAAGGCTGCGGGCCGTACTTCTTCAAAAGCGGCTGGAAGAGCATGATGACGAGAAAGGTCAGCGCGAAGACTATTAATAGCCTGCGCTCCATGCCGGGTTCTTGCTGAGGATTGTTGAATTCGGCCAAATCAGTCGCTCGTCATTTCGTTTGTTGAATGGAAAGCGTGGTTGACATCGAGACTTAGGCGGGGGAAGACACAAGGTCCCTCCGCTCCGCTTCGCTCCGGTCGAGACGACAGAGTTCGTGCAACTACGGGATTGAGGCCGCCTTTGGCAAACGGATGACAGCGTAACAGACGCCAGGTCGCCATGAGTCCACCACGCAATGCCCCGTAACGCTCGACCGCTTCCATGGCGTATTCGGAGCAGGTCGGGACGTAGCGGCAGGAGGGGGGAAGGACCGGCGAGATCCAGCGTTTGTACATCCTGAGCAAGGTTAGCATTAGGGAGCGGGGGCCAAGCTGGCGCTCGGCTGGGCAGGTGGGGGCACCGACTCGTACGTGCGCGTGGGGGCGGTCGGTTTCCTGCGGCTGTCTTATCTCGACGTCAGATTTCTGCATTGGATTTTCTTGCCAGCTTTTTCGCGACCGCATCGAAGGCCTGGCCAACTTCTTGCAGCACTAACGAAAATTCCAGGGTCAGCACCGACTTCTTTGGGTTGATGACTACATCCGCGGGCCCGGTGTCCGCCAGCACTGCGCGACGCTGGCGAACTGCTTCGCGGAGGCGACGCTTGATACGGTTGCGGTCGACTGCGCCACCGAGGGCGCGCCCTACGGTGAAGCCCACGCGTGTCACACTTTCAGATGACGCGGCCTCCGGCGTTGCGTCCTTCATTGCAGCGCCATCTGTCCGGCGCAAATAAAAGACGGTCAGATTCGCAGAAAAGTGCCGCCGCCCTTGTTTGTATACGCGATCGAAGTCGGAATGTTTCAGCAGACGTCCCGAGCGCCCAGAGCTACGCGGAAAATTTGCCCCGCGAATCGCCGCGGGCTGCTTTACACTCCGCTTCGGAGCGTCGGCCGTCACCAGCTCACAATCCTGCACGATGCTTATAACAACAGTTATTACGACAGTTAGTAATGATAATGACGGCCTTTGCTGTCCTTCGGAAGAAAACTAATCGCGGAAACCCGGCGCCACAGAAACCCGCTTACGCCCCTTGGCGCGACGGCGCGAGAGCACGGCGGCTCCATTCTTGGTCTTCATACGAGTACGGAACCCGTGCTTCTTAGAGCGCTTGCGCTTGTTGGGTTGAAATGTACGTTTCGGCATCGAAAATCCCTTGCTCCTGAGTGAACCAGATGGCTTGAGGCAAACTGTAAGTATAAATGAGGCGCGCGGATGCAGCAAACGGGGGATGGGGTTTGACGTGGCGACAGGGAAAAACGGCTCCACCCCCTCCAGGGTCGAACGCCCGGGGGCGCGAGCGAGCTAGCGGGTCGAAATGTGGGGCAGAACAGCAATTCTCAATGAGTGCTAACGCCTGTGGCTGTTGAAAAACTCTCTTTTCGTCCCAACCAGCCAAAATTTGGGGGATAGAAAGTGTCTAGGAGACCCGAGAAAATCGATTGTAGGGCTTCCTGACGCGATTTTATTTTTGTCGATTTTGAGAGAAGGAGTTTTTCAACAGCCACGCCTGTTTTCGTCAGTTGACAAAGGTCCGCGTGTGGCAAGTTGGGAACGTGGGCAGGATGATCCGTGATGAACCGTCACTGCCCACGACTTGTTTCGTGCTATGGCTGATAGATCTGCACGTTGTTGAGAATACTCCCATTCCATGAACCCCAACCGCCGAAGCAGTACAGCTGCCCTCTGTGCACCGCTGAACCAGCGCCGATCGCGCCCTGAGGTTCAGAAGCCAGAGACTTCCATGACTGCTTGGACAGTTGGAACGATTCTACCGTGGTTAGGGCCGGCCCATCGCCATTCCCGTCCCAGCCGCCCGCTGCGTAGAGCCGTGTCCCGATCGCCCCGGCACAAGCGAAGCTGCGAGGCTCTGGGTCGGGCGTGCGCGACGTCCAGGTATTTGTGGCAGCGTCGTAGCC
>JBEKXO010000306.1:0-4167 GCA_049511995.1 Terriglobales bacterium
TACCAGCGCATCGTCGTTCCCTTCTGACTGCCAACCCGATGGTAGCGCAGACGGGTCAAAAACTAAAACGCTGTGAATTAACAACCTATCGCACCCAGGTCTTAAGAATTCCCTAAGATGCGGTAGCAAGGACCACTTCCTTTCCGATCCACCCCGTCTGTTGCTGAGCGATTGAGCCCAATGAAAAAGCCGAGATGTGGGTGATCAAACCCCGCACCTCGGCATCGGTTGGAAACTGCTTTACTTTCTGTTGAATTTGAACGGCGATGGACGAAGCGACGTATGTTTCACCGCTGCTTGCGCCCCCGAAGCCGGGCAGGAATCACCAGCCAGCGTTGTGTTAATTACGTTTTCAAAAATATTGGAGCTGAATGTATTTCCCGTGCCCGAACCTTCTAGGATTCCGGCGCAAGCTTCGTTGATCGTATTGTTGTCGACTGTGTTGTTGTTTCCGCTGGGCGAGGAACCCGGTCCCGGGCACTCATCGTCGGTGTGCACCCCGGACTGTGCGCTCCCGAAAATCGTGTTCGAATTCGCCGTGTTGCCATTGCTGCACAAATCAATCGCGTCGAAATTCTGGGTTCCGCCAATATGGTTAGAGGTTATGGAAGCGTTATCGGCGACTCCATAGGTGGGATCGGTCGCAGTGACGATGGCGAGTTGCGTGCTCTCGACGGTATTGCCCGATGCCGTAATTCCGCTGGAGGCGTAAATCAGAATGCCAGAGGATCCATAGATTGGACCGGTGTAGATATCGTCGGCCACGTCGTTGCCAGTAACCGATCCGGTCGCGCCGAAGCCAATCTGGATACCATTCTGCGCAGTGGCGGCGGTAGCGCCAATGCCGATGACCGTGTTGCCTTTGACGGTGACGTTCGGAGCGGGAGCTCCCCCGCCCGGACCGCTGGCGGTGATTCCGTTCTTGTCATAGTTACGCACGGAGTTGTTTGAAATGACTACTGTGGGCGTTCCCGTGTCGCTCTCGACGTTGATGGCTAAGCCAACCTGGCAACCTTCATCGGCGGGAACGAGAATCTGATTTCTCACCGCGTTATCGGTGATCGTACCGCTCGAGTTCTGGTAGTAAATTCCCTCGAGGTTTGTAGAACAGCCGGAGAGGCCGTTGGCGCTGCCATCGACGGTGAGGTGCGAGATTGTGACTCCGGTGGCGCTATCGACGAAGATCTGGGCGGCCACGGGATTGCCAAAAATATCGGTAGCGTTTACGACGACTCCGCCATTGGGTGCAACTACCGCAGCAGCGTCATTCGGTAAATTTGGGATTCCAATGACGGTTAATTTTTTCGGGATCGTAACCTGCTCCGGATAAGTGCCCGGGCAGACATCAATTGTTGTACCAGCAGGACTTGCATTAACCGCAGCCTGAATTGTTGCAAATTGAACACCGGTCTTACAGCTCCCGACTACTACGGTGGACGCTCGGGCAATAGGTCCGGCAAAACAAGCTGCAAGGACCACTGTGAACGCAGATAGGCGTACGAAACCACTTCTATACATACATCTCCTCCAGAATTTCTTCCTTCAATTTTTAATATTGATTGTTACCTGACACTAAGAGAGTCAATGACACTGAAAGGACGAAGAGGAGCGAGGCCGTAGCGTGTCTTAATTATAGCGCTGATTGGATGCGAAATACCGCGGCAGAAAATTATTCTCCGCGTTAGTCGCTGGAGCGGCCGAAAACGATTCCGGCATGGAACAGCGTGCCCGCGACTCGCGTCGCGATGGCGATCAGCTCGCGCTGGCCATAGAAGACTTTTACCTGCGGTGCGCGAGTCATCTCCGGAAGATTGACCGAGCGTCCGCTGCGGATCAACGCCGCCGCTTCTTCCGTGGCTCCAACGCTGGGCAGCTGCGGCACTAGATTTCTCGGATGGACAAATAGCGACTCGGCAGTTCCCTGCCGTCTCGCGGCCTCTAACGCCTCGAGCGTGTGGGCGTCCGCGATGGCAAACTCGGCTACCGAAGTGCGGCGCAGGTTGGCAAGATGGGCGCCGCAACCGAGTTTCTGACCCATTTCGTGAGCGATCGACCTTATGTAGGTGCCCGACGCCACGTGGGCGCGAAAGTTGGCTCGGTCGCCGTCGGCCGCAAGAATTTCGAATTCTTTGATTTCTATCTGAACCGGCTTGAGATCGACTTCTTTGTGCTTGCGGGCCAATTTGTAGGCAGGGACTCCAGCAATTTTCTTGGCGGAAAATGGCGGCGGAATCTGCTCGATAATGCCTTGAAATTGACCAGCCAGCGCGCGCACCTCATCGCAATTGAGCTGGACAGCTTGCTGCGGCGTGGTCGGTTCGCCATCGGCGTCGTAGGTATCGGTCGCAAAGCCGAAGCGAATCACGCCTTCATACGTTTTTTCGGAATGTGCGTAGAACTGCGCCAAGCGTGTCAAGTTGCCCAGCACAATGGGCAGAACGCCGGTGGCTGCGGGGTCAAGCGTTCCGAGATGACCGACGGCGCGCTGCCCCAGGATTCGGCGGACGCAGTTGACTACGTCGTGCGAGGTGAGGCCGGCAGGCTTATCGATGATTACGACACCGTTCATAGGATTTGTAATCTGTTAATTTGTAATTGGTAATCGAAGGCTATGGGCGCCGAGCAGGTCGCGCGATCTTGAATTGAAATTACCAATTACACATTACATATTGCCAATTAAATGATTCCTCTTCGTGACGATCAGCCGACTTTCTCTACGCCGTTCGTCAACTATTTCTTGATCGTCCTCAACGTACTGGTTTTTGTGTGGGAGCTCTCGGTCAGCCATCGGGCGCTAGCCGGCTTCATGTTTGAGTTTGGAGTGGTGCCTCACCACGTGATCGCGGTGCTGACCGGTCACTCGCATGATCCGGCCGCGACTGCCATCGTGCCTTTGTTTGCCTCGATGTTTCTGCACGCTTCATTCTTACACGTCGCGGGCAATATGCTGTTTCTCTGGATCTTCGGCGACAACGTTGAAGATCACCTGGGTCACTTCACCTACCTGGTCTTTTATTTATTGAGCGGAGTGGCGGCCGGCGTCACGCATATTCTGTTGAATCAAGCGTCCCGTGTGCCGAGTGTGGGTGCGAGCGGAGCGATTGCGGGCGTGATGGGAGCGTACTTCATTCTTTATCCGCGAGCGCGGGTGCTGGTGTGGTTTCCACCCATATTTTTCTTTCATGTTCCCGCATGGCTGATGCTGGGCTACTGGTTCGTGGTGAATTTCGTAAGCGGCACTGCCACCGCAGTTGCCGAGACTAGTCAGACTGGGGGCGGGATCGCCTTCTGGGCGCACGTTGGCGGATTCGTCGCGGGCGTGATCATGATTAACGTCTTTCCTGAGCGGCAGCACCGGTATCGGTATGGAACCTGGTAGGCAGTGGCGGGTGACAGGGGACGGGTTGCAGGTGACAGGAAACTCCGTAGTTAGTGAAACTCTTCTTCGATAATTTACGACGCAGCTAATTTTCTATCGGCGCGGTTCTGGGGCGGGGCCGGGAGGTAGAATCTCTACTTCTCCGGGACGCTTGCTATTGGAATCAGAATCGGGCGTGACATTGTCGGTCGTGAAACTGTCAGCGGACCGAGCGCTCACTTGCTGGCGCGTGACGAACCACACCGCAGTCGTCCAGGTAGGAAATAGATCGGCGCCGGGGATTAGCTTGGCTGCAGCGGTTGGAAGGAAAGCCCAGTGCCATCCGAGCAGACGAATCATCACAAAGGCCACGGCCAGGTCGAGAATCGAGTCGGCTGGCGACAGCGCGCCCTCGGCGAATAAAGGGAAGGCGGCGATCTGGAGCGCGTCGGCCGCGATAGCTACGGCCCAGGCGATGCGCTGCTCGGGCTCTTTCATCGATTTGAAGTGGTCGAGGAATGACATGGTATCGCTCGGTTGAAAGTCGCGGTCGTTGGTCGTTCCGTCGAGCCGCTAGCGGTTAACCGCAACGGCTGAATTTACGGACTACAGTATTGGATGCCTTTTGTGGCATCCCGGTAGCCGCAGGTTTCTCTAGAGTGTGCCGATCGATGGCCTGATTACGATTTTCTCGACGGTAGCATTTTCCGGCAGGCGCAGCGCGTCGATTACAGTCTGAGCTACCGAGTCGGCGGACATCATTTTGCGCCGTGGAGCTTTCGGCCACAAGGTTTGCCAGATCTCGGTGT
>JBEKXO010000307.1:0-4893 GCA_049511995.1 Terriglobales bacterium
GTAGGAATTTCAACA
The DNA here is from genome assembly GCA_049511995.1 of Terriglobales bacterium. Taxonomy (GTDB): domain Bacteria; phylum Acidobacteriota; class Terriglobia; order Terriglobales; family Acidobacteriaceae; genus Acidiflorens. The sequence continues at coordinate 16 of JBEKXO010000307.1, forward strand.
GTAATACTCGTAAGAAAATACCTCTAGGCAAAAATGAATTTGGCCGTCGTTGGTCGATGGTCGTTAGTCGTTAGCAAAACCGCTTAGCGTCAAACTGCCGCGAGCATCCGTCGACGCCGAACGACTAACGACGAGCGACCAACGACTTCTTGCGAACGACAACCGACCAACGACGTGTCCCTAACGCCCCACTGCCAACGTCTGCGTCTCCGCCGCCACCGCTGGCAACGCCGCCACCCGCGCCGCGATGTACGCTTCAAACTCGCTAAGCTTCGGAGCGATCGCCGGTTCCGCCTCGTAGGCATTCGCCAGCACGTCGGTCGTCTTGAGTCCGTTGCCGGTGATGCAGAGGACGGTTGTTTCGTCCGGCAGAATGCGATCCTGATGAATCAGCTTGCGCGCCGCTCCTACCGTTACTCCGCCCGCGGTCTCGGTGAAGATGCCTTCACTCTCGGCCAGCAGTTGAATCGACTCGACAACCTCGGGATCGGAAATATCTTCGGCGCCCGTCCGCCGGATTGCCAATCGCCAGCGAGCGCGCAATCGTCTTCGGACGCTGCGGTTCGATCTCGTTGCTGTATTGCTTGATCGCCGTCGAAATCGGCGAGCATCCGGTCGCTTGCGCGCCAAAAAATTTCACCGGCTTCGGATCGACCAGCTTCAGCAGAATCAATTCGTCAAATGCCTTTTTGATCTTAGTAATTAACGACCCGCCCGCCATCGGCACTACGACGTTGTCGGGCAATTGCCAGCCCAGTTGCTCGGCAATTTCATAGCCCACAGTCTTCGATCCCTCGGCGTAATAGGGACGAAGATTCACGTTGACGAATCCCCAGCCACGTTCGCCGGAGAGAGGCCCGCCCGACAGATGACCATCGGCGATCTGCGAGCACAATCGATTCACGTGATCGTAGTTGCCATTGATGCGCACGACCTCGGCGCCATAGACTTGCGTGCCCAGAATCTTCGCCGGCTCGAGATCGGAGGGGATAAAAATCCACGCCTTGAAGCCTTCGCGAGCCGCCTGCGCCGCCACTGAATTCGCCAGGTTGCCGGTCGAAGAGCAAGCCACCGTATCGAATCCAAAGCTGCGCGCATTGGCCAAAGCGACGGCGACTACGCGATCTTTGAAACTCAAAGTCGGCAGGCAAACCGCATCATTTTTAATCAGCAGACGCCGCGATCCGATCTTGTCGCCAAGCCGCGGAGCGCTCACGAGCGGGGTAAATCCAACTGGAAGCGACGGCTGATACTCGGCCGGCAGCGGCAGCAATTCGCGATAGCGCCACATATTCGGCGCACGCGATGCAATCACGTCGCGCGAAACGCGCGACCGCAGCGAATCGTAATCGTAGGTGACTTCAAGCGGCGAGAAACAGTCTTCGCAATAACTACGCGGCTGGTTGTCGAAGGTCTTGCCGCATTCGCGGCAGCGGAGGTGGTACGTGCTCGTGCCCATAATGCTCTGTCTTTCTGTGACTGCGGGACGAGCCGGGTAAAAAATACCCCAGTTACGACAAAACCCCTTTTCCGAATGGGAAAAGAGGCTCGGGTGCGATCAAAATGTCGCGCTACCCCGAATCTCATGGTCCCCGTTACCGGGCGAGAGTTGGCACCTGCGATGGAGATAGATGATCTCTATCCGGTTGCCGTGGCGTCCTAGGGCTCGTCCCTCAGCCACTCTGCATGAAATTCCGATTCGCTCGGTGAAGAGCGAACCTGTACGAAATCTTATTACCGACCAAGCGGTCTGTCAAGCGGGATTTTGTGGCGCGCGACACGATCAAAAAGATTTGTCATCCTGAGCGAAGCGAAGGGCCTGCTTTTTGTCCGGAGCAACCGCGCGCCTCCGGCTCTCAGGAAACTCTGCGCACCGGCTTGACCGGCACGCAAATCGATTCAAACCAGCGGCTGATGTACACCTGGGCGTGCGCCTCGCCGCAGAAATGCCGCGCGGTTGGGCTCGCAGCCGCGGTCGAATCCCACTTGATTACCGCCAGTTTCTGATCTCCGCACTCGATCACAAACCAATGGATCGGATTCTCACTCACGATCCCGCAAATTTCGCATTGAAATTCTTTCAGGCTCGACACGCGTCCTCCGGTCAGCCGCAGCTCGGCAAACCACTAGTATAGAGGAAAGTCGAAAACGCGAAAGCTGGTCCAGGAAAATGCAGGTTGATCGTTTATCGAAGCATCTACTCAGAGCATCTGCTCGAAACGACAGGGCCACTTCTTATTGAGCCAGATACCTAGCCACCACGAATGCAGTGTCGGCGCCCCCATGATTTGCGGGCGTAAGCAGGGATCCCGCTACCACGATCTTGCCGTCCGACTGAATCGCGAGGCCCGAAGCGGTGGCAAAGCTGTTTGGAAAAGAAGTCACCACGCTGCCGTCGGTGCCGAAGCTGCTGTCAAGCTGGCCAAGTGCGGTATAGCGCACAAGGCCAAAAGCCTGTTCTGAGCCTCCAACCGTGATATTCGACGCCGTCCCCGATACGACGATGGAACCAGTGGTCGGTTCAACTCCGAGCCCGGAGGTGGTAATCGAGGGCAAGCCGGAAAGCGCCGTCACGATCCCGCCGTTCTTGGCAAATCTTGGATCGGCGATGCCGGCACTTTTATAGCTGGAGACAACAAAACCGAGCGTCGGCTCCGGAGTAGTAACTTTGCTTGCCAATGAGCCCGCCACCAGGACGCCTCCATTGGCAGACTGGGCGAGAGCATTGGCTGGCCCTGGGGTGGCCATCTGCCCATTGACGGCAAACGTTGTGTCCAGCGCGCCGGAGCTGCTATAGCGGAAAACAAAACTGGGCAAGGAAGAGCCCACCAAGATCTTATTGCTGGAAAGCACCTTCAGAGAAGCTGAGGATGCGAAATTCGGCAAGGGAGTGCTTTCGCCTTCGACTCCGCCGCTCGACGAGAGCAAAAACAGTTGACTGCCTGCCGCCACAGCAATGGTTCCGTCGCTTTGCAGAGCAATCGCGGAAATGGCAAAAGGTCCGAGGGTGGCGATCCCTCCCTTGCCGAAGGTGGCGTCGAGGCTGCCGTTGGAGTTGAAGCGGACCACACTGGCGCCCCCGCCAGCCACGATTTTTCCATCGGACTGAATGACGACCGCGGCGAAGTTGCCATAGAGAGTCTGAACGATCGCTATTCCTCCGACGCCAAATGTGGTGTCGAGGCTGCCGTTGGTTTGGTAAAGAGCCACCGCAAAAGAGGGAAAGTTGTTCGAATTACCAGCCGGTACGCCTCCGGCAACCACAATCTCGCCGTTTGTCAGGATGGCAACGCCGCCGACGGCGGCGATGTCCTGCTGGTACTGGACGCCGAAATCGGTGATGGCAATGCCGCCACTTCCAAATGTAGGGTCAAGCTGCCCCGCCTGCGCGGCGGCCATTGATGCGCTGATGAAAATCATTGCGGCGAGTAGAGGAATGAATCGAGAGCTGGAAATCGTGCGCATGACCTTTCGCCTCCGAGAGCTTTCTCTGCGGGGCGCGTATCGGCCCTCAACCCCTAGTCTCCCCAATACGGACCGGCGCGTCACCTGAGACACGAAGTATTACAGCAAGCGAGAAAAACAAATGTCAGGAAGTTGTCAAGAAATTGATAGAAGTTCGTCAACAGACTAGAGATTACGCGCTCTCTGCTTACTTCTTCTCCGCCGCTTCCCGTTTGCGCAGCGCCGACATGGTCGCCGCGGAGGAATCCTTGCGCTTGCTGTTTTTCGGCCGTCGCTTCGTCTTGCTGGTGTAATGATTTTGCGCCACAGTGTCTCCTGCTCGATCGGCGGATCGGGTCGCCTGCCCTGATTTTATGAAGTGAAATGTGCGATGATGCTGAAAACGACCATGTAACGATCGCCCACTATTCATAGTATAGCGAAATGATCCTCATGGAGAGCTTGGCGAAATCGCCCGTCACCGGCTGTACTGATTCCGCTTCTTATCCTCGTGCCGCTCAATCCCCAACTGAATCAGCCGGTCGATGAGCGCAGGATACGACAGGCCCGACGCGACCCACATCTTCGGGTACATGCTAATCGCCGTAAACCCAGGCATGGTATTGATCTCGTTGACGAAAATCTTGCGCGATTTCGAATCCATCAGAAAATCGACACGCGCTAAGCCGGTGCAATCGACCGCCTTAAACGCGGCGATTGCCAGCCGCTGCACGGTCTTCATTTCCGCTTTCGTAATCTTCGCTGGAATCACCGCTTCCGAGCCTTCGCTCAGATACTTAGCGTCGTAATCGTAGAACTCTTTGCAGGGAATGATTTCTCCTGCAATCGAGGCTTTCGGATCGTCATTGCCGAGCACCGCGCATTCAATCTCGCGCGCCTTATGCTTAGTCCCGCCGACGCCTTGCTCAATCACAATCTTGCGATCGAACTTCGCCGCCTCCGCAATCGCCTGCCCCAGTTCCTTGCGATCGTGCGCCTTCGAAATTCCGACCGACGATCCTTCAACTTGCTCTCAACCAGTTTCTGCACTTTCTTAGGCTCGCGCTCAAACTCCCCGCGCAACACAGTCACATGCTTCACGATGGGCAATCCCGCTGCGCGAAACAAAGACTTCATGATGTCTTTGTCCATGCCGGCGGCAGAGCCCAGCACGCCCGCGCCGACATAAGCAATGTCCGCAAGTTCAAGCAGGCCCTGAATGGTGCCGTCTTCGCCAAATGTCCCGTGCAGCACGGGAAAGATGACATCAACATTAATGGCGCGATCGGATGCGCGCCGCAGATTGGCATCTGCTTTCAGATCGGTCTGGAATGGCGCGAGCCCAGTGTCGCGCCGCATAGGCTCCGGAGGGACAACCACCGACTCGCCCGCAGCCAGCACCGCCGCTCCCGGAGTAGCCTCCGGATCGCCCGC
>JBEKXO010000308.1:0-4062 GCA_049511995.1 Terriglobales bacterium
CGGGCAGCAAGTCCCATCGCCGCCGCCGCAGTTCCGCGATATCGGCAACGGAGCCACGCTGCCAGAAATCGCCACGCCCGCCGCGTCCCCCGCCGCGTCCGAAGGGGAGCCCAAATGACGACGACATCGACCGCAATCAAACTGAACCGGTCCGATCTCATGGCTCCGCCCGTGGCGCAGGTCATGCAGCAGCGCTCGCTCATCATCGGCATCATCGGAGCGGTCGCCGCCATTGTCGGCGCCATTTTCGCGCCCGCCAGCTTCTACTCCGCCTACCTCATCGGCTTCATGTTCTGGCTCGGCCTGTCGCTCGGATGCATGGCGATCCTCATGCTTCACCACCTCGTCGGCGGCGCGTGGAGCATTGTGATTCGCCGCCAGCTCGAATCCGGCATGATGGTGCTGCCGCTGATGGCAGTCCTCTTCATTCCCATTCTGTTGAATCTGCCGAAGCTTTATAAATGGGCGCAGCCCGACCAACTGGCTTCCGATCCCAAACTGGCCGACATCGCCCACAGCTATCTAAACTTTAACGGCATCCTGATGCGTTACATCCTTTACTTTGTCATCTGGATCGGGATGGCCTATTTCCTGAACCGCTGGTCGACCGAGCAAGACTCCATCGCCGGCCAGAGCACGCTGCGTTTCCGCGCCCTGAGCGGAATCGGCCTCGTCATCTACTCCTTCGCCATCTCCTTCGCCGTGATCGACTGGGTCATGTCGCTGCAAGCCCGCTGGATCTCGACCATCTATGGTCTCCTCTTTATCGCCGGCGAAGCGCTCTCCGCCTTCTGCTTCTGTGTGCTGATCGAGACTATCCTCGGCAAGCGCAAGCCGGTGTCCGACTATCTCACCGACACCGAAGTCCACGACCACGGCAAGCTGATGCTCGCCTTCGTAATGGTCTGGGCATACTTCAATTTTTCGCAATGGCTCATCATCTGGGCCGGCAACCTGCCGGACGAAATTCCGTGGTACAAGGCGCGACTGAATGGCGGATGGCAGTTCGTCGGATTGTTTCTCGTCATCTTCCACTTTGCCGTGCCCTTCGCGCTCCTGCTCTCGCGCCAGTTGAAGCGCAAGGCTGGCTCTCTGGTCTGGCTCGCTTCCTGGCTCATCATCATGCGCATCCTCGATGTCTATTGGCACATTGAGCCAGCGTTTCATTCGGAGGTTCACATAAGCTGGGTATTTTTCGCCATCATCGCCGGAATCGGCGGCCTGTGGATGGCCTACTTCTTTCACAACCTGAGAGCCCGTCCACTGCTTCCCCTGAACGCGCCGCAAACCCTGCGATTGCTGGAGCGGGAGCATTGAGAAAAAACAGGAGTAATGAAACAGTGTTTGCCAAATCCGATAGCGAACGACGAATAGCGAACGACGAAAGACGAAAGGCCAACGACCCACGACGAGTAACTAAGATATGAGCGACGAAACCACAAAACCGGGACTCCCGGCCGACGACACCGGGTTCGAACATGAAGACTTAAGCACGCGCGGCATCGTTGCGTTCATGGTCGGTCTCGCCGTCACCGGCGTGGTCATTTATTTCATCATCGTCGGCATGTACTCCTACCTCGATAAAATCGAGCGTGAGCAGATGGCCACGGCCAGCCCGTTGTCGACCTCTACAGGAGTCACGTCGCGCGTGGTCACCCAGGCGGAAATGGAAAAGACTTTCAAAGACAACGGCGCGCCCATGCTCGAAGTAATCGAGGGTGTCGAGTTGCGCAAAGACCTCGTTAAGCAAGAAGAGCAACTCAACAGTTACGGCTGGGTCGACCAGAAAGCTGGAGTCGCCCACATTCCGATCGAGCGCGCCATGGAACTGATTGCCCAGCGCGGATTACCCACAGTTCAGCAAGGCAGCGTGCAGTACACCTGTCTGCATGGGGGGCCGTTGGTGGATTGCTCTATGCCTCATAGCGGACCGCCGCCCGTGCCCGCGCCAAAGTCCGCCGGAAAGGGACAAAGCAGTGCGCAGTAAAAGCAGTTTCTTCAACTCGGTTGCGGTAGCGGCGTTGCTGCTGATCTTCGCGTCCGCCCCACTCGATGCCCAGGGCCGCGGCCCCATGTCGGGAGGCATCATGACTCCTCCCGCCAATCAGCGTCCGCCCGGACTCCAATTCGTCGGCATCGAGCAGCATCTCAACGCCGACGTTCCCGTCGATCTGCAATTCCGCGACGAAACCGGCCGCGCCGTCACCCTCGCCGACTACTTCGGCCACGGCCGCCCCGTCATTCTGAACCTCGGCTACTACCAGTGCCCCATGCTCTGCAGCGAACTGCTGCAAGGCTTGGTCGGCTCGATGAAGGCGCTGACCTTCAATCTCGGCAAAGACTTCGATGTGGTCACCGTGAGCTTCGATCCCAGCGAAACGCCGGAGATGGCCGCCGCCAAAAAGCGCGACATCATGAAGCGCTATGGCCGCCCCGATACCGATCAGGGCTGGCACTTCCTCACCGGACAAGCCGACCAGATCAACGCCCTAACCCGCGCCGTCGGCTACCAGTATCAGTTCGATCCAAAGACCGAGCAGTATGCGCACGCCGCTGCCATCGTCATGCTCACGCCCGATCATCACGTCTCCGGATACTTCTACGGCGTCGAGTTTTCCCCAAAAGATCTGCGCCTCGGCCTCGTGCAGGCCTCGCAGAACAGGATTGGCAATCTCGGCGACCAGGTGCTGCTCTACTGCTATCACTACGATCCGAGAACCGGGAAGTACGGAGCGATCATCGGTAATGTTTTGAAGCTGGCAGGCGGGGTGACGCTGCTGATCCTCGGGACATTTATGTTCATCATGTTTCGCGGCGATCGCAATTCCGCTCGCGGTTCAGTTCCGCCTGCCGGTCATGGCGACTTGAGACGGGTCACGTAATTATGTCGAAATATTTACCATTGTGGCCCGATTCGGCCTCGACCATGGCAGGTCAGGTGGATATGCTCTACATCTACCTGCTGCTCGTCGCCGGCGTCATGACGGCGATCATCTTTCTCGCCGTCACCGTGCTCGCGATCAAATATCGCCGCCGCCCCGGCCGCGAAGCGGTGCAGATCGAGGGCTCGACCATCCTCGAACTCAGTTGGTCGATCATCCCCTTCTTTGTGATGTTGACCTTCTTCGTCTGGGGCGCCGTCATCTTCTTCAAGGAACGCACGCCTCCCGCCGATTCGACCGAAGTCTACGTCGTCGCAAAACAGTGGATGTGGAAGATCGAGCACATGGAAGGCCAGCGCGAGATCAACGAACTCCACGTTCCCACCGGCCAGGACATCAAGCTGATCATGACCTCGCAGGACGTGATTCACAGCTTCTTCATTCCCGCCTTCCGCCTCAAGCAGGATGTCCTGCCCGGCCGCTACACCACGCTCTGGTTTAAAGCGACCAAGCCCGGACGTTATCATCTATTCTGTGCTGAATATTGCGGAACCATGCACTCCGGCATGGGCGGCGACATCGTAGTCATGGATCCCCAGGATTACGCGCAGTGGGCGGCCGGCGGCGCCTCTGCTCCCTTGCAGGAAACCGGCAAGGAGTTATTCGCCGCCTTCGGATGCTCGACCTGTCACCGTTCCGATGCACAGGGTCGCGGCCCCAATCTGCAAGGCGTCTACAATAGCCCCGTTGTGCTCGAAGACGGACGCACCGTCACTGCCGACGAAAACTATGTTCGCGAATCGATTCTCGATCCGACCGCCAAAATCGTAAAAGGGTATAAGCCCGTCATGCCCGCTTTCCAGGGAATTGTCAGCGACGAGCAGTTGAATGCGCTTGTGGCCTATGTCAAATCGTTGGCCCAGTCACCCACCGGAACCGCCGGACTGCAAAATCAGCCCGCCGCTTCCCCGGCAGCTTCTCAGGCACAACCACAGAATACGCAGGTGCAATAGTCATGGCGACGACGGTAATCCCGGCTCCAGTTCCGAAGCTGAACTATCTCAATAACGGTCACACCCTCAAGTCCTGGCTGCTGACCACCGACCACAAGCGCATCGCGCTCCTCTATCTGTTTTCGGTGACGGCCTTCTTTTTTCTCGGCGGCTTCTTCGCCATGCTC
>JBEKXO010000309.1:0-4011 GCA_049511995.1 Terriglobales bacterium
CATCAGTTGGCCGCGATGATGCGATGTGTGCGCAATGCGCCGGGTCATGACCCATGCGCGAGAACGCCGCACAGAGAAGAAGTTGGTGAGGCCTTCCCACCAATCCTCTTGCTTGGCTTCCAGTTGCGCTAGTCGTTTTCCGCTATCCTGCGCGTACTGTTTCATGAACTGCAGGCGAGCTTCCTGCTTGGGCAAAGGCGGTGCTTCGACATCGATCCCAAGCATGGTCCGGAACCACAAGTCTTCGCTCACGCACTGATGCACCATCTGCTCATGAACACTGCGTCCGCGGGGATCATCGGGCCGGGGACGCGCTGGAAGATCCTCGTCCCGGAACTCGGTCCACACGCTGATCACCTTGATCCGTTCGGTTGCATAAGTCTCGACCAGAAAATCGTATCTCATGGCAAGCTCCTCGCGGCCGGGTTGTCGACTAGCATAAGCCGATCCCAAAAATGTTAACCTAGCGTCCCAGTTTCGAATCGCATGGCACGCCGCTCTCGAACTCAACCGCTTCGCATCGCCATCGACACAGGCGGCACGTTTACCGACTGTGTGTGGATGGACCGCGGACGGATCAGGATGCTGAAAGTTTTTTCGACTCCTGACGACCCTTCGCGAGCCATCGTGGAAGCGCTGGAAAAGATCGGACGTCGTGACTCGCTGATCTTACTTCATGGCACTACCGTCGGCACGAACACGTTGCTACAGCGTAAGGGAGCGCGCGTGGCCCTCGTTACTACCGCTGGTTTTGAGGACGTCATAGAGATCGGGCGGCAGGCGCGGCCCAAACTTTACGATTTTTTCTTTGATCGGGTTGAACCCCTGGTGCCTGCCGATCTGCGCTTTGGCGTGGATGAGCGAGTTAGCAGTGACGGCGAAGTTCTGCGGGCGCCTTCGCCAGAACATTTGCGCGACTTGAAAAACAAAGTGCTTAAGCAAAAGCCTGAGGCGATTGCGATCTCGTTGCTATTTTCGTTTGCCAATCCCAAGAATGAGGCCGTGGTCGCGGCAGCGCTGGAGGATCTGGGCCTGCCGGTTTCAGTTTCACACCAGATCCTGCCTGAATTTCGCGAGTATGAACGCACGAGTACGATCGTGGTAAATGCGTATCTGCAACCAGTGATGTCGCGCTATCTGGAGAGCCTTGAGGCTCGCGCGCATGCATGGGTCGGATTTTCTCAGGGGCTGAAGCCCGCATCTTTAAAGGGTCTTGGTGGCATGGCTGAAGCCATGCCCTCCCGGCGGGTTGCAGGCGGCGATCGCAGCGCTGGCGCTCGCATTTTTGTCATGCAGTCGAGCGGGGGAATCACTGCGCTGCGTTCCGCCGCTCGCGAACCCGTGCGAACCGTGCTTTCTGGTCCGGCGGGAGGAGTCGTGGGCGCCGTGGCGATGGCTCGCCGCAGCGGATACGAACGAATTATTTCGTTCGATATGGGCGGTACCTCCACCGACGTAGCTCTCGTCGATCATGAAGTACGTGGAGGCAATCAAACCGAAATTGCGGGCCTGCCGGTTGGCGTGCCCATGCTCGACATTCACACGGTGGGCGCTGGCGGAGGTTCCATCGCGCGATTCGATACTGCAGGGGCGCTGCGGGTAGGGCCCGAGTCCGCTGGAGCTGATCCGGGACCAATTTGCTATGGTCGCGGCACTCAGCCGACGGTCACGGATGCGAATCTGATACTCCGGCGGTTGCAGCCAGATCGTTTTCTTGGTGGCGAGTTTACGCCCGATCTCGAACGAACCCGCCGAGTCGTATCCGCATGGCTGAAGAAGCGGCGCTCCCAGCTTCCGCTCGAACACTTTGCCGCGGGAGTTGTGCGTGTGGTGAACGCGACCATGGAGAAGGCCATTCGCGTGGTCTCGATTGAGCGAGGCTACGATCCTCGAGAGTTTGTTTTGGTCGCGTTCGGCGGAGCTGGCGGCTTACACGCCTGCGAACTGGCTGCGGCTTTGCGCATCCCGAGAGTGATTGTGCCTGCGCGTCCAGGCGCGCTTTCTGCGTTCGGCATTCTGGTCAGCGATGTTGTGAAAGATTATTCGCGCACTGTGCTCTTGCGGACCTTGGATAAAATTCCGTTGAAGCAGCTGAACGAGGAATTTGGCACTTTGCGCCGACGTGCCGAAAGAGATTTTCGTAGTGAGGGCTGGGAAAGCAGCATCCGGCATCAGCTTAGCGTGGACGTTCGTTATCTAGGCCAAGGGTACGAACTCAATGTTCCTTATACCAGCAGTCTGATTATGGCTTTCCGTCGCGAGCATGAACGCCGCTACGGCTACAGCTATCCGGCCCGTGAGATTGAGTTAGTCACGTTACGCCTGCGAGCGATCATGAAATCTCCGCAGTCTGGCCTCAGCAGGTCCCGCGTGGCACCCAAGCAGAGCGGCGGCGAGCCCGAGCAGACCTCGGTTTTTTTCGACGCGAAGAAAATCACAGCGAGAATTCATGACCGGGATTCACTGCGACTTGGACGGAAATATTCGGGTCCGGCCGTGGTCACGGAGTACAGCGCGACTACGGTGGTTCCTCCCGAAGCGCGGTTCTGGCTAGACAGAACCGGAAACATGATTATCCGCACTCAGCCCCAGCATGGCGTCCATCAACGGCAGCGGACAGGAGTTTCCACTCTACAGTGAAATGTTTCAATCTGGTTACAATCGGGGCAATATTGTGACAGCCCGGCTACAATACCCCTGTGAAACCAAGCATCTTTGTGGTTGAAGACGACCCTGATATTTCGCGGCTAGTGCGCCATCACCTGGAAGGGGCGGGATTCACCGTCAAAGTATTTCCGACGGGCAACACGGTGGTCGCGGAATCGGAGCGGCAGCGGCCCACCCTTTTCATTCTCGACATCATGGTGCCGGGCAGGGATGGGCTGGAACTGTGCCGTCAGATTCGGCAGACGCCGTTGCTGGCGTCGAGTCCTGTGATTTTTCTTACGGCGAAAAGCGGCGAGGCCGATCGCATTCTTGGTTTGGAACTGGGCGCGGATGACTATATTCCGAAGCCCTTCAGCCCACGCGAGCTAGTGGCGAGGGTGAAAGCGGTATTGCGCCGTTTCGAGCGGCCGCTTTCGCAGTCGCCGTTAAAAGTTGGAGAGATCGAAATCGATCCCGGGGCAATGACGCTGACGGTGCGCGGCCAACTGGTAGGGACGACTGCGACGGAGTTCCGCCTGTTGGACTATTTTGCCCGGCACATCGGACGCGTGTTTACCCGCGATCAGCTTCTCGACTCGGTCTGGCGCGACACGGCCTACGTCACGCCGCGGTCGGTGGATGTTTATGTGCGGCGCATCCGCGAAAAGATCGAGCCCGATCCCGAGAGCCCGCGTTATCTGAAGACGGTGCGTGGTGCGGGCTATCGCTTCGAGGCGCCTAAGTGAGAAGCCGGCTCTTCTTGCGGCTGCTGGCCGCCTTTGCCCTGGTGATCGCAGTCGCCACGGCGACGCTTGATTTCTCGGTTCGGCGCGCATGGGAAAATTCGCTCCGGCAGGAAATCGACCGCAGCCTGAAACAGAAGACGCTGATGTTCGCGAATCGCGTGGACACCGACCGTGAACACAATCTTCAAGACCTTGTCTCGCAAGCAAGCCATTCCGCCGGGGCCCGGGCTACGGTCATCGACGTAACGGGCAAAGTCCTGGCAGACTCTGAAGCAGATCCATCGGCGATGGAGAATCTTGGGCAGACGCCCGAGTTCGCCGCGGCCTTGAAAGGCGAAGTCGGAACCGATACGCGCGCCAGCCAGACGTTGGGAATTGATTTCCTTTATGTGGCCGCGCCGGTTTCCGGGGGAGCGGCGCGTTTGGCCGATTCGCTATCCGACCTTGGAGCCGCCACATCGCAGCTTCGCAAGACGCTCCTGGCGGGCTCGGCGCTCGCATTCCTGGTGGCGCTGGTGCTGGCTGGAGTCCTGGCCCACTTCACGGCGCACCGACTGCAGCGCATCGTGCAGTTTGCCAACAAGATCGCTGGCGGCGAACTGACGGCACGCATCGCCGA
>JBEKXO010000310.1:0-4404 GCA_049511995.1 Terriglobales bacterium
CCCAGCAGGGCGGGGTGGGATATCAGGGATTTGGATATGGAACCGTTTTTCAGCTCGCGCCGAACGGCAGCGGTGGCTGGAACGAATCAGTACTCTACAACTTCTGCACCCAGGGTGGGGAGAACTGCACGGACGGCGCGTATCCCAACGGCGCCGTGGTGTTCGACACCGCTGGGAACCTCTACGGAACGACGCCCGAGGGTGGCAACAGTAATTGCGGCTCTGACCCTGGCTGCGGCCTCGTGTTCGAACTTAGTCCCGCGGGAGCAAGTTGGACGGAAACCCTGCCCTACACGTTTTGCTCGCAAGGCACTTGCACCACTGGCGACTTTCCGGGCGGCTTATTCATCGACAGCGTCGGCAACCTCTACGGCTCAGATGACGAAGGCGTCTTCGAACTGAGCCCCTCAGGTGGGTCATGGACCTGGAAGCTGCTTTCCTTCAACGTTATTAATTCCGTAGGACTGGCAATGGATGCCGCTGGAAACTTCTTCACCCTCTTACCGCCAGGTGAGGCTGGAGGATGGACAGTATTCGAGGTATCACCGAACGGCGAGGGCGGATGGAAAACGACTGCGCTCTACTCCTTTCCTTCGACCGCCGTTCCTAGCGGCCAGATTGCGTGGGGAGGGCCAACGCTCGATCAGGCCGGAAACGAGTGGAGAATGGACAAGGACAACGGTGTTCACCTTCACGCCCGCCAATAGCGAAGCGGATGGCACCGTTCCTTGGGGGGGAGTCGTCGTCGACGCGGCGGGCAACATATACGGCACCACCCGCTATGGTGGCGCTTACGGCATGGGAACCGTTTTCGAGATACTGCCTCCGGTGGGAAAGAGCAACAAATACCAGGAAAAGGTACTGTGGAATTTCAACGGAACGAACGGAAGTGGGCCGCAAGGAGGCCTGATTCTGGACGGCGCCGGCAATCTCTACGGCACGACCACGGCGGGCGGATTGTACGGAGGCGGCGTTGTGTTCGAGGTGACTCCGTAGGGCGCTCGTCAACTTCTTCAGGTTAACATCGCAACGCGTCGAGGCTGGCATCAAATCGAGTTAGCATCCTACGCCTTACCCGCCCGAAACGTCTCTTCCCGCACGGTAAACTTCCGCACCAGATCTTCGCGCACTTGATAACCCGTTCCGGCCGCGTCGCTGATCGCGATCATTCCATCGGCGCGCACTTCAACCGCTGGTTCGATGATGTCCTCTTTCCAATAGCGCTTCGAAGCCGATACATCTCCCGGGAGTCGAAAGTTCTCCAGCGTAGATAAAGCGATGTTGTGGCTGCGTCCCACGCCCGATTCCAGCATGCCGCCGCACCAAACCGGAACATTGTGCCGCAGCGCGACATCGTGAATTTTCTTCGCCTCGCTGAACCCTCCTACGCGCCCCACTTTGATGTTGAGAATACGGGCGGCGCCAATCTCCAGCGCAAAATCGGCATCACGCGCATTCAGAATCGACTCGTCAAGACAAATTGACGTCTCAATCGCCTTCTGCAGCCGTGCGTGCAAATAGATCTCGTCATTCCACAGCGGCTGCTCGATCATGAGCAACTTAAAGGCGTCGAATTTGCGGAGGTGCTCAACCTGATCGAGCGTGTACGCGGAATTTGCATCGACGCTAAGCACAATATCCGCCCAGCGCGATCGAATCTTCTCCAGTACATTCAAATCCCATCCCGGCTTTACTTTGATCTTGATTCGCCGGTATCCCGCCGCCAGTTCCGTTTCAATCTTCTGCAGAAGTTGTTCGGGCGAGTCCTGAATCCCGATCGAAACGCCGCAAGCGATCTCGCGCCGCGTTCCTCCGAGCAGTTTCCAGAGCGGCTGCTGTTTCTGCCGCGCTTCCGCATCCCACACCGCATTTTCGAGCGCCGCCTTCGCCATGCGGTGACCGCGCACGCGCGCAAATCGCGCCTCGCAATCACGCCCGGCATCCAGTTCGCTTGTCATCAGCAGCGGCGCCAGATAATTCTTGATCGTCGGCCACGCCGTTTCAGTCCATTCCGGGGAATAATAAGGATCTTCCCCCGCGACGCACTCACCCCACCCGCGCACTCCATCGGCCTCGACGCTCACCAGCAGAATCCGGCGTCCGTAAACCCGTCCAAAGCTCGTTTCAAAAAAATGCACGAGCGGCATTTGAATTTCCCGCAGCGTGATGGATTCGATTTTCATAAGTTAGCCGTGCGAACTTCCAAAACAACGGGTGCCCCACGTCTCGCGCTTTTCGAGACGTGGGCGAAACGCGACGCACCGGAACACCTAATACTGCCAGCCCTCGTCCCACTCTCCCAACAAAAATCGACCATCCCCCCGCGCATCGCGTTCATAGCCGAGCACGCTCAGTCCCCGAGCGAACGCCCTGATAAGCAACTCGCGGTTTCGCTGCTGCACCGCCAGCGCCTGCGCACGCGTAGCCGCTGCGTTCTTCCATTGATAAATTTCGGCGGGCACCTCGACACTCGCGCGGCAATCGAAGGTCGCAAGCGGAGCATCCGCCAAAACCGCTTCCACTCGGTTCGACTTCATCCACCACTCCGCCACCAGTCGGTCCGAAGGCAGACCGCCTTGCAGCGGAGACGATGTAATTCCATACTGATCCACGCTATACCGCCGCGTAATCGCGCCCAGCTTTTCAATATTCAAATATGCGTTCTTAATCTCCAGCGGATCGAACGTCCACTCCATCAGCTCAAAACCGCGCGCCAGCGCATCTTCTCGCTGATAGAGCTTTATGCGACGACCCAGTCCGCCATTGCGATACTGCTCACGCACCGCCAGCATCTGCGAATGCAAGTAAGCATGCCCGTTTCGCACTCCGGGGATCGCCAGCGCGAAACCAATCAACTCCTCGGCGCCCTCATTCTCAACAAAGGCCCCAATCACCCGCCCGCCAATTTTATTGGCCACCACGAACAACCGCACCGGAACCAATTCTGCATCCGAAAACTTCCACACTTCTTTCTGCAGCGCGAAGCACGCCTGCATCTCCTCGAGAGATTCACATTTTCGAATCGTAACCCGCCCGGCGGCTGCTTCCCTCACGCCGGTTCTTCCTGTTGCTTCGCCTCTTGCCATAAGGCTTCCAATTCGTCCATCGACGCCTGCTGCGGCCCTCGCCCGTCGCCGCGCAGCCGCTCCTCCATCCATTGAAACCGCCGCCTGAATTTTCGATTTGTCTGGCGCAACGCCGACTCCGGATCAAGCGCCAGAAAGCGCGCAATATTCACGAGCACAAAAAACATATCTCCCACTTCATCTTCGAGCCGCGCGCGCACCGCGTCGGGAATCTCCGGCTTTCCCGACCCCGCAATTCCCTGCCCTGCCGGCGTTCCATCGGCCGCAAGAGGCGTCCTGAGTTTCAACTCTTCCTTCAACTCAATCGTTTCTTCTTCCAGCTTTGCAAAGAGCCCTGCCATCTCCGGCCAATCAAATCCCACGTGCGCCGCGCGCGAGCTGAGCTTGTAAGCCTCCATCAGCGCAGGCATTTTCGACGACACGCCGGCCAGCACCGATTGCGCGTCAGCAGTTTTTCCCTCGTTTGTATCTTCGCCAGCCGCCGCGAGCCGCTTCTTTTTTTCCTCTGCCTTCAGCGCCTCCCAGTTCCGCAACACTTCGGCCGGAGTGTCCGCTTTCACGTCGCCAAACACATGCGGATGCCGATCCACCAATTTTGTGGACAGCCGGTCGAGCACATCATCCACCGAGAAGCGGCCTTCCTCGCTCGCCATCTGCGAATAGAAAAGAACCTGCAATAGCAGATCGCCCAACTCGCCCGTCAGCTCTGGCCAATCGCGATTGTCGATCGCTTCCAGAACCTCATAAGCCTCTTCCAGCGTGTAAGGTTTGATCGTGTCGAAGGTCTGCTCGCGATCCCAAGGGCATCCGCCCGGAGCCCGCAACCGCGCCATAATCTGAACCGCGCGCTCGAATCGTTCGCCAGTGGTAGGCATTCTTTTCAATGTAAATGAGCGGGATTCCCAGAGCAACGAAACAGACAAGTAACGAATGCTAGCGATGGGCCTCCGTCGGCACGTCGGGACGGCCTCCCTCGCGAGCCTGCCCTGAGCGAAGTCTAGGGGTCGAAGGCGAGCCAAGCTCGGCAGCGCTCTTTGTCGGCGCCAATTTGTCAGTCGCTACGCCAGCGACTGCACCATCAATTCCGTCTCATCCGAAGTGATCGCATCGACGCCCCACTCCGCGAATTCCCGCATACGCGCCGCGCGATTTACTGTCCAAACCATGATTTTCTTCCCCGCCGCATGAACCTGGTCGATCAATTCCCCATCTGCCAACTTGAAATGCGGAATCACCCACTGCGCCGGCGTTTCGCGCCAAGCTCGAAGCTGATCCCGTCTGTCGCAAAGAACTCCCAGCGGGATCGCCGGATCGAGCT
>JBEKXO010000311.1:0-3808 GCA_049511995.1 Terriglobales bacterium
GGGATAGCGGGTTCGACGGTGCTTGGGGACGGGCGGGTGGGATTGATTATCGACGTTCCGAGCCTGTTGCGCGGAGTAATGCAGGCGGGTTTGCAGGCGCAGGCGTAGCGGCAAACGTGGTCGGTTATAAGGCAGTCACATTGAGCAGTTCTGAGAGAGGGTGAGCACAATGAAAAACTGGCAGGATCAGAAAGTCGGCACGCGGCTTGGAGTTGTGTTCGGGGCCATGCTGCTGGGCGTGATTGCGGTGGGGGGCTTCGGACTGACGTGGCTCGGACGATTGAATTCGAACATGTCGGCGTCGCTGCAGAAGCGCTACAACACGGTGGAAGCGACGCACAAGACGATTGAGAATTCGATCACCAATGCGCGCATCACCATACAACTGTTCGAGACGGCAAACTCTGATGAAGAGAAGAAGCTGAACCAGGAGAACGATGAAATCAGCCGCGAAATCAGCGGGCAAATCGCGGAGATCGAAAACAACGTGAGCTCCACGCAGGAGCACGACCAATTTGAGATCGTGACGCAAAACCGGCAGGCTTATATCGCGGCGCGGCAAAAAGCTAAGGCGCTTCTGGCGGACAAGAAGCGCGATCAGGCGCTTGTGTCGTTGAGCACTGAGGTGATCCCGGCCCTCGATAAGTATCGCGCTTCGTGGCAGAAGTTCATCGATATTCAAGCAGCGGCGATGGCGCAAAGCATGAAAGAGAGTCAGGACGCCTATGCGCTGGGGCGTAGGATGGCACTGTTGATTCTGGTTTGCGCTCTCATCGCGACCACACTGGTGGCGATCAGCGTTACTAAGAGCATCACGGTTCCGATCCAGCAAGCGGTGGCGCACGCGGAACGGATCGCCAGCGGCGATTTGACCAAGGAAATCGAGGTCAGCAACCGCTCTGAGACTGGGCAATTGCAGCAGGCGATGAAGGATATGAGCAGCAAACTGTCGGGCATCATACGCGACGTTCGAGAAGGTTCGGCGGCGGTTGCCTCGGCGGCGCAGCAGGTTTCTTCTTCTTCGCAAAGTCTGTCGCAGGGCACAAGCGAGCAGGCGGCCTCGGTGGAAGAGATGAGCGCAAGCCTGGAGCAGATGAATGCTTCGATTACGCAGAATGCGGATAACAGCCGACAAGTGGAGCAGGCGGCCGCCAAGGGCGCGTCGGCCGCGGAAGAGAGCGGCGATGCGGTTAAGGAAACGGTCGACGCGATGAAGCAAATCGCGGCGAAGACCTCGGTGATCGAAGAGATCGCCTACCAAACCAACCTACTGGCGCTGAATGCTGCGATCGAAGCGGCGCGCGCCGGAGAGCAGGGTCGGGGCTTTGCCGTGGTGGCGGTCGAGGTGAGAAAACTTGCCGAGCGCAGCCAGTTGGCGGCGCAGGAGATCGGCGGGCTGGCGGGAAAGAGCGTCAGCGTGGCCGAACGATCCGGGCAATTGCTGTCAGACCTGGTTCCTTCAATCAAGAAGACTGCCGAACTTGTGCAGGATGTGGCCGCGGCATCGACCGAGCAGTCGGGCGGGGTTACGCAGATCAACAAGGCGATGTCACAAGTGGACACGGTCACGCAGCGCAACGCTTCTTCGGCGGAAGAACTTTCGAGCACCGCAGAAGAATTGGCGGCGCAATCGGAGCAACTGCAGCAGTTAATGACTTTCTTCCGCGTCGCGGGAGAACAGCCGACGGAGCGCAGCGGCAAGGGAAAACACCATGCCGTGGCTACGCCGAAGCCGGCGGTCAACACTGGCTTTGCGAACATGGGCCGCTTTCAGCCGGTCAGCGGGAAGGTCGTGGAAGAGGCGAACTTCTCTCCGTTCTAAATCCGGGCGATGAAGCTTCGGAGAAGAATATAAGGCGCTCGAGGGCGCGACGACGGAAATGCAAGGAGCGGAGAAACCGAGGAGCGAAATTATGGGAGCGTCGAATCAAGGGAAGAACCAACTCCCTGCGAGCACGGAACAGTACCTTACCTTCTTAACGGCGGGCGAGGAATACGCCATCAGCATCGTCAAGGTGAGTGAGATTGTGGAATATGAGACGGTCACGACGGTTCCCAACACGCCTATATGGATTCGAGGAGTAACGAACTTGCGCGGCAAAGTTGTGCCGGTGGTTGACTTGGCAGTGAAGTTTGGATTGCCGGCGAGCCGCATCTCGAAATTTTCGTGCATCATCATCACCGAGATCATGTTCCAGGGCGAGATGATGACCATGGGAGTTCTCGCCGACTCGGTGAGCCAGGTGATGGACCTTTCGGCGGACGAGATCGAAGCCACTCCGCCGTTCGGGACGCGGGTGAAGACCGAATATCTGCTGGGCATGGGAGCTCTCGGCAAGAAGTTTTGCCTGATTCTCGACATCGAACGGGTGCTGTCTGCCGACGAATTGCTAGCGATGACAGAATCGATTTCGGATGATGCGGCCATTGGCTGCCGGTCGAAAACGGGACTCGCCAAACACGTTGAAGCGGGAGCATAGGGGTGCAGGCGGGAACGGCTCCAGGCAAGGATTCCGGCAAGCCCCGCCGCGTTGATGTTGAGTTGGGCCTCGAACAGCCGCCTCACCTTTCCGTGAGTCCGGCGCTGTTTCAAAAATTCCAAAAACTGATTTATGCGGAAACCGGCATTTGGCTGGGCAGTTCGAAGACTGCTCTGCTGTGCGGACGGCTCTTCCGGCGGCTGCGCGCGTTGCAGATGGATTCACTGGAGAGTTACTACGAGTGCGTGTCCGGGCCGGAAGCCGATGAAGAACGCGCGCTGATGATCGACGCGATTACCACGAATGAAACTCGCTTTTTCCGGGAACCGCGGCAATTCGAGTTTCTTGTGCAGAAAGTATTTCCGCGTTGGCAACAAGAAGCCGACAGAGGGGTGCGCCCGCGAAAGGTGCGAATCTGGAGCGCAGGATGTTCGTCGGGGGAGGAGCCGTACACGGTGGCCATGTTGTTGGCTCGCCATCTTCCGGCGGAGGCAGGCTGGGACGCACGTATTCTGGCCACCGACATTTCGAATCGCGTGCTGGATAAGGCGACCAAAGGGATTTATCCGATTGCGCGATCGGCGGAGCTGCCACTGGACCTGCTCCATATGTTTATGCTGCGCGGAGTGGCGGAGCGCGAAGGCGAAATGAAGGTAAGGGTCGAAATCCAGCAGATGATTACTTTCCAGAGGTTGAATCTGGATCGTGAGTCGGAGCTGGTCGAGGGCCCGTTCGACGCGATTTTCTGCCGCAATGTGCTGATCTATTTCGATGCGGCCTCGAAGAGCCGGGTAATTACGAATCTCTATAGCCGAATTATTCCGAATGGTCTGTTGTTTGTGGGGCACGCGGAAAACCTGAGCAGCATGGCGGTGCGGTTACGCTGCGTTGAACCGAGCGTTTACGCAAAGATAGAAGACAAGAGCAGTCCATTCTAAGGGCGACATCGAAAGACTTTTTCTTCAGCCTGACGATCCAGGGAAGGTATCGGGGAGTGGCCGTGAGTGGGGATGACAGCCTGCGAGTGCTGATAGTGGACGACTCGGCAATGGTGCGGCAGGTTATGCAATCCATTCTCAGCACGGATCGCAGAATCCAGGTGAAGGCTGCGGCCGATCCGCTGATTGCGTGGGCGAAGATGGAGAAAGAACGCCCGGATGTGGTCATTTCGGATCTGGAAATGCCGCGTATGGACGGCCTCACATTCATAAGAAAGATCATGCAGGAGATGCCGACGCCGGTGGTGGTGTGCTCAGGCTTGGCTGCTCGCGGCACGGAATTGGCATTGCGCGCGCTCGAAGAAGGGGCAGTCGAGGTGATTACCAAAC
>JBEKXO010000312.1:0-3792 GCA_049511995.1 Terriglobales bacterium
TCACCTGCCCAGCCGAGCGAAGCTAGGCAGCCCGCTCGCAGCCTCCTAACCGCAAGCAGTAGCGCATAACCGTTTCCAATCGCCAACATAAATAGTTTCGATTTCCGCCCACCCGCCGCAACCGCTATTGTTATGATTCGGCTATCAGATTGAGTTATCGCTCGTCTCCGAAAACGGATGCCCATGACCAAAGTCGAAGCCATTATTCAGGTCTCCAAGCTCGATGCCGTCAAAGACGCCCTCCACGACGTAGGCGTCGAAGGCATGACCGTTTTTGAAGCCAGAGGTCACGGCCGCCAAAAAGGACACACCGAGTTTTATCGCGGACGCGAGTACACGGTCGACCTGATCCCCAAAGTGAAACTCGAAATCGTAGTGGCCGACGCAATCGTCGAAAAGGTCGTCCAGGCCATCACCACCGCTGCGCGCACCGGCAAGATCGGCGACGGAAAGATTTTTCTTTCGCGCATCGACGAAGCCATTCGCATTCGCAACGATGAACGCGGTGAGGGCGCGTTGTAAGCGCAAAGTAAAAACCAAATGACCGGGAAGAAATCGACATCCCCCGCATGGCAGGAATAAAAGCAGGATTCATGCACAAGGTGTCAGGAACTCAAGAACTCGTTTCGACGCAAGCAAAAATCAGCGCACGATTTTCCTTGGACCCGTGACCTGTCACCTGCGATCTGGCAACTGAGGAGGGTGTCATCGAATGACGAGCGGCGCCACCGTTCACAGCGAATTGCGGGATCTCTATGCGCGGGAGTCCGCCGCCATCGAGCGGGAATTTACCCTCACCAGCGATGGCCGCACCGCGCTCGCCCGCCGCACCGCGCTGGTCGACTCTATAGTTCAGCGGCTCTGGAATGAAATCGTTGTGGGTTCTCCTTCCAGTAGCCCTGCCGAGCCCGATACGCCCAAGAACTTCGCCCTCGTCGCCACCGGAGGATTCGGCCGAGGATGGCTTTTCCCCTACTCCGACATCGATCTTCTTTTTCTTTGCGCCGGCAGCGAATCCGAAACCACCTTCAAAGATCACATCCGCCGCTTCTCGCAAGAACTATGGGACCTTCGCCTTAAAGTCAGTCCAGCCACGCGCAACCTGGCCGAGTGCGAACGCCTCGACCCTGACAATATCGAGTTCGCGATCTCTTTGCTCGACTGCCGTTACCTCGCGGGTGATCGCGAGCTTTTCTCACGCCTGCGCGAAAGAACCATTCCCCGCCTCGTGGGCCGCAACTCCCACACCCTGATCCAGAACCTCGCCGATATCACGCGATCCCGCCATCACAAATTCGCCAACACCGTCTTCCATCTCGAACCCAATGTAAAAGATGGCCCTGGCGGCCTGCGCGACTACAACGTCTCCAACTGGCTCGCACTTCTTTCCGCCATGGAAAAGTTAAAAGTCTGGCCAGACATGCAAACGCTGCTGCCGGTTTCATCGCGCCGAGCCTTCGACGATGCCCTCGATTTCCAAATGTCCGTGCGCTGTTTTCTGCATTATCGCCATGGCCGTCACGACAATACTCTTACCTGGGAGGCGCAAGACGAAGCCGCCGAGAAAAAAATCGGCGCCCACGATTCTGAAATCTCCAACGCCGCCGACTGGATGCGCGTTTATTTCGGCCACGTTCGCGGCGTGCACCGCGTCTGCACTCAATTGCTCGAAGAAATTCCCGCGGCGTGGTCTTCCTTGCATCGACAATTCCAGGGCTGGCGCACCAAGATCGCCAGCGACGATTTCTCCGTGGTCGATGGACTGATCTTTCTCAAGCAGCAACCACAACAATCCGCCGGACTGCGCGACCCGGAAATGCTCTTGCGCCTCTTTCACTTCATGGCCGAACATGGCCTCAAGCTGAGCACCACCACCGAATATAAAGTCGAACAGGCGCTGCCTGCGCTCGCCTCGACGCCTCCGCGCGGCGCCGAATTGTGGCTCTACCTGCAGGAAACGTTGGTGCAACCGCATGCCGCCGACGCTCTCCGCGCCATGAACTCGCTTCGCCTCCTCGCGCTCCTTCTGCCCGAATTGAAAGGCATCGAGGCGCTAGTCGTCCGCGATTTTTACCATCGCTACACCGTCGACGAACACTCCTTCTTAGCCATCGAAAATCTCCACCGCCTCATAGATTCTCAGTCCGAGTGGGACCGCCGTTTCGCCCTTTTACTCGGAGAAATCGAGCAGCCCGAACTCCTTTATCTCGCACTCTTGTTGCACGATTCCGGCAAAGCCGTTCCTGGCGAGAATCACATCGAGGCCAGCGTGCAATTGACCGATAGCTGTGCCGATCGGCTCGACCTTGATCCGGCGGATCGCGAAACCTTGCGCTACCTGGTGGCGAGCCACCTCGAAATGTCAGCCGCCATGCGCCGTGACGTTTTCGATCCCGCCAATGTGAAGTCGTTCGCCGAAAAAGTAGGCGCGCCCGAGCGCCTGAAGATGCTCTGCCTCATGACCTACGCCGACGTCAAAGCCGTGAACCCCGAAGCCATGACGCCGTGGAAGGCGGATAACCTATGGCAGCTCTACATCGCGTGCGCGAATTATTTGAACCGCAGCGCCGACCAACGCGTGCACACCGACACCCATATCGGCGACACAAACGACAGCTCCAACCTCGCCCCGTCGAATCTGGCGCATTTGCGCTCGCTGGCGGCGGTGGCGGGAAAGAAGATCAACATTTTTCTGGAAGGTTTGCCGCAACGGTATCTCCGCATTCACGGTGCGACCGATGTCTTGGGCCACGCCGAAATGGCTGCCCGGCTTGGGCAGAGCGGCGTCCAGCTCTGTCTCAAGCAGGTTCGCCACTGGTATGAGCTGACCTTGGTCACAACCGATCGTCCTTTTCTCTTCGCCTCGCTTTCGGGAACGCTCGCCGCTTGGGGCATGAACATAGTCAAGGCGAACGCCTTTTCAAACGCCGCCGGCATCGTGGTCGACACCTTCTATTTCACCGATCGTTTTCGCACCCTGGAGATGAATCTTCAGGAATGGGACCGTTTGAAAAAGAGCATCGCCGACGTAGTCAAAGGCCAAGCCGACGTCGCGCGCATGTTAAGCGACCGCTTGAAATCCGAAACAGCCGACAGCGCGAAAGTAAAAGTGAAGGTGGCAACGCAGGTTGAATTCGACGATAGCTGCTCGGCAAACAGCACGCTGGTCCAGATTCTCACTCAGGATCGTCCCGGCCTGCTCTATCGCATGTGCTCGCTGGTCTCAAAGCACGACTGCAACATCGAAATCGCCCTCATCGAAACCGAAGGCCAGATGGCAATCGATGTCCTCTATCTAAGCTCTCGTGGAACCAAGTTGACGTCCCAGCAACAGGCCGAGCTAGGCAAAGCCTTGCGCGAAGAATTAGAGGCAAAGTGATGCTTCTCGCCCGAGAATTGATTGCTGGACAACTGACAGCTGTTCCTAATTGCCGCTCTTGTTATCCGCCACTTCACGGTCCGCGTAATACCCGTCCCGCGTCTGCACCGTCAGCTCTTTCTTCTTCACCGTCAACACGACGTGATGATAGCCAGACGCGGAACTATCTTTATCCGGCGCATACCCCATGCTGTATTGCGTCCGCAGCTCCTCGACGATGCTGTCGTAAATCTCACCCACCGTTTGTTTCTTCGTAACCTCAAAAAATCGCCCGCCCGTTTCCTTGGAGATCCGCTCTAGAATCTTCTTGCCATCCGTGCGCGGCTCTTCCGGATGACGTTGCCCACCGCCCGGGCGCCCACCTCCGCCCCCACCGGGCCAACCACCTCCGCCGCCCGGCCAGCCTCCGCCCC
>JBEKXO010000313.1:0-3771 GCA_049511995.1 Terriglobales bacterium
TAAGCCGCAGGTGCTGGCGAATGTGCTGGCGGCTCGCGGCGGCAGCTGGGGGAGTCGCGACGTCATCATCTATGCTCCCGACTCGGGAGGCGCGATATGGCGTGTCAATCCCGATGGCAGTGGCGCGGCCCGCGTAACCGATGAACCGTCGGGCAAAGACGAGACGCACCGGTGGCCGATCTTTCTTCCCGATGGGAATCGTTTCTTGTACTGGGCAGGCAACTTCGACAATGCCAAGGACGACCAGGTCAGCGGCATTTATGCCAGTTCGCTTGATAAGGGCAAGGAGAAAAAGCTGGTTGTGCTCTGCCATTCGAGTTTTGCATATGATGCCCTGCATCTGTATTACGCGGACGATCAGCGGCAACTGGTGAGCGTCGGCTTTGATACTTCATCGGCGACGGTTTCAGGGCGCACGATTGCCGTGGCCAATGTGGTTGGGTTTCAACCTGCGACGTACTGGGCGGCGCTGGCCGTTGGGGGGAGTGGGACGGTGATCTACAACACGGATGTCGGGGCGGTGCTCTCGGTTCCGACATGGATGGATCGTACCGGCAAGGAACTGGGCAGGCTGGGCCAGCCGGCGATTATCGCGAACCCGACGCTCTCGCCCGATGACAGTCGCGTAGCCGTGGACATCAGCGACCTGAAGGGGAATAACGTTGATGTCTGGCTGCTGAGCACAAATGGGGCGGGAAATTCGCGCTTTACTTTTGATCCGGTGGAGGAGGTTGCCGGCGTTTGGTCGCGCGATGGGAAGACAATTGCGTATCGTTCGGTGGTCAATGGGATCACGATATTCACAAAAGCGGCGAGCGGGTTGGAACGCGAGAAATCAGTCCTGACGGGAAAGGTGAGAAGCGATGACGCGATTCCGAACTCATGGACGCTGGATGGCCAACAAATCCTGTGCACGTATCTGGCACCATCGCATTCTTACCTGGTACTGGTTCCGTCGTCTGGCGGGAGATTTGTGCCGTTGCTGAACACGAAGGCCAATGAGACGAATGGGCAGATCTCTCCGGATGGGAAGTGGGTTGCGTATGCCTCGGATGAGTCGGGAGTGTGGGAGATTTATGTCACGTCGTTTCCCGGGGCGGCAGGAAAGTGGCAGGTGTCGCGCGGTGGCGGGACGGAGGCTCGCTGGCGGGGAGATGGCAAGGAGATTTACTACATCAGTGCGAGCGGGATGTTGACGGCAGTTCCGGTGAATGCTCAAAGCGCTTTTGCCACGGGGACGCCGGCGCCGCTGTTTCAGGTTCAGGGGCGCGCTCCGATTTCGAGCACCGATGTTTTTACTTATGACGTGGCGAAGGATGGGAAGCGCTTTCTGGTGAATCGGTATGTGAAGCCGGAGCATGTTGAGCCGCTGAGCATTTTGCTGAATGTGGCGACGGGGGCGGCGGGAAGTACGAATTGATCGGTGTAGGATGAAGACCGAAATGGTTCGTATTGGCAATTCTCGTGGCATTCGCCTCCCGACGCCGATTATCGAGCAGTGCGGGTTGGGTGAGATAGTCGAGTTGCGGGTGGAGAACGATCGCCTGATCATTTCTCCTGGACGCCGGCCCCGGCGGGGGTGGGACGAGGCGTTTCGCGTGGCAAACGGTCAAAATCCCCGCCCTGTCGCGAAAAGCGCGACAAGGACGGGGCACCCTTCGTCTTCACGCGGCACCTACCAAGCCAGCGACGACGAACTCTTGCTGGAGGGGACGGGACCTAACGAGTTCGACCATAAAGAGTGGCGGTGGTGAGTATTTTGGTCTGTGGCCGACTGCATCGTTTGGGCTCCGCCGCTCACGCGCCTTCGCGCTTCGCTTCTGGTAGGCTGGCCCAAACCGCCCGATCTTTTGCCCAAGCGCGCAGCTCCGCAATCTCCTCTGCCCGCGTGATCGACAACGGCACCGTCGACGACAGTGCTGTGAGCAGGTCTTCGTTGCCCAACTCTTGCTTGCGGGAAAACGCCGCGTAGAGGGCGGTTTGGACGGCGGATTCTATTTCTGCTCCCGAAAATCCCTTAGCTGCTTCTGCTACTTGATCGAGGTCATAGTCGGCGGGATTGCGTTTGCGCTTCGTCAGCTGAATCGCGAAAATTTGCTTTCGCTCGGCGGCGCTCGGCAGGTCCACGAAAAATAATTCGTCGAAGCGGCCTTTGCGGATTAGTTCGGGCGGGAGGACGGTTACGTTGTTGCACGTGGCGGCTACGAAGACGGCGGGCTTGCGATCTTGCATCCAGGAGAGGAACGAGGCCAGCAGGCGCGAGGAGACTCCGGCGTCGGCGGAGGCGGAGTCGGGGCCGCTGCCGGCGAAAACTTTTTCCAGTTCGTCGATCCAGAGGACGCAGGGGGCGAGGCCTTCGGCTACCTGAAACACCTTCTGGATGCGCTTTTCGGTCTCGCCTATAAATTTGTCGTAGACGGCGGCGGTGTCGAACTTTACCAGCGGGAGTTTCCATTCTCCGGCTACGGCGCGGGCGCACAGACTTTTGCCGCAGCCTTGCGTGCCGAGGATGATCACGCCTTTCGGCGGGTCGAGGCCGAATTTTTGAGCGCCCTCATCCCAGGCGCCTCGGCGCTGCTCGAGCCAGCGCTTTAGATTGTCCAGGCCGCCTACGCTTGACATGGTGTCGGTTGAGTCTACGAACTCGAGCATCTCGGAGCGCTTGAGAAGGGCTTTCTTGGCTTCGAGCACGTCGGTGACGCAATCGGGCGAGAGCGCAAGGCGACCGACTATGGTTTGGGAGATGGCGCGTTCGGCGGCCTCTTCGGTGAGGCCGCGGAGATTGGCGGCCATGGCGTCTACGCCGTTCGCATCGAGCTGCAATTTCAGCGTGTGAGTGCCGGCCATGCGGGTGTAGGTTTCGTGGATGATCTCGCGCAGGCGGTCGCGATCGGGCAGTGGAAGGTCTAGGAATTCCACGAGGCTGGCCAACTCGGGCGGCATTTCGATGGCGGGAGCGGTGAGGATCAGAGTTCTGCGGTTGGCGGAAAATTTCTGGCCTACGTCGCGGAGGCGGCGGACCACGACGGGATTATCCATGTGGCGATGGAAATCCTTGAGCACGAAGACAGCCTCGAGGGTCATGGTTTCGAGGTTGGCGAGGGCTTGCACGGGGTCGAGAGTGTTGTACATCGCAGTTCTCGGGCTGGCGCCGGTGTCCGAGTTGGACGGGCGCGATTGGCTTGGCGACGGGGTGCCCGCACTGCTGCCGGAGCGGACCAGGCCGTCGGCGATCGTCCATTCAAAGAGGGCTAGGCTTAGGTCGGAGCAGGCGCTGTGGACTAGCGAAAGGGCGCGCAGTTCCTCGACCGTTTCCATAACCACGATGGGGGTGGAGGAGTTGATTAGGATTTTCAGGCGGTCGATTGGGTTCATAATTGTTTGAGACTGAGCGGGCCCTCAGCGGCTTAAAGCCGGATTCGAGCCAGTTGTTTATCGCAGCGGTGAACCGCTGCGCCACCCAAAAACAAGTGCAACACCGACTTTTTCCGCAGCCTGCCAGGCAGCACGTTTGCAGCGGATGCGACGATTCCAGGTAGTGGGCAAGTTTGAAACTTGCCCACCACCCGATTCTGGGTAGAATTGCCGCCGATCCGCTAGTAGCCCGGTCCCGCAATCACGAGATTAGTACGGTGAAGCTCTCTTTTCCGCCGAGTCTCAGGCAAGGTCGAAGCGATCAAGGTTCATCACTTTGTTCCACGCAGCCGCGAAGTCCTTCACAAACGCCTCCTTCGAGTCGTCACATGCATAGACTTCCGCGATTGCCCGGAG
>JBEKXO010000314.1:0-7238 GCA_049511995.1 Terriglobales bacterium
CGATGGAAGCCCGCATCCAGGTGGCGCTAGCGGCATTTCCTGGATCCAACCACACCGGCGCGATCGAGCGACTGGAGCACCTCGCAATCCTAAAGCGCTGGTGCTATCGGGGGACGAGGGCGGGCGAAATCTTCTTTGCTAACGACCAAGGAGAGTTGCCCATGCGCCGTCTGGTGCGCGGGATCAGCCGGGTTTACAAGGGCGAGGCACCGGAGATTCTCCCGGCGTAAGGGATTTTTCACCGCCGAGACGCGGAGAACGCGGAGGAGTTGTGGGCACAAAACGAAATCGCGACAAGCGATTTTGTTACGAAACTTTCATACAATGGAACCACCATGGCTAAGAAAACCGTGAAACCGAAAAGCAGAAAAAAGTCGGCCAAGCCTGCATCTAATAGATCGGCGGCGGGCCCAGCGTCTGTCGATCAGCTCCTGCGCAACCACCTTGTCGATTTGCTGACAGGCGGCCGGGCTCACACCACCTTCGACGCGGCTATGGGCGACTGGCCGGTGCAGCTGGCCGGAGTCAAGGTTGCGAACTTCCCTCACACCGCGTGGATGCTGGTCGAGCACATGCGCATTGGCCAGTGGGATATTCTCGAATTCAGCCGGGATCCTAAGCATGTCTCGCCCAAATGGCCCGAGGGATACTGGCCGGCTTCGGACGCGCCTCCGAATGAGAAGGAGTGGAAGGCAAGTATGGCTGCTTTCAAGAAAGATCTGAAGTCGATGGCGCAGTTCGTCGGCAACCGTAAGAACGATCTTTCCGCGGGCATTCCATGGGGCGATGGCCAGACAATTTTGCGCGAGGCGCTGCTGGTTGCCGATCACAATGCCTATCACCTTGGCCAACTGGTGATGCTGCGAAAAAGCATCGGAATCTGAGATGCGAATCAGGCGTCCTCCCATCCTCCGACCCAGCCCTTCCGATTTCCTCTGGGCGCAACTCCCAAGCATCAATCTGTGTCTAAGTAGGTAGAATAACGGTAGGCATGTCGATGCGTAGCTGGTCAATCCCGCTGGGCCGTCTCTTCGGAATCGAAATTCGAATTCACCTTACTTTTTTCTTTTTGCTGGTCTTTGTCTGGAGCACGGAAGCAGCTACGCAAGATGCGACTGCGGCGCTGCATGGCCTCGCGCTGGTTGGCATCGTTTTTGGCAGCGTCGTTCTGCACGAGTTAGGTCACGCTCTGGTGGCGCGCGGGTCGGGCGTTCCGGCGAAGGGCATTATCTTGCTGCCGATCGGCGGAATCACCATCCTCGACGAGGCGCACGCGATTCCTGACTCGATCAACGCATGGAAGCGCGACATCCGCATTGCAGTCGCCGGACCGGTGGTGAATTTCGTCATTGCCGGTTTATCAGCGCTGATTCTCGTCGCTGTTATACCCGGCTTTTCGCTGACCGCCAGGCCGCTTCTCCATTCGAGCGCGCTTTTGCGCAGCATTGTTTGGGTCAACGTGTATCTCGGGCTGTTCAACCTGCTGCCGGCCTATCCGATGGACGGCGGGCGGGTTTTGCGCGCCATATTCTCGCGGCGCGTCGATATGGTGCGCGCCACGCAGCGCGCGGTCCGCATCGGCCACGTGTTCTCCATTCTGTTCATGATGGTCGGGATGCTGATGAGCAACTGGTGGCTGGTGATGATCGGCTTCTTTCTCTTCGTCGGCGCGCAACTGGAAGAACGATCGGCGGTATTTCAATCCGTGCTGCAAAGCGTTCGGCTGGAGGAGGTCATGCTGACGGATTTCGCCACGCTTTCACCCGCCGACACGCTGGAGGACGCGCTGGAAAAAGCGGTGCATACGTTGCAGGATGATTTCCCGGTGGTGCGCGGCAGCGACATGGTGGGAGTCGTGTCACGGCAGAAAATTCTTGAAGCTTTGCGGGCCGAGGGCAATGGTTATGTGCAGGCGGTGATGAATCGTATTTTTGAAGTGGCCGCCAGGCAGGAGTCGCTCGCCTCGGCTTTCCGCAAGCTTTCGTCCCGCAATCTGAGCATCATTCCGATCGTCGATGAGCAGCAGCTCGTCGGAATTGTCACGTTGCAGAACCTGATGCATTCCATGTCGCTTCTGGCGGAGAGCCGCAAATTGCGCCGGGCGGCGCTGGATGCCTAGAAGGTCAGAGGTAAAAGGTCAGATTGCAGAAGTGAAACCTCTATTGCGACACACAACTCCGGCGGCCTTGGATTTTAACCTCTGCAATCTGACCTCTAACCTCTGACCTTTTTGTAAGCTTCCTGTGCCGCGCGCACCGCGCATCCAAACTCTATCTTTCTTCCGGTGACTTCTGCGATCACGTGTTCGAGCGCTGCGAGCACTCCTATTGTGTCCATGTAGTCGTAGTAGCCGATATGGGCGATGCGGAAAAGCTGTCCTTTCATCTCCGCGTTTCCGTTGGCGACGACCGCGCCGAATTGTTCGCGGAAGCGTTTGCAGATGATGTTGGAATCGGCTTCCTCCGGCGCGGCGACGGCGGTCAGGGCGGAGGCGGGACAAGTCGGAGCGAATAATTTCAGTCCCAGCGCTTCGACTCCGGCGCGTGTCATGGCTGCGCATAACTCCGCGTTGGCGATTAATGCGTCGCGCCCGGCCGCGAGATTGCAATCGCCTAGCTGGCGCACATAATCCAGGGCCGCCGCCATGCCGGCGAATAGGGCGGTGGCGGGCGTAGAGGCGGTTTCGGCTTTGGCGGCAGCTTTCCGTTCCTTCCGCAGATCGAAGTAATAGCGCGGAGACTTCGTCGTCTCCATGCGCTGCCAGGCGCGCTCGCTGACGGCACCGTAGGCCAATCCCGGGGGAATCATGAGAGCTTTCTGCGATCCGCCGAGGATGATGTCGATTCCCCAGCCGTCGACGTCGAGGGTGGTCGTGCCCAAACCTGTGATTGCGTCGACGACGAGCAGAGTGTCAGGCATAGCCCGCACCAGAGTGGCAATCGCTCCGACATCGTGGCGCGCGCCGGTGGAACTCTCGGTCGCTTGCATATAGACGCAGCGAGTCCCTGGCGTCAGCTTGTGGCGAACATCTTCGAGCGAAAATGTTTCGCCATAGGGAGCGGTGACGGTTTCGACTGCGCAAGCAAATGCCTTGGTGAGCGCGGTCCAGCGCTCGCCGAACTTTCCGGCGGTCAGCACGAGGACGCGGTCGCCGGGAGAAGTCAGGTTAGAGACTGACGCTTCCATGAATCCCGTGCCGGAAGAGGTGAGCACAAGGACATCATTTTTTGTGCCGATGAATTCTTTTACGTCGGCGAGCACGCGCGTGAAGAGGGCGCGAAACTCAGCGGTGCGATGATGCGCGCCGTAGGCCGCCATTGCCGTCTGCGCGACGGGAAGAAGGGGGGTTGGTCCGGGAGTGAAGAGACGGTTTTTCTTGATCATGGGAACTATCAGAATATGCGATGACTGCAGATTCGGGAAGCGATAGCGGAGGTCGGAGGTTAGAGGTCAGATTGCAGAGGTAAGAGCGTTTGCCGGATATGGTTTTCACCTCTTCAATCTAACCTCTGGCCTCTATAATTCTTCCATGCCTCTCATCGATCAGATCCAGAAAGACATTGTCGCGGCCATGAAGGCTCGCGAGGAGCAGCGGCTCTCATGCCTGCGCATGGTGAAGACCGCGCTCAAGAATCGCGAGATTGAGAAGATGGCTCCGCTTGACGATAAGGAATCGCAGCAGGTGCTCTCCACGCTGATCAAGCAGAGGAAAGATTCGGTCGAGCAGTTCACCAAAGGCGGACGCCAGGAGATGGCCGACAAAGAAGCGGAGGAAATCATCGCCGGCGTCCGCGAGACGATTGCCGAGATGACGGGTCCGCTGACGATGAAAGATATGGGGACGGTGATGAAGGCCGCTATGGCGCGGTTTGCGGCGGCGGGATTGCGGGTGGATGGGAAGGTGGTCAGCGAGGCGGTGAAGAAGGAGCTGGCGGGGAAATAGGGATCGAGACAAAGGCCCGAGATCTCGCATCAATACGCGTCCTTCCGGTGCCGGAAGGAATGGAGCACGACATCGTTTCCAATAATATCGTAGCGCAAGCGATAGTCTTTCCACCGGACGCGCCATTGTCCTTCGCCCGATTTCAACCCAGCGAGCTTCTTAATCTTGTGCCGTCCGCTGCGATTGTGGGGATCGTCGCCGAGAATCCCAATCAGCTCTTCGAGAGCCCGGACTAAGGTAGAGTCTTTCTTGCTGATGGTTCGGAATTCCCGCTCGAATGCGGGCGTGGTGAGAACTCGAAACAGTCCGGCCATGGCGTTCCCGCGCTTTTCGCCGCTACTTCTTCTTTCGCTTGCTGCTCGGGGTTTTCAGTTCGGCGAGGAATTCGTGCGCGCTTCGTGCTGCCCCACGGTGATACTCGGCCGCGCTCGTCTTGATTTGCTCCCTGACGGAACGGTTCTGCATATCAAGATAGTCCTCAAGATCGTCCACGTGCATGAGGCCAACGACGGGGATGCCGTCCTTCTCTAGAATGAAGAATTCACGGTTCACGTGCACACGACGAACCACCTGGCCAAGATTTACGCGGGCTTTGGTGAGCGCAAGGCGATTGACAATAGTTTTCATACGTTGATTAATGTTAATCAATGTCGATCAATGTAGCAACTACTTCCCCCGCTGCCACTCCCGGTACGCTTCGCTCTTGCCGATGCCGCGCTCTTTGGCCACCTTCTTAAGCGCGGCTTTTTCATCGGCTTTGTCTTCGGCCATGATTTCGCGAACACGCCGAGCTACGCTTATGGTCTCGGATGCCGCGGGAGTCGCGCCTTCTTCGGCTTTCGCGATCAGGAGGGTGATCTCGCCTTTGACTTCACCTCTCGCTTTGAGTTGGTCGAGGATTTCTCGGGCGCGTCCACGGAGGAATTCTTCGTGAACCTTCGTTACTTCGCGCGCTACTACTACGTGGCGGGATTCTCCCAGAACTTCGCAAACATCAGAAAGCGTCTCCAGCAGGCGATGCGGGGCTTCGTAGAATACTTGTGTGCGCGGAGAATCTTTTATGCTTTCCAGCAACTTTCGGCGCTGGCCTGACTTGGCGGGGAGAAAGCCGCTGAAGCGAAAAGAGTCTGTGGGTAGGCCGCTGGCCACGAGAGCTGCCAGAAACGCGGAGGCTCCCGGAATCGGGATGACGGGCACATGATGGCGGATAGCTAGCGCGATCAGGCGGAATCCGGGATCGGAGATGCCGGGCATGCCGGCGTCGGTGACGAGGGCAATTTTGGCTCCGCCTTCGAGATCGACTACGAGTTCGGCGGCTTTGGTCATCTCGTTATGCTCGTGATAGCTGACGAGGCGCGTCTGGATGCCGTAATGGCTGAGGAGTTTCAGGGTCTGGCGCGTATCTTCGCAGGCGATCAGGTCGACCTCTTTGAGGATGCGGAGAGCGCGCAGGGTGATGTCTTCGAGGTTGCCGATGGGCGTGGCGATGAGATAGAGCGACGGGCCGCCAATGTTTCGAGAGTCTTCGTCGATGTCCATGCGGCGAGTCTAGCAAGAAACTCTCCACCGCAGAGGAGACAGGAGAGACACAACGTCCCTCCGCTCCGCTTCGCTGCGGTCGGGATGACAGAGTTTAAGGTGCAGCGCAAGTTCGCGGTTACTACGTGAACCAGCGCGATCAACTTTTGGCTTCGCCTTTCGTTCGCTTCGTGCTAAACTGACCAAAATTGATGTGATGGCCAACACTTCACGCTCCAGCCCGCGGGTGTAGGCTACGGGGATTCGTACCCGAGATTCCATATTTACAAAACAGGAGCCATCATGGCGGAAGACCGTAGCAGCCGAGTCGACGATCGTAACAGCGAACGCAACAAGGCGATTGAAATGGCGTTCGCACAGATTGAAAAGCAGTTTGGCAAGGGGTCGATCATGCGGCTGGGATCGAAGGAGGCGATCGTCCCAATCGCGGTGATTTCAACCGGCGCGATTTCGTTCGATGCCGCGCTCGGCGTGGGCGGCGTGCCGCGCGGGCGAGTGATAGAGATCTTCGGACCGGAATCGTCTGGCAAGACTACGATTGCGTTGCAGGTGATTGCCGAGGCGCAAAAATTGGGAGGCATGGCGGCGTTCGTCGATGCCGAGCATGCGCTCGATCCGGGGTATGCCAAGAAACTCGGCGTCGACGTCGACAATCTTCTTGTCTCGCAGCCGGACTATGGCGAGCAGGCGCTTGAAATTACCGAGGCGCTGGTGCGATCGAACTCGATTGACGTGTTAGTGGTGGACTCGGTGGCGGCGCTCGTTCCGAAGGCCGAACTTGACGGTGAGATGGGCGACAGCCACATGGGCCTGCAAGCGCGGCTGATGTCACAGGCGCTGCGCAAGCTGACGGGGACGGTTGCCAAATCGCGCACCTGCCTGATTTTCATCAATCAGATCCGGGAAAAGATTGGCGTGATGTTCGGCAATCCGGAAACAACGACTGGCGGACGAGCGCTGAAATTTTATTCATCGGTGCGCATTGATATTCGGCGCATCGCGGCGATTAAAGAGGGAGACGTGGTCACCGGCTCGCGAACTCGCGTCAAAGTCGTGAAGAATAAAGTGGCGGCGCCGTTCCGCGAAGCCGAGTTTGACATCCTTTATGGCGAAGGCATCTCGCGCGAAGGCGACCTGCTCGATCTGGCGGTGAACAGTAATATTCTCGAGAAGTCAGGCTCGTGGTTCAGTTATAAAGGCGAACGCATCGGCCAGGGGCGCGAGAATGCTCGGGCCTTCCTGAAAGAAAATAAAGATACGATGGCCAAGCTTGATGCTGAGGTGCGAAAGGCTCTGGGACTTACGCCATCCACAACGGCGCCCACGACAACGGCGGTTCCAGCGCAGGCTACTGGAACGCAGGGGCGGGTTACGACCATGCCTAGCGCGGCGGAAGCGAAGGTGCCGGCGGCGAGAAGATAGAGATTCATTAAGACGATTAAACTCGGTCGAGCAGAGTGGAGGCAAGCACCAGCTTCTGATCGATCTTTAGAACCTGCCGACGCGCCAAGTCGTATAGTTCCACTATCATCGTGGAGGCTTCTTCTTCTTCTGGGGAGGTGGGCAGGTCATTCAGCCTCAACGCGGAAGATCTGGCTTCCTCGTTGATCGGTCATTGACAACCACGCTTGAACGGCGATTGAATTTGTCGGCTGCAACCAGGCTCCGTACGTCTCGCCTGGCTTCTTCTGCGCTTTGCTTTGCTCCCTTAGCCGCCAGGAATGCGCGAATGCTATAAATCAATCCGGCGGCACCA
>JBEKXO010000315.1:0-3740 GCA_049511995.1 Terriglobales bacterium
CATCGCCTGCGAGCGGAATTTGGCGATGTTTTCGAACGTCCCTTTCTCGTGCGCGGCATAGCCTTTGACAGTCTCGACCAGGTTCGGGATGAGGTCGTGCCGCCGCTTGAGCTGCACGTCGATGTCAGACCACGCAGAGTCGCAGCGCACCCGCAGCTGCACCAGGCTGTTGTACATGCCGACGAGCACCACGGCGATCACGACGAGGATTACGAGAAAGGCGATGCCGAACATGCGCGTCTCCTTGAAGGGAGTGTTGAAGGCTTAATCAAAATCTAGTCTGGAAATCAATGAGACGGTAGTAGCACGGATGAGCCGGGGTGCAAACCAAGTCTGGCTGGGTTACCCCGGCTTCGCCAGGGCTCTTAATACGATGGTGGTTGTAATCGGGATGGTAAGCATCCCTTGAGATACGACTGCTTCGCCAGGACAGGTCGCTTGGAAGAAATACGCGCCGAAGTCGCTCAGCTACGAGCCGCCTAAGCGAGTCACTTCTGATTGTCGCCAAATAACTTCTCTGCCTGGCATACCCAAAGCTGGGTTGGGAGCAATCGACACAATGTAAGAGAAGCCGTAATGGGCGAGGTCTTCCGCGATTCGCACAATGCGACCATCTTCTTGCGTGACCTTGTTATGGACAGTGTCTTCAACGGTGAACCGCGCGACAAATCCGGTGGCCTGTCTTAGCGGCTCTCGTGGAGGAGCGCGATTCCCCACCATTTCCGCAGGATCTTTACGCGCGGAATCACCAGAGTTGGGACGACGCTTTCCAGCGGTTCTGGTTCGAGCTTTGGCGTCGCTGCGGAGCGGATTCCGGGAGGAATCCGTCGGCGTTGTAAGCTCACCCGGTGAAGGCGTGGTGTCCAGAAGCTGAGCGGTTATCGCGGCGGTACGGCGCAAGAACTCAAGTGTCGCACTCGTCCTGGGAATGACATGCAAACTGCCGAAGCCGATGGCTCCCAGTTTGTGACGACTTGTGGTCAGGGGAAAGACATAATAAGTATGCACGCCGAGTCTGCGGAGTGACTGTAGGAAAACGGGCAGCCTGGGTTCGGTGTCCAGGTCTTGGAAAAGCGCGGATCGTTGATTCTTCCAGACCCACCAGCTTGAAGGAGCCTGCACTGGCGGGCATTCGGATCTGCTCTGCGTCTCCCCCACCTTGCAAACGCTCAGGCGGCCACTTTTCGCACTTGAGTCGTAAAGGCCCAATGTAACAACGCCAAACTTCAAAGCATGATGCAGGCGGAGAGCCAGCATGGGTACAAGAGTTTCCATCACGCGCTGACCAGGTGCGAGCTGTGCCAGATCAAGTAAGTTGAGATGCTGGCCGACGGTTAGATCCGAGGAATGAGCGGAATCGAACGCGAGTCCCTGCTCCGGCATACTCTCTTGCCCCCTGCGGATTGACTCTTCGGATCGGACGGCGTTTCACAGCGTCGCCTTTCGGGGCAGCGACGAAAACCGCAACACCTCGTCCAGGAAAGCGTTCTATATGGTCGATCTTGACAACAATTTGGGTGAGTGCTAATTGTAGCTATCAGTAAGCTAACCATCTGGGTCATGATGGTCCAGTCACTATCTGGGAACGTCACGACAAACGCCGCCTGAATGCGGAGATTCGAATGACAGAGCGGTGCCGGAAATATCGGCACTGTTGCCAAGCGGTCGTCATCTCTGCGCCCTGCTCTCACTGAACGACCATCGGCGTGTTCGTGGAATGTACTGCTAGAGCTTGGAATCAGTGTCAGGCGGCCCGGGGCACCGCTTCTCACGATTTTTTTGTGAGGCGTTCGTGGAGTTGCCTCTGCCACAAAGTGAAAGCTCCCGTCTCGAAAGTCTTCGTAGCTTTCGAATCCTGGGAACATCTCGCGAGCAGGTGTTCGACGACATTGCGCGTCTGGCCGCTCTTATCTGCGATACTCCAGTTGCCGTCGTCGCTTTCATCGATGAGCAAAGGGTGTGGTTTAAGGCAACAATCGGCCTTGAGTTAGAAGAAATTCCGCGAGATGGCTCATTCTGTGCCTATGCAATCTTGCAGCCCGATGTCCTGATCGTCCAGGAGCCGCTCTCTGACGAAAGGTTCATGAGCAGTTTGCTGGTGAAGCAAATCGGGATCCAATTCTACGCAGGAATACCCTTAGTCACTGATGACGCCCAACCCCTGGGTGCGCTGGCCGTAATGGACCGAGTGCCACACATCCTGACCGAGGAGCAGCGCGATTCGTTTCGCATATTAGCTCGACGGATGATGCGTGAGCTGGAGCTACGACGCGCAAGAGAAACTCAATCGCCGCACGCGCGGCTTCACCTTCCACCGCCCCCCCATCGTAGCGTCACCATCTTGCTGGTCGAAGACAACGACAACCTTCGAAACCTTCTGCAACGGACTCTCGAAGCAGTTGGGTTCTCCGTCCTTTCTGCCGCCGACGGCGTAGAGGGACTCCGCTTGTGCCAGCAACACGACGGCACAATAGATCTTATGGTGAGTGATGTTGTCATGCCGCGGCTCACTGGCGTTCAGCTCTCAGAGCAAGTTCGTGCCACTCGTCCCGAAATGAAGTTCTTGTTTATCACTGGCTTTGCTGACGAATTTCCCGAATTGCACGAGCTGATCAAGATGGGCGCAAGTATTCTGGAAAAGCCTTTTCTCCCTTCGGAACTCCTGTCTAAAGTGGAGGACACGCTCAACCCGACCCGTGAGCAAAAGAAACTGCCGTACGTTTAGTCGAACAGCGCTCCAAAACAGACGGCGAAATATCCTGTCGTGACCGCTGCCCGGACCGACTTCTCTCATTAAGATCCGGCCGGCCCCCAAGGTCGAGGTCAATGAGTGATGTGGCGACTTATCGGCAACCTGAGAGCGATGCGAAACTCAAGGCGATGCCCACCCGTGGTGGCCATCACTCGTAATACCCCGGCAACTTCTTCTCCGCATCGCTTTGGTGCTGATCGTGGTTAATCCACAGCTGCGCATGCTCCTTCGCCATGATTGCCGCTATCTTGTCCATGGACTGGAGCGAGGCCTGCTTGTTCCAGTTATTGTCGGGCACGTAGCGATGTTCGAAGCTTGTCTGAAAATGCACAGCATCGCCGCTAAGAATCACCGCTCCAGTTTTTGGGAGCCGCACGAGCAAAGATTGATGGCCGGGCGTGTGTCCCGGCGTGGAGAGCAGCACGAGGCTCCCGTCGCCGAAGATATCGTAGTCGCTGTCGACGAGCTTTACCGGATGCTTTTTGTTAAACCCGACGGTGTCTTGCCGGCTTCCAGCCCATTCGTACTCCACTCTTTGCACTAGCATCAGCGTGTCGGGGAACATTTCGACGTTCCCGGCGTGGTCCGGGTGGCTGTGTGACACGGCCATCAGCTTGATGTCCGAGGGCTTGACGTGTATCTCTTCGAGCTGCGCCGCGAGCGTTATTGGCTTGCGCCAGACCGGGCCGGTGCCAGGCCCCCACTCGTGAAACACCTCTTCATGATTAGGCATTTGTGCGACAGCATCGTCAATGCCCGTGTCCCACAGGAACCACCCTTGAGTGTGGTGGATGAGGTAGCAGTGTCCGGGAAAGCCGACCGGCACTCCGACGTTGGCTCCTGGTGTCCAACGCGATTCGTCGGGGCCACTGCCGTCACCGCAGTCGATCACATAGAGCCGGTCTACTCCGGACTTGACCTGCGGGTTGGGTGCGGCGGAAATTCGCACGCCGGGGGTCGCGGTCGCCAGCGCCAAGACCGCAACTGA
>JBEKXO010000316.1:0-3727 GCA_049511995.1 Terriglobales bacterium
TGTCGCTCGGCGCCACCGGGCGGCCTTGGCCCCAAAGAGCGGCCGGCTCCAGCAAAGTTATCTTCGCGGCGGCTACGGAGCCCGCACTAATCCGCATGAAATTGCGGCGTGTCAAAGAATGCATTCTGTCCTCTTTCTCTTTTCCATCGACGATGAAATCCTAAGCCTCAAAACCTCTTGTCGCGGCCATGAAAACGCTACGCGGCTTGAAGCACGCTGACGGGCAGCAACAACGTTATAACAGCGCCGCCTCCCTCGCGATCGGAAATTCTAGCGGCGCCGCCGTGGGCCTGGACAACTGCATCGACAAAGGCGAGCCCGAGACCGTGTCCGGGAGAATGTTTACCCTTCACGAAGCGCTCGAAGGCGCGGGTGCCGATGTCCGGCGGAAATCCCGGGCCGTTGTCTTCGATCACCAGTTCTGCCGAGCCTTGAAGCGAATGTAGACGAACGCTCACCTGGCATCCCACCGGTAAGTGGGTCAATTCATTTTCTAGAAGATTGCTTACCACCCTATTCATAAGGGGCAAATCGGCATCTATGACGACATGCGGCTCAAGATCAACCGTTACTTCATGATGGCGCTCAGCCATGGCCGGCTGGTAGATATCAACGAGTTGTCTCACGACGTCGGACAAATCAACGGGGCCGCGATCCATGTGGAGCGCGCCCGCTTCCGCTTCGGCAAGATCCAGCGTGGTGTTCAGCAACTGCAAGAGCCTATCCAGTTCTTCGATCGCCTCTCCAACTGCGTCACGCCACTTCTCGTTTCCCTCATTGCATAATGCCGATTCGAGGGTTCCACGAATCAAGGTTACCGGGCTTTTCAAATCGTGGGCCACAGCGCCAGTCACGGTGCGCAGCTGATTCACGGAAGCCTGCAGCCGATCCAACATGTGATTAAAAGTCTTGGCCAATCGCGAAATTTCATCCGAACTCGCGGGTTCGGGCAGTCGCTCCTGCAAATCCTCAGTGCTTATTTGCGCCACAGTTTCGGTAATGCGTTCGACCCGGAGCAAAGTACGACGCGCGCTCCAATACGAGATCACGAAACCGAGCAGGAACATGCCGCCCCAGACCAGGAGAAAACGCCGTGCAAGAATGTGCAGCAGATATTTAGCGCCACGATCGGAAAGCCCAAGATAAACGGTTCTACCATCTTGCGCTTGAACCACAACCCGGAAGGTTTGCCGCCATCCTTCGACTCTTATGGACTTCGGCGTACCCGGAACCAGCTTCGCCCGTTCGATCGCGGCGACAAAAGCATCCTTTGAGCTCGGACCCACCCAGAATGGAGATTCACTGTTATTGGGATCTGTTGCCAGAAAAAAGACGGAATTCAGTCTTTCCCCGCGGGCATTGCGCTCATCGGGAACTTCCCGCGTCGCCAGCTCGGCTACCTCTCCGATGATCCGCTTGTGCAGGTGATCCCTGGGAGTATCCGCCAAGACCTGGACAAGAACTTCGGCTTCCCCGCTAAGCCAGGTGTCGCTGCGCTCCCGGATGCCCTGCGCGACGAGGAAATAAACGATGTAGAAAGCCACCGCCGTTCCAAGCGCGAAGGCCAGAGTCGTCCAAATCGAAATCCGCCAGGCTGCGGTAGCGCGTAGGTTCTTAGGCATGCTTGAGAACGTAACCAACACCTCGAATGGTATGGATCAGCGGGCGTGGAGTGTCATGGTCCACTTTGCTGCGCAGGCGATAAATATGGACATCCACAACGTTAGTCGCTGGGTCAATCCGCATGCGCCAAACGTGGTCCAGAATCATGGTACGAGTTACCACACGACCTTCATTGCGGCAAAGATATTCCAGCAGTGAAAACTCCTGCGGGGTCAATTGCAATAAGTGATCGCCTCTTCGAGCTTCACGCCGCACCAGGTCAAGCTGCAAGTCGGCGGCTTGCAAGCGCACTGATTCGTTTAGCGGAGCCGCGGATCTGCGCAGAAGATTTCTCAGTCGCGCCAGCAGCTCCGGGAGTGCGAATGGTTTTGTAAGATAGTCGTCGCCACCCTGTTCCAAGCCGCGGACGCGCTCATCCACAGAACGCCGCGCAGACAGGATTAGAACTGGCGCCGAGCTACCCTGCGC
Organism: Terriglobales bacterium; assembly: GCA_049511995.1. Lineage (GTDB taxonomy): Bacteria > Acidobacteriota > Terriglobia > Terriglobales > Acidobacteriaceae > Acidiflorens. Next base: position 2,092 of record JBEKXO010000316.1, read on the forward strand.
CCGGCAATGCGCGATCAAGTCCAAGCCGTCCATGTCGGGAAGGCCAAGATCAATGATGAAGGCATCGTGAATGCCTTCCAAAGCCATCAATTCCCCACTTTTCGCGTTGTCAGCAGTATCCACCTGATATCCGGCCTCTACCAGGGCTCGTTTCAGGAACTGCTGAATGGATACGTCATCCTCTACTAACAGCAATCGCATAGGAGATTCCTACCAACCCAAGCACTTTACACCTCAAAGCGGGATGCAGGAAACTCCTCAAGCGTTCAACGCATTTCCAGCCAGACCCGGCTCTCCGGCGCAGGCAGCGCGAAATGATTATTGCTAAGCTCGATGAGAGCTTACCGATCTATTCACTGCGGACGCCAAATCATATCCACGCGCACTGGAATTTCATTCTTGACCGGCATGGTTAAGAGCGTCGGAGGCTCGATTTTGAAATCGGTAAGCGTGGCTGGGATCGTTCCCGTGATGTGAGTTTCGCCGTTCTGGGTTTCAAGTTTGAAAGGAACCCGCTTATACTGCGCGGTCTGGCCAGCGAACTGAATCTCCAAATCGGCGTTGACGGTCGACGATGTCTCGGCCGATTCCGGCAACCGAGTGCGTACGGTCACAATGGGAAACTCCGCGCCACGCGTTACCTGCAGCATATGAAGATCGCGGTTGCTGTCTCCCGAATCAAACGACTTGACCGGCACCGCGATCAGGAAATCGCATTGACCCGCGTGGCAAACGCCCTTTCCTTTTGCCGCATGGCTTACCCCCTCAGACTGATGCAGCGGATGCGACACGTGATAAGTCAGTGTGCTCTGTTTCAGGATCCATTGGCTATCGGCCACCGCGAACGCGTGGAGTGCCGCCAGCAAGAAAAAAATGAATATTCTCTTGTCCATAAACTGCGCTTAGAACTTAACCGACACCGAAAGAAGAGCGGCCCCGAATGCCCCCGCGGTCACAATGGCCACCGGTGCGTGCGCGGCGGCGATGCCATGAACCTTTTCTCCGTTGCTCTTTTGGTCGAAAGCCATAATCCCCAGGATGGGCGTCAAAATCATCCCTGGGCCATGAATCCAAGCCATGGCCTTGTGAAAGCGGATCGGACCGCGAGTTTCGGTTCCGGAGATTCGGGGCGCGCGGATCGCATAGTAGGCGGTAATGAAATACAAATCTCCTGTCACTCCTCCGAGAGCCGCATGCAGATAGCGCGAGGATGTGCTCGTACTTTTGCCTCCGGCGTTGAGAGAAGTGGCAATCGTGGCAATCAAAGGAATGGTTGTGATCAAGCCCATCCGTTGATGGATCTTCAGCATGTGAGTGCGCTTGTCCAGCAACGCTTGCTCTCGCGGGTTTCCTTGAGTTTGCTCTGGAGTGAGGCCCAGATCCGACAGCGAAGGCGCAGTCGTATTGCTGGAGGGCGCGTTCGGTAAATTCTCTTGTGACGTCGTTAATTTTCCGCCAGTGACCGCCTCCAGTTTTTGGTCGACAACAGCCGTCGCGGATCCACTGACGGTTGTAGAAGGAATCTCCTTCGTATTAAAACCGGCCGCCTCAAACTTCAACCGGTAGATGCCTGATGGGAGCAGATCAAATTTATAGGTACCGTCCGCCCCTGTGCTCGCCGTTCGCGCCTGGCCAT
>JBEKXO010000317.1:0-5125 GCA_049511995.1 Terriglobales bacterium
GGAGTCGGTGACCCGTCCGGGCCGGGACGTGCTGGCGAAGTGCATGGAAGAGCTGCAATAGAGTCGCCCCGATTAGAGGTCGCAGACGGGCGACTGCTTCCCGGGCACACGGAACTCGACACGGTTTCGTCCGTTGTTCTTGGCTGCGTAGAGAGCGGAATCGGCTGTCTCCAGGGCCAAGTCGACGTCCACGTTTGGCCCTTCCAAAATACTGACACCGACACTCACAGTGACAGGGATCGCTAACTGGCCCACCGCTAGTTTGTCCTGCGCCACGTTGGTTCGTAGTCGCTCCGCTACGATTGTCGCTTCGCTCAGTGTGCAACTGGGAAGCAGGACGAGAAATTCCTCCCCGCCGAATCGGCCGACGTGATCGTAGGGGCGCAACGCCGCGACCATTCGGACGGCGAGTTGTTTAAGCACTATGTCACCAACCGGGTGGCCATAGGCGTCGTTGATTTGCTTAAACTTATCGATGTCGACGATGAGCAATCCCATCTGCTGTCGCGTGCGTTTGCAACGTGAGGCTTCACGATCCAGCAATTCCATAATTCCGGGACGGTTGTGAATACCGGTAAGAAAATCGTGGGTCGCCCGATATTCAGTTTCCTTCAGATTGCCGACGAGACGGCGTTCCACATCGAGTTGGGTCGCGAGCAGGCAGTTGACGTTCAGCAAGTCGCTGGCGCTCTTGGCTTCCGACTTGAAGATTGAAAACATGCTGATAAAAAGGCCGGTTAACATCGTAAGGTGACCTAGAATCTTGAGCGCATGACCAACGAAAAACTGGGCATCCAGGGAATGCTCGTAAAAGGAAAAGTAAGCGAGGCGGCTCGCTCCGTAAAAAATCAGAGAGATTATCAGCCAATGCTCAAAGTCGTCCGATTTCCACCAACCCTTCTGTAAATAGCCGATCAGCGCCAGCGCAAAAAAGACAGATGGCACCAAGTCGGCGGGACGATGAATCAAGTGATTGGGGTGGAACGGAGGAGGAACTTCCAAGAGCGCGAAAAAAATAAATGTGACGGCAAACCAGATGCCCACTAGCACATAAACAAGATTTTCCTTCACTCCGATTTCGACCGCGCTTAGCCTTTCTCTGTGCCACGCGACAAGGCTCGCGCACATGAGTACCGAGATGAAGAACGGGGACATGATTCCGCTCCACGGAGGAAGATCAGAAATCGTGGCGGGAATATGGTGCACCATGAACGATGAGGTGAGGAGGGTATGGCAGCTGTCGAGAAGGAAACCTCCCAGAAAGGCGGTGCCCAGAAACAAAAACGTACTATTTTTCTTGGCGTAATAGCGAAACAGCGCTTTGGCACCGATAACAAATCCGAGTACGACGGAAATCGTCTCGATCCATGTGTGCAAGTCCGCACTGCCACTCCAGGGGGAATTGTGAAGCGGGAAACCGCCGAGCAGCAGCGGCGCGGTGAGCAGCACGTAGCCGAGGGCGCGTCTTCGGGCGCGCTGTGGCCGCGGAGCGTCCATCGAAGTGTTCTATCGGCAGAGGAAGAGGTTTTGTTTAGGCGGTCTTGAGAGCATTAAGGCGGCAGGGGACGGGCAAGCCCGTCCCACCTTATTGCTACATGGTTAACACCACGCGAAAGCGGGCGCGGCCACTGATCATCTGATCGTAGGCCTCGGCTGCTTTTTCCAGCGGATACTTTTCAATCATCGGGCGAACGCCAGAGAGGGCGCTGAACTGCATGGTGTCTTCGGAGTCGGGAGCGATTCCCGAGGCCCAACCCTGAATCGAGGTGCGTCCCACGATTAATTGAATGGGCGTAACCGCTAGCGCTTCGGTACTGGCGCCAACGACGAGGAGCTTGCCGTTGCGTGACAGCCCATTCGCAATTGCGGACATCGATTTCGAATCAGGCGCAGTAGCGAGAATGACTTTGGCACCGCCGAACTCTTGCAGCTCTGCGGCGGGATCGCCGGCAGCGGTGTCGATGTAGTGAAAGGCTCCGAGTTTTCGCGCCAGGGGTTCTTTGTCCTTGCCGCGTCCGATGGCGAAGGTGCGGAACCCCATCTGGCGCGCGTATTGCACTCCCAGGTGGCCGAGGCCGCCGATGCCTTGCACGGCGACCAAATCCCCGGCGCTTGCGCCCGAGTGGCGCAGAGAGTTGTAAACCGTGATTCCGGCGCAGAGCAGCGGCGCGGCTTCGGCGGCGGGAAGATCGTCGGGAATCGCAGCAACCGCCTCGGCTGGCGCAACCATATATTCCTGGTAACCGCCGTCGAATGTGACGGCCGTGATCTTTTCATTCTGGCAATTGATGAAATCGCCGCGGCGGCAGGCATTGCAGGTGAAGTCATGGCCGCCGTGCCATCCGACCCCGACGCGCTGGCCGAGCTTCCAATTGGTGACATCGGCGCCGACGGCGTCGATACGGCCGGCGATTTCGTGTCCGGGAACGCGGGGATATTGAAGGCCGGGCCAAAGGCCTTCTTTCACCAGGGCGTCGCTGTGGCAGATACCGCAGGCTTCAACTTTAATGCGGACCTGGTTGCGAGCGGGTTGGGGGATATTTCTCTCGACGACTTCGAAATCACCGCCGGGTTTGCTGATTTGGACTGCCTTCATCTTCGATGTTGACATGGTTCTTCCTCATGAATTCGGAGTGATGGGATGGACTCCGCTGTTGTTCAAAAGGCAATAGATGAGCAAGGCTGTGGTAAGGACTCAGGCGGGACAACTGCGAATCCTCCCTGCGCTCGGGCTGACAAACCTTGAGATCGGGATGACAAATCTGGTGTGGTTTGCTGTGCCAACTGCTGCTAGCTGGCTTTTTTCTTGAATTCACCTTCGAAGGAATGCTCGGGGCTGTGACCGGGCTCCGGGAAATCGCTATCGGCGCCATCCTGCATGGGATCGGGATTGCGGTGGCCGAGCTGGCCGTTCATCGAGTTGTTACCGCTCTGGCCGCGTTCGTCCGGTTCCTGGGAGCCTTTGCCGCGATCGGCATCATTGTGCAGATGGTCGCTGACACTTTTTTCCGGCATTGCAAGCCTTTCTCAAAGCGATTGCGAGTTACTAGGTTCACAAGTCAGGGTATCCCGAAAGTTCGCGGCAAGCAATAAGAAGCCGCATATGTTGTTGTAATGATTGGGATAGGAAAAATTGATTGTCCATTAACCTTATCGCGAATCTAAAATAAGATATGACTAGTAAATATCGCAGACATTATCTATTTGCCAGCGATTTTGATCAGACGTTGACTTTCAATGATTCGGGCTACGTTCTGTCCGAGTTGCTGGGGATTTCTGTAGAGGAATTCGAGCGCAAGGCTAAGGGCATGGCCAAGCTGAACCTGGTTCAGCAGGGCGCCGAACTGGCTTATCTTCTCTTGCATGATCCGGAATTCCACTCGCGCGTCCGGCGCGACGACCTGATCGAAGTGGGCAAGCGCATTCGCCTCAAAGAGAATATCAAGCAGATTTATGAGATTCTCGACCGGCGCATTGACGGATTCCACTTTGATTTTTATGTGCTCTCGGCGGCGCCGGTGGAGGTGATCCAGTCGGCACTGGAGGGAATCGTGCCGCGGGATCACATTTTTGGCACGGAATTCAATTACAACGACAAAGGCGAAATCGAAAGCCTGGTGCGCGCTACGGCCGGTTATGGCAAAGTGACGCGACTGGAGCAATTGGAAAAAGAGCTCGACATTCCGGCGGACCACGTGCTGTATCGGAATCGAAACTTGTTTCTCAGATCGCGAAGCGCAGTGTGCTCAGCGACAACGCTTTGGCTACGCTGATTCCGATTCTGGAAGACATTGCCGGCTGGCAGCGGACGCAGATTCGCCAGCTGTTTGATACTTACGGCTTCCTGATTCAGGGATGGGATCGCGTGCAGACCGACTGGGTTACCCTGCGCCCGAGTGGAATTGGCGCCGATCCGCTGATTGCAACCGAGGCGATGTAAGGCGACCACCCCAGTGTTTCCCTTTGCGGTAGCATGAACTGCATGGGGTTTGATATCTACCTCCAGTGTTTTGCGGGTGAGCCGCCGGGAATTTCCAGAGCTGCGGTGCGCGCTCTCTTTCCGATTATTGAACAGGATTCCGAACCGGATTACTGGCGCGTTCACTATGATCGCTCCGATTGGAGCACGATCGGCGTTACTCCGTCGAAGGTCGATCGGGAACTCATCACCGCGCTCAGTGTGAATCGACCGTGCGGCGATGTGCGGTTCTGGGAGTCGGTGCTTGCGATTCTCAGATTGGGGCCAGTGATGTTGTACTGGCCGGGTGGTGGACCGCTTGTCGGCAGCGAATTGGCCGCGCGTGAGCTTCCTCCGGAGATAGCCGAATCGCTTGGACAGCCTTCGTGCGTGGGCTCCGCGCAGGAGATTATGGCTGCGATTCGCGCATCATAAGCGGCCGCGAATCAGCTGGTGGCAATGTCCGGAGCGGGCAGGCAATTGCCCACACAGCTAAGAAGCATCTCAGCCGCCTCGCCAGGATCTTGCGTGGCAAAGTTGTCGTCCAGGACGAGAACCGTGATGGCAGGATCAATTTCCTCGAGCGCTTTGCGCGCCGGCTTGCCGTGGAGGTTTTGCAGGCGCGCAGAGAGCACGACCAGTTTTGCCTTGGTTGCCTTCAGCAGGATGCGGGCGTCGTCGACGGTGGCGGTGGTCAAAGCGTTGTAACCGGCGCTGCACAGCACCTCGCGCAGGAACGTACCAACATCCGTCGATTCACAAACACAAAGCATACGGGGACGTGCGTCGCCGGTTTTGCAACGCGAATAACGCGAGCCTAAATATGCCGCGGTAATCGCTTCTTCGACCGAATCGTAAGTTTCAAATTGCTTGATCAGATTGGTCATCTCCATTGTCTTGCGGATCCTCGGAGGAACGCCGCTAAGTTTGAGGTCTCCGCCCTTGGCGCGCGCGGCTTGCATCAGACGCACCAGCGCGCCCAAGCCGCTGCTGTCGACGAAATCGACCTGGTCAAGTTGCAGCACAACATCGCCGTATTTCGCTGAGGAGTCTCCCACCGAGGCGTGCAGGGTATAGACTTCGTTTCCGGCGACGATCCGTCCGTGGCATTGAATGATCAGGACATCACCGACGGGACGGCTTTCCAGGCGCAGCTGCATCAGGTCT
>JBEKXO010000318.1:0-3635 GCA_049511995.1 Terriglobales bacterium
CGCGCCCTCCGCGACGCCGGCATGGAGGTCATCTACACCGGCCTCCGTCAAACTCCCGAAATGGTAGTCAACGCCTCGCTGCAAGAAGACGTCCAAGTCATCGGCCTCTCCATCCTCTCCGGCGCGCACAACGCCATCGTCCCCCGCGTGATGGATCTCCTAAAGAAAAACAAAATGGACGACGTGTTAGTCCTGGTAGGCGGCATCATCCCCGATCAAGACATCGAAGGCCTGAAAAAAATCGGAGTAGCCGCAATCTTCCAACCCGGCACCCCCATGGACAACATAGTAAAGTTCATCCGCGAAAACGTGAAACCACAAGGCGTCCCCGCCGTTTAATCTAAGAATTCGCACCAAAAAAGATTTGTCATCCTGAGCGAAGCGAAGGATCTGCTGTTCGCTTGCATCTCAGAAATTCTTGCTGCTCACCTTGTGGTCTATACTGCGTCCATGAAGCGCCTTCAATTCGGCGACATTGTTGAGATTAAGACCTCCAAGGGGTTGGCTTATGCCATTTATACGCACCGTCATGTGAAGCCGCCGAAATACGGCGCTGTGATTCACGTATTTGACCGCCTATACGATTCGCGGCCGACCGAGATCGCTGAGATTGCCGGCAATCCCATCCGGTTCGCGACCTTTTTCCCTCTACATGCGGCGGTAAATCGGAAGTTGGTTGAAGTCGTAGGGAATGTTCCTGTTCCTGATGACCTCAAGCCTTTTCCAATCTTCCGCAGCGGTAACCGCGATTCAAAGACCAAGAAGGTGAAGACATGGTGGTTGGAGGATCTTGAACGAGACAAAAGCTGGAAGGTGGGTACTCTGACTCCCGAGCAGCGGAGGCTACCCATTTTGAGTATGTGGAATGATACATATTTGATTCATCGCATCCAGGAGGGGTGGCGACCTGAGAATGATTTCAGCTCGCTCTGAACAGCCTCAATGTTTTGAACGCCAGCGAATAGATCGGCGGCCTTCGTCTTCGTGTCTCCTATCTTCTTCCAAATCGGCCTCGGCGGTCCCGCGGCCATCCTCCGCCTCGCCGCGCCCGACGGCACCAACCGCCTGACCCGAGCCTGCGTCCTGGCACTTACAAATGCGCTCCCCGAACTAAGAACCCACCCCCTAATCATCGCCGGCAATCCCAAGTTCTTCTCCGTAGGCGCCGACCTGAACGAAATCGCCGCCCTAACCGGCCCCGAAGCCTACGAATTCTCCGCCCTGGGCCAAGCTCTCATGAACGCAATCGCCAGCCATCCCACCCCCGTCATCGCCGCCATCGAAGGCCACTGCATGGGCGGAGCCCTCGACCTCGCGCTCGCCTGTCACCATCGCATCGCGGCTCCTCAAGCCATCTTCGGCCATCGCGGCGCCGCTCTAGGACTAATCACCGGCTGGGGAGGCACGCAACGCCTGCCTCGTCTGATCGGTAAAGCGAGAGCGCTAGAACTCCTCATCGCCGCTGAAAAAATCTCCGCCCCGCAAGCGCTGGAAATAGGACTGGTAGACGCCATCGCCGCCGACCCGGTTCAGACGGTTTTAGAAGCCATCTCATAAATAGGTTTTGGGTAAAAGAATCGGATTTTGGGTAGGGCACGGCTTTAGCCGTGCCGCAAAGGGCCAGTATAGACAAGGGCTTTAGCCCCTGAGGGAGCCTGGTTTGCTTCCCAGGTTGATTGTGAGATGGGCTGTCAAAAAAATTCAGTGACTACGCCCAGGCGAGACTGGCTCCAACATGACCTCAGCTCCGCGACAACTAAACCGATCCACAGTTCGATAGTTCCGTTCAATAGCGTCGGCGAGTGACTCTGACCACACATCGGAGCCAAGCGCCTTAACCAGAGCCGGTTCGCGAGACATCACAATCAGGTCAAAATACCGTTCGTTCACCAGATCTTCGATCTTCCTGTCGGGCCACAATCCATGCTTGACGAACTGTCCGTATACAAACGGATCAGAAATAAGAATCGGCTTCCGAGCTACGAGCAACGGTCCCAGGTTTTCCGATAGAACGCGCGATGAACTTGAATTGCTCACCAACCGGTATGCGTCGTTACATTGCACCAATTCGCGCGACGGTTGCAGGCTCGGCCGATTTTGTGCGACGACCCCAATCAGGATCGAAGCGCTCAGCAGCGCAGTAAGCGGCCCCGCCTTGGCAGCATACTTCGACAGCAACAACGAATACCCCAACCCGGCACACAGGCAGCATGCCACCATCCACTCGACGAAATGGTTTGTCGTCGATCCCAGCTTCCCGGCGGTCAGGGCGGAAATGGTGCTCACCGCAAGGTAGATAGGCGCGAAACCGAGCGCTCTTCTACTAAAGTCCTGCGCCGCGTACCACACCGCCAGTGCCGTGACCACCGGCGCACTGGCCGCCACCAGCGCCCCGCCCGCGACGAATTGCATAACCGAATAGCGATCGGGGTGCGTCGAAAACATATGAAACGCAAACCATCCACCGGTCCGTGCTTGAAGGACCAGGAATGTCAAGATCGCATTCACACCGAGTGCGACGGCAAACACAAATCCCTGCTTTCCTTTCCGCTTCAGGATTAAATGCACAAACACGGCCACAGGAGCGGCAAGCAGCGAGTACTTGCAAAATAACGCGAGCCCGAAGAAGGGGACACTCCAATACCAATATCTCTCGTTCAAAAGATAAAGCGCGATTCCGATCGTCGAAAACAGTACGCCGATGACATCGGCGCGCAACAGGTAAAGCCAGAACCTGAAAGCTGGAAGCGTCAACAGAAGCAATCCAAATGAAAGACCAATCCACCATGACCCCGTCAGGCGTCGCAGAACAATGCTGAGCAACAACGAAAGCGCAATCGAACATATGACGATCAATAATCTTCCCGCCGCAAACGAAGGCGCATCCGCTGGCAAGACTGCAGCGGCAACCGCATAGGCAACCGGCCCATACACATGAAGAACTATAGGAAATCCAAACGGATTGGGATAAAGCGGTTGAGCATGCCGGACACGCAATGCTCCATCCAGCATCAACCCTTCCCCATAATCAATCTGGTAAGGACTAGCGATCAGCGGGATAGTGCGGAGACCCACGAGCAGTGCGCCGAGAACGACGCAAACCAAAAGCATTTTTTCAGGTTTGAAGAGCAAACCCCGCAGTTGCCTATTTGACCCTCCGTCAGAAAAGGACATAAATCAGAAGGCGAATTGCCGAGTCAAATCCGGTTGCATCCCGACATAATACATGCGCGTCGCAATCCCGAAAATTTTCCCGGATCGCGCCGCATCCCTAAAACACCAGCGACCAGTTCAAAAATGCCCACATCCACGCCAGGTTCATGCAACCGAAGCACGAGAGCCAAAAGCCGACCTGCCTCCCGCTCCGCCGCGCCGCATATGCCCCCATCCCCAGAAATGCAGGATACATAGGCAAAACATATCGCGGTCCGCCCAGCAGCGGCCGCCCCGTATACATAAACATCTGCAAAGTCATCGCCACCGCGAACAGCTTGTCTTCGATCCGAACTTCACGCCGCAAGCTGAACCCCAACGCCAAAGCAACCAACACAACCTTGATCGCGACCACCGCATCGCCATGCCCAATCAACCGTACCGCCTCCGCCAACCCCGCCCACGGCGGAGCAAACGTCGCT
>JBEKXO010000319.1:0-3539 GCA_049511995.1 Terriglobales bacterium
AATTACAACGGCAGCCAGTTGCTCAAGAGCGAGCCGATGACTGCGGGTTATCAGCGCGCGCTCGATTCCAATGGCGGTATTCAGCCGGGGAACTATAGCAGTTATCTACCACTTGTATTTTTGCTCGACGCAAACACTACTGAGGGATTGGCGGTGGGCTGGGATTATCTGGGCCACTGGCGCTTCGACATAGGGGATAGACAGAATTCCCAGCTGGGAATGAGCCTCGAGCTAGCCGGATTCGAAAAAGACTTGGCTCCCGGGGCGAGTATCGAAACTCCCAAAATCTTCACCGCGCCATTTTCGGGAGGAGTCGATGAACTCGGAAATCAACTGCTCGATTGGCAATATGCGTACTTGTGGGAATATACCAATCCAGAATATTTTGCCAGGACGCGCTGGGCGGTCGATTGGCCCGATCCATGGGTGGGCGAAGGTGGCACGCCGAGCGCCGATAACTGGGGCAGGCGATTGGCGCTCGACCTCCGCTACATCGATCTTCTGCGCGAAACGGGCACCGACGTCCTGTGGGATGACGCTGGTTGGTATGACAAGTGGGGAACATGGACCGCCCCCGACTGGCGAAGAACCAACGATTACCTTCGCAAGTACGGAATGAAATGGGTTCTGTGGTATCCCACCTTCCTGGCCACGGCGGAGTCTAAAGTCGCGCAGCAGCATCCGGATTGGATGATCCCCGGCCAGCAAGTTCTGGAACAGTCGATCAAAGCGACCGCCGATTGGCAGCGGCAACTGTTGAATGATGGAGTCAACGCCTGGGGAGATTTTCAGTGGCGTTATGACATCGCGCCCGCAGCCAGCGCCAACGACACGGACGCGCTTGCGGCCGATCAAAATTTTCGCAGCCTGCTCGAGCGTTTCAAGCGCGATCATCCTCAAAGTGGAATCGACGCCTGTGACGGAGGAGGGCGCTGGATCAGCTACGACATCGCGCGCCTTGCCGAGTCGGGCGAATACACCGATGGCGGCGTCGGCCCTTATAGTTCGTACTATACTTCGCTGCTCGTTCCTCCTGACAAGCTTCACAACGTGGTTGATTTCGATCACACGTATTACAACCCCGCGACCGATCGCACACATTTGGCGATGGATCCGACATGGTACCGAGATCCGGGCAACGGCCCCGATGTGGAAGCGATCCGCAAAGATTGGGAGATCTATCACTATCTGGTGGCGCAGGGAGTGGCCGGACGCTGGAGCCATGTATTCCGCCCGAAGGTCGATAACGATGACCCTGTCTGGTATTTCCAGAGGATGAATCGAGATAGCTCGAAGGGTGTGATCATCACCAAGCACGCGAAACACGGCTCCAGTTATTTCGTGATCAGCAGGCCCGCAAAGCATTCGGCAGATTCGGCCGACCAATATCGCGGTGGCGCGGGAGAGATGAACGTGGTGGAGACGACCTCCGCTGCCACTGTTGAGACTGGCATCTACGAGGATCCGGTGGATGGAGCCTTCCGTTTCTATGGCGTGCCGGGGCAGGAATTCGGGCCACTCAATGTTAAGTATCAAAGAGGCGTCGGCGAGGAGTCTCTGGTAACAAAAATTGTGCAGCTTGGGGCCGCGCGGCGGGTAGCCGACAAGTTTCTTGGGATGGAATTACAACTAGACAAGCCGATGACGGTTACCCAGTTGGGCCAATTCGATCCGGGAAATAATCATGGTATGTATACGTTGTCGCTAGTGCGGGCTGACGATGGCAAGGTGTTGGCCACGGCAGAACTCGATATGAGCCGAAGCCACACGGATGATTCAGGATTTAAATACGCGCGCTTGAGCGAGCCTATTCAGCTCGGGGCTTCCGCGAAGCCGGTGGTTATATATCCCCGCGGACTCTTGGCTCGCGAGACGTATGACGTGCGCGCGAGTGCCTCAGGTCTACATCTTCAGCAGACCGGTTCGCAGCTCATGGCGAAGGGAATCACTCTCGAGACTGTTGCTGCCGGAGAATTAATATTTTTGAATTTGCCACACTATCCGGGTTCCGGAACCGACCATGTTGCTCCCACTGCGCCCGCGGCCGTGACTAAGCGATTGGGAACAAATCTTGGTGTCGAGGGGATCGAACTTTCGTGGTCGCCGAGCCACGATGACAATTGGCTCTCCTACTACGAAATTCGTAAGAACGGAAAGCTCATTGGCCGGGCCGCAAAGGGGACGTTTTTCTTCGATCACTCCGACTTCGCGCGAAACGATATCGACGCCGACTTCGAAATCGCCGCGGTGGATGGAGATGGCAATCGCAGTCCGGCCGCAGCCGCACAGAAGTTGCGAGGAGAACCACAGATCTGCGAAGCCCTCGGCGATTTTTCTCCGACCCAATCGATGCATCAATGGATGTATGAAGAGGCAGCCGAAGATGGTTCTTACCGGCAATTAGTGTGGGACAAAGGAGGCCATGAAGGGCGCTGGCGAGGATCAGGGTTGGGCCGGATTGGAAGAATCTGGATGCAACCCTCGGCCAACTACGATTTGTCGCGGACATTCGTTGTGCCGACGGCTGGCGTGGTGAGTACTTCTGGCGCCATTCGCAAAGACCCCAGCGCCGAAAATCAGGCTCCGTGCTTCGTGCGAATTCTGCAAAATTCGCGGCAGGTTTGGCCATTAACAGGATGGGCCGAGGTTCTTCCAAACTATAATTCTCCAACCACGTATGAAGTTACGAATCTGCCGGTAGCTGCGGGCGACAAGATTCGATTTGTCGTCAAACACAACGATGAGAATCGCGTGGATCCAATTGTGTGGGATCCGGTCGTCGTGATCAGGTGATGGTCATGGAGATTCGGCGCCGCTTCAGGAGCAAATGCTTCTCGTTACCTCGAGTGCTCGCGGAAGGCGTCGAGCGCGGCGCCCAACCTTTCCAATCCGCCGCGAACCGTCTCGGTCGCTCCGCAGAAGCCTATGCGGAAGTGTTGGGGTTGCTCGAAAAATTCTCCTGGCACAACGCTAGTCTCAAACTGCTCGCGCAGCATGGTGACAAATTTGTCGGCGCGCCCTGCTCGGAGCCGGGGAAACACAGTCGTCCCGAAGCGGCTGGGTTCGCAATCGAGAGTCGGCCGTGCCGCGAGGAATTCATTAACCAGCGCGCGATTAGTGTTCAGCAAACCGCGGGCGCGATCGCGAACTCGATCGAGATTATCAAGCGCGATCACTCCGAGAAGCTCGGCCGGATGTACGGGACTTCCGTAGGTGAAGTCGACGATCTGCCACATGCGTTGCACCAGTTCCGGCTGCGCCAGTATCCATCCGCAGCGGATGCCGCTTAGACCGTAAGCCTTGGTCAAGCTGCTGGTCACGACAAAGTTTGAGCCGAGGTGAAACGCCGACTGCCACGGCTGGTCAAAGAGTGTCTCGAGATAGACTTCATCGACCAGGACGCGTGCGCCCACCTTCGCCGCCATCTCGCCCACCTGCCGCATCGTGTTTTCGTCGCTCAAGGCGCCGCTCGGATTGTGAAGATTGCAGAGAATGACCAGACGGGTGTGAGGAGTGAGGTTGCGTTCGAGTTCTCCCAG
>JBEKXO010000320.1:0-3490 GCA_049511995.1 Terriglobales bacterium
AAGGGTTAGTGGCTGATCCTTTCGCGCTTTTTGCGGCCGAAAGGATGGGCCTGCCCGACCGTTAGAGCGTCCAATTCTCAATGACCAACCTCGACACGCGCCCGAACTCTCGCGTGTTGTTGGTAACCAGAGTCAGGCCCAGGCTGCGGGCGTGGGCGGCGATGAGCAGATCGTTCGCTCCGATCATGGCACCCAGCTTTCTTAGATCGGCGCGTATGCGGGCATAGTGCGGGGATGCTGCGTCGGGAAAGTCTAGAATCTGGATGTAGTTCAGAAAGGCGCTTAGCGCGGCTGCATCCTGGCGCCGCCGGGGAGAGACCTCGACTCCGTATAAGAGTTCCGCCTGCGTGATTACGGAGATGCACACATCGCTGACGGGAAGGCTGCTCAGGCGCTTGAGCACCGCGTCATTCGAGCGTTTCATGATGTAGGAACAGGTGTCTGTATCGAGCATGTAGCGCGGCATTAGGGCTCGCGTTCTTGCACGGGGAGATCCTCAACGTTTTCCATGAAATCCGACGAGGCAACTGGCCCCTCAGCGAGGTAGGAAGTCCAATCAAACGGCCGCGGAGAGAGGACCACTTCGCTGCCTTCTTTCCGGATAAACACTTCCTGCGTGTTGAATTGAAATTCCTTGGGCAAACGCACGGCCTGACTGCGGTTGTTCATGAAGATTTTCGCTTTGCGTTGCATGCCGCCTCCTGACAACGCCTTTGGCATATACATGTGTATATGCCATTTTACTAGCAATTAGCCGTCATTTGCAAGGCGCTGCACTTACGCCCGCGCCGACTTCACATCGGTGCGCGAGAAGTCTTGGCCTTTAAACAGGAGCGGCTCGCCTTTGGATTTCGCTAGCGCGTAGGAGAAGCAATCTCCGAAATTCAGTTTGGCGGGATGGCCGCTGGTTTTGCCGAAGTCGCGATAGGCTTGGCGGGCTATGCGAGCCTGCGCTTCGGTGACCGGCTCGATGGCGATTCGCGCTTCGTCGATCAATTCATCAAAACGGCGGCTGGCAATCGGATCTTTGCTGCCGTCAATGACCGCGCCAGCTTCTACGTAACTGACGGCCGAAATGCGGCGGTGGGCGGCCCGTTCGATTATTTTGGCAAACTCGGGAGCCTCCGCTTCGAAACGGAGAATGGCGATCAGGGCCGAGGTGTCGAGAATCATTTCGGCAGGCCTTTCTCGTCGTAGAGCAGGTCGCCATGATCGGCGGAGCGAAACGGTTCCTTCAAACGCGGAGCGCAGTCACGGCCGATTTCGAGCAGACGATCGGAGAGTTTGGGAGCATGCTTGTCTTTTTCTTGCACTTTTTTAAGCCGCTCGCGGACTGCTTCGGTGACTGCTTCGGTCATGCTCTCTCCGGTGAGCCGGGCCAGGCGCTGGGCTAGCTTGTGGGCATCTTTGTTTTTGATGTTCAGGCTCATATGGTAGATATTCTACCTCATTTGTCTCCCATTCTACCATAGAGATTTAAAGAGCGCATTTTTCCGGGCCTTGAACTACGTGCGGAACGTCGTCCCTTCCCGAAACCGGAGCCGTGGTGAGGGCGAAAAGTCAAAAGCCCCGCCCTGTCGCAAAAGGCGCGACAAGGACGGGGCACCCTTGCGAGTTCGAATGATTGTCTCAGCTCTTCTGGAACGAATCTGCGAAGGCTTCGGCGCTGGTTTTCTCTATGACGCGATCGTAGTCGCTGCCTAGAAATTTTCGCAGGCGGTCGGTGTTCATGATGTATTGGCCGGTCATGTAGGGGACGGCATCGGGCGGGATGGCGGAGATCCTCCAGTTCCACAAAAATTGGAGAACGCGGCGCATGGTCCACTTTCCGGGGACGCGCAGCAGTTTGGCGTGCGCCATCTCGATGCATTGCGCGAAGGTCATGGGTTCGCCGCGTCCAGCGACGTTTAGGATGGTCAGGCGCTGCGCTTCGGGCTCGCGTTGTAGAATCCAGCCGATCAAGCGCGCCATGTCGTCGACGTGGACGAACTGAATTTTATTGTCGAGATATTTCTGGCCGTAAGGCAACATGCAGGGCAGGCGCTTTGATGCTTTGCGCATTCTCTCAGCGCTCGAACTCTTGCCGTTTGGCGTTCCGCGAAACGCCCCCATCAGATAGTTTTCGACAGTGGCGCCGGCTAAGATGTGGGGACGAAGAATGAAGACTCCGCAGCCGCGCACGGATGGTGCGCGCTGCTGCACGACGAGATCGCTCTCTCGTTTATGGATGGCGTAGGGCAGGGTGTGACCGGCTAGGGGCTCGTCTTCTGTTACCGGCTGTGGCAGGTCGGAACCATAGGCCGACACGCTGCTTGTGAAAATAAATTGGCGAATGGTGATTCCGGCGGTGCGGTTGGCCTCGGCAATCGCCTCCATCACTCGGGCCGTACCCGCGACATTGATCCGCCACATGCGATCGACGTCTAAGACCGCCGAGCGTTGCGGATCGATGACAAAGGCGAGATGCACGACTGACACGGGCTTGAGGTCGCGCAGCAGGAGGAGCAGTTCGCGCGTCGATTCTTCGCGGCCGAGATCGAGCTCAACGAACTGGTCGACGTGCGATCGAGTGGGCGGCACGACGTCGACGCCCACCACCTTGTAATCCGCGAGCTGCGGTATAAGCCGCTGCCCAAGATTACCGGAGACTCCGGTGACGATGATGGTGGGCTTCGCCGTGTCCATTAAGTGCGCATCTTCTTAGTCTGCCGCGTCGTGTTTCTTAGTCGTTGTCAGGCGCGTGTTGAGGAGGCGGAGGAGGCGGCATCTGTCCCCGCGGAGGCATCGGCATGCCAGGTGCGCGTGCGGGGCCGAAGTAGGCGTCGTTCAGATCAACGTTGCTCTGATACGACTGCATCGCGTCGCGGTAGTGCTGGCTGGAGAGAAGTTTGCGGATCTCGGGAGTGGCAGCCTCGAGCGATAACGTTTCTTTGCTGACCATTTTGTAGATGTAGAAGCCGCTATTCGCGTCGGTGATTACTTCGGAGACTTCGCCAGCCTTCAAGTCCATGACGGCCTGATGGGCCGGAGGCAGATTGGCGCGGCGCTGCTTCTCTAACTTTGTGCTGGGGACGCCGGGGAGGCCAGCGGCTGCGTAGGCGGCCTTTTGCAGCGTGTCGGGGTCTTCGCCTTTGACGGCGCGCTCGCGCAGGGTGCCAGCGAGTTTCGTCATCGCTTCTTCGCCAGCTTTTTTCTGCGCTTCGGTCGGCTGCGGGGGTGTCGTGGATTTCGCGGTCGCGGTGGTGCCGGCTTTGGTTGTTGTGCCCGGAGAAGCGCCGGCCTTTGTGCCCGTCTTCGCAGTGGTGGTCGCGGGCTTAATCTCTTTCGTTTTCGGAACGAAGATTCGCACCAGGGTTGCCTGCTCGTAAGACGATTCATTTTTCTTGTAATAGTCTTCGACGTCGGCGTCGGTGACCTTGGCCGAATCCGCCTGCAGAGCGGTGCTCAGTTCCTGGGAAAGAATCTGCATGCGCGCCCACTTCATCTTTTC
>JBEKXO010000321.1:0-3401 GCA_049511995.1 Terriglobales bacterium
CCGCGGGCGCGTTTGCCTGAATGCCGGAGTAACGAGCTGTTACTTCCCAGGCTCCCCAGCCTCGCCCGGTGCCACCGGGAGTGTCGGGACCGAAGAGCGGGTGCCTTACGCGAGGCGTACCGTTTTCCGGTCGTTTTTCACCTGTCAGCAAATACGTGGTCCCAATGTTCCACGCCTTGGCGCCAATCCCAGGAAGGGTCAGGAAACCAAGCCCGCCAGCTTGCAAAGAGCCCACACTGTCGCGTTGATACTGCGCCTGCACGTACTCGCCGCGCAGCGCGAACCCTGACTTGATATAGGTGAACTCACCCTCGTACCGCTCGATCGGACCGTTGATCGGCAACTGGGGAAAGAACGTGTAGGTGCCATCCGGGAGTGCGCCGTTGAAGCTCACGTCACCCGAAAGTCCTCTGGAACGGGCGTGGCTGATCGAACCGCCAATGGCGAACTGTCTGAGCCATTCATTTTTCGTCTTTCGCCAGGGGTACAAACGGAGCCTTCCTACAAACTCGGGTTCATTGGTGACGTTAGCCGTGACGCCTCCTCTGCCGTTGAAAGCTCCCGCCCAATACTGTAGGACGCCTCCGTCGATGTCCCCGTGGAACGTAATGCCCGGGCAACGAAATGCGGTTACCGCGCATGGGTACAGCATCGACTGCAACCCGCGCTCAACAAAGTCGAGGTTCGTGGCGCCGATTCCGGTTTCCTGGGCAAAGGGCTCCTTGAATTGGCCTGCCTGGAATTGGAACTCGGGCTTGATCCTTATGTTCAGATAGACGTCGCGAACGATTGCGCCGGTCGTGGAGTTAGCGTCGGTCAACAGGGCAAAGTCGAAGTGCGACCCATAATTACCCTGGAATCCGAAACGAGCGCGACGAACCAGAAACGTGTCAGCGGGCGCGCCGTCGCCCTTGTAAGCACGATAGTCGTTGTCGACGTACCCGTAGGGACTGATGCTGAACTGTCCGTCCGGACTCCTGATGAAGAAATGCTCCCCATTCCATCCGGCGGTGAGCGGAGCGTCTTTCTTTGGCGCTGGCGCTGGTTGTGCCTGATCGATGCCTCCAGATTCGATCGCAGGATCGGGTTGGACCATAACGGTGTTCACCAAATGGACGCCGTCGGTCCCGTCGCTGCTTACAGGTTGAGGGGTGGTCACTGCTACGGGTAGCGCGTTGGTTCCGGTCGAGTCGGTCGCAGCCGCGGGTTTCACGCTGGCCGATGTGCCGGCGGCGGGTGCGGTCTTGCCGTCAACCAATTGCTGAACCATCGCCTTTAACTCCTCGATGGTCTTGCGCTGCGCCTCGACCTCGCTGCGCAACTGATTGACCTCTTCCTTGCTGGCGCTGCCGGAGGTCGCTGCGGTGGTCTTGCTCGCGGGTTCTGTGGTTTGAGCGTGGGCGAGCGAACCCGGTGCCATGAAAACAACCAGAAGCACGAAAAGCGTTGTGAGCGAGCGCATGTTTTCCTCTCCGACCATGATTTGGCGACCAACCGGCCTGGGCGCAGAGCGAGCGTGCACGTGCAGAACCCTCACACGCGGGTTGCCTCGAGGCCGCAAATCACTACACCGCCTATTCGAAAAATCGATAACTTGTATGAAAAGCGGACCAATCCGCTGGCGCGTTTGTTTACCACATATCTTTGCCGAGAGTCAAGTAAAGTTTTATTTCTGATAAGACTGAGACGAGCAGCAGCTGGAATTTTGGAATCGGGAAGGATTGAAGCAGCCGTAAACATAATCAATTCGTGCTTGACTGGCTCACGCTATGCAACACCGTGAATGCAGTTCACTTGATGCGGCAAAAATCAGGACATGTTAGGCGGAGGTGAATGACATTGCCGTGATCGCGATCACGCATCAAAGTTCACCACTCGGCCAACCTCTGAAAGCATTTGACTCCGTATGCATGCCCTGCAATGATTTGGTGTTGCTGACGAGAATCTTAGAATAGAGATTCGTCGCGAGCCACCGAACACTGCCTGTCGATGTTGGCGAGTTAGGTTCCGAAGGCGGCGGGGAATTTGTAACTCGACGCCGTACAAAACAGCAACTTCAATCTGATTTCGACAAGCATGAGCGCAACCCTGATGGGCGGCGTCAATGACCGCGCGAAATGTCTCAGGCAAGTAGTGACAGTCCCCGTTTTCAATCGCACTTTGATTTTGATAAGGCGGAATCCCGAGAACGGGGTTTCGACATTATCGGATAGGATTAAGAAGCCCGCCCGGAAACGCCCATGGCTTCGCCACTCGGCTGCCGAAGCGAGTACGTTAGAGGATCTGATCTCATGGCATCGCATACCGAGCACAACCTTTCGCGGCAGATGAATTACGCGCCCGCGGAGTTGAATCCGCAAAAAGATTTTCCCAAGGGATTCTTCGATTTCCTGTTGCCACTCCACAAACAATTCACTCCCCGGCAACAGAAGCTGGTCGAAAAGCGCGCTGAGGTCCTGCAGCGGTCGCATCGTGGACAGCCGCCCAGCTACTTGCCGCCCTCCGAGGCCACGACGTCCGACTGGCGGATCGAGATGCCCGACTGGTGCGCAGATCAACGAAACCAGATGACGGGTCCAGCTGACGACGGTGAACTGACCGTAAAACTACTGAACTCCGGTTCGCCCGCCGTCATGATTGACATTGAAGATTCCACGGCAAACACGTGGGAGCACATCATGCTGGCGATTGAGAATACGATCGCGGCCTATAAGTACGAGCTCAGTTACGACGACAAGAAGCGTGGTCGGAAAGTCACGGTTCAGCGCTCCAAGGTTGTGACTTGGGTGCGGCCCCGCGGCCTGCACATCAGCCAGGGTGGAGTGATCAAGAAAATAATGTCGGCCTCTTTGTTCGATCTGGCACTCATCTGGTACCAGATCGATCCCGCACGGCTGCCGCACAATTTCTGCGTATACATTCCCAAGAGCGAATCTGCCGAGGAGGCTTTCTGGTGGCGCGACCTTTTTCAGGCTTTCGCCAAACAAAAGGGATTGGCCCCGGACTACATAAAATGCATGGCGCTGGTAGAGGCGCACCCACTCGCTTACCAGATGGAAGAATTTCTTTTTAATCTGCGCGAGCACTGCCTGGGGTTGAATCTCGGGCGATGGGATTATATGGCGTCGCTGATCGATTTCATGTCCGAGGATCCCGATTGGATTTTGCCGGACCGGAATACGATTCCGCATGACGTGGCATTCTTTCAGAACTTCCGCATGCTGATGCCGGAGATCTGCCACAAGCATGGGGCGCACGCGATTGGCGGAATGACCGCGCTCTATCCCAGCCGCTCCGATGCTGAATTGAACGAGCGCGCTTTAAAAGTCCTTGAGGAAGATAAAAAGAATGAAGCCAAATGCCTGATGGATGGGGCATGGACGGGTCACCCGGATCAAAAC
>JBEKXO010000322.1:0-3830 GCA_049511995.1 Terriglobales bacterium
CGGACGGGAAACTTCCCTTCTACTGTGTCGGCGGTGAAGGCGTCGTCTTCGACTTGATCGCCTTTTAAGTGATCGACGATGTAGCGCTCGAGCCTCTTGTGATTTTCGTTGCCCATGTAGCGCGTGCCAAACGCGGTGACTTCGCGGGTGTATTGGAAGGCGCGCTTGGCGTCGATGTGGGGGAGTGCGTTGTCGGGCGCAGCCGCGGCTGTCTTCGCGGCGGAAGCTGTGAGGACTACCAGCGCTAGCGAGAGCCTTAACCACCAAGGACACCAAGGTTCACGAAGGGTTTTGGCCCGGTCCTCCTTCGTGAACCTTCGTGCCTTTCGTGGTTTCATTGTCTTCCGTCCCCTGTGATCAGGATTTCTTTTTGTCGGCGCGCTTCTGGCGCTGTGTGGGATGCACGATGTAGGCGATGCCGGTGCTTAGAACGTATAGGCCGATCATCGGAGCTGCGAAGATGCACATGTTCAGAATATCGGGTGTGGGCGAGACGATGGCTGCGACCACGAAGATGCCCAGGATGGAATAGCGAATGTTGTGCCACATCCAACCGGCGCTGACAATGCCCATGAGCGCGAGAAAGAAGACAAGGATCGGCATTTCAAAAATGATGCCGAGGCCATCATCGGCTGAAAGTCTTTGCCGTAGCCGATGAGGAAGACCAGCGCCTGCGGGAGGACGACTTTGTAGCCGAAGTATCCACCGGCTAGAAAGAGCGCGATGGTCGAGAGCATGAAGGGAAACACGTAGCGCTTCTCGTTGCGGTAGAGGCCGGGCGAGATGAAGCACCAGAGCTGGTAGAGGACGAACGGGGAGGCGACGAATAGGCCCGCCATCATCCCGACTTTGAGATATAGATTGAAGGGCTCGGTGGGATTGACGTAGACGAGTTTGGCCGACAGACCGTTGCGCGAGAGAGCGTCCATGATGGGACGCTGCATGACTCCGTAGATACGCTCGGCGTATCCCCAGCAGGCGAAAAAACCGACGGCGATAGCGATCACGGAATAGACGATGCGTTTGCGCAGTTCCTCGAGATGATCGAGGAAGCCCATGGAGGGCATTTGTTCCGCGTCTTTATTCTTGTCGACTGCGGAATTGTTTAGATTGGAGATGGCCGATTCAGGCATCGGGCGCTACTTTCGGAGCGGGCGATGTCACGAGAGCTGACGTGGCTTCGGTCGCGTCCTTGCGGGCGACGGATTCCGCGGCCGCGGCTTTTACGGCGGCGTCTTCGGCAGCGGCCTCTTCGACGGCTTGAAGCTTTTCGGGCGAAGGAGGGTTGAAGATGCGATTGGCTAGCGAGCCTAACGGGGCTTGCAAAGACGGCAGAATCTGCGGGTTGGAGTTTCGATAGGCGGAGCGGTTGGCGCTGGTGTCGAGTGAATTGACTTCGGACTCGATTTGCGAACGGAATTCGTTGGAGGCGCGGCGGAATTCGTTTAGCAGCCGCGCGACCTGGCGTCCGATCTCGGGCATCTTTTTGGGGCCGAAAAGGATCAGCACCAGAAGAAACAGAAAGATCATCTCGCCGGAGATGCCAAAATTCATGGTTCTATCATAATGCGGGAGTGGGGCAATGGGCCACTAGCGACGCACAAAGGACAAATGCTTTACAAACTTGCGAGGTAAACACCAGCGAAACTGAAAGCACTTATCCGCTGGCAAACCGCAGGTCCTTCGCTGCGCTCAGGACGACAAGTTTAGATTGATGGCTAATGTGCACCAAACGTGTAGCCGATTGAAATGCCGACGCGGGCGGCGTGATTGGTGCTGAAGTTGGTGTCATTTCTGATGTAGTAATAACGCGCCTCGGGACGGACGAAGATGCCTCGCTTGGCATAAAACTTGATGCCGCCGCCGAAATCCACGTCGAAGTGAGCGAAGCTATTGACGCCCTGGCTATAGCCGAGACTGCAATCGAAGTCAGGACATTCGTAGAAGCGAGTATCCAGCCCGCCGATGCCGCCGACCAACTCCAGATAGGTGCGTTTGGCGAGCTTGGGCGAGTAGACGGCGTTGAAGTCGTAAAAAAACGGACGGTAATTGACGCCGAGGTTCCCGCCGTAATTGACTCCCTGAGACGCTCGCCAGTAGATTTCTGCGCCGATGCCGAGATTGCGCCAGAAGATCACGTCGCCGCTCAATCCAGGATAGAGGCCACCGCTGAGCGACACGGGGTATTCCGAACTGCTCGCGGAACTGGCTCCGGGGGCTAAGATGGTGCTGACGCCGACAGCGGCGTCAATTCTCTGGGCGTGCGCGAGATTCGAGGTCACCCCCAGCGCAGCGCAAGCAAACGCCCAGAGGAGAGCGCGGCTAACCGCAGGACGGAGATCGCGGGAGGAGCGCCGGATTTCATTGAGAAATTCTGCGACTCGTCTGCCGATCTTGGGGAATTTATTGGAACCCAAAAGGATCAGCTTTAGAAGAGAGAGGAAAATCGTCTCGCAAGAGACGCCGAAATTCATCCAGCTATCATACATAATGTGCAGTAGTACGGCGTGCCCGCGAAGCGGCGGGAAAATTTGTTTGGAACGTTTATGAGGAAACATAAAGGACGGGCTGCCGCTCTGGAGGGCGAACAGCAGGTCCCTCGCTTTGCTCGATGACCAACTAGCAATTGTAGCTAGTGGCCTCCACC
Organism: Terriglobales bacterium; assembly: GCA_049511995.1. Lineage (GTDB taxonomy): Bacteria > Acidobacteriota > Terriglobia > Terriglobales > Acidobacteriaceae > Acidiflorens. Next base: position 2,648 of record JBEKXO010000322.1, read on the forward strand.
GAAGGTGTAGCCGATGGAGAGTCCGGCGCGCGCGAAGCGGCCAGAACTGAAGAGGTTATTGTTGGTGGCATAGTAGATGCGCGCCTCAGGACGAACAAAAACACCGCCCTTCACATAGAACTTGATGCCGCCGCCAAAGTCGACGAGGAAATGTTTGTCGCTGGTGTAGTTAGTGGTGTAGCCGTTGCCGCATTGGTCGCAGTAGAAGCGGTTGCTGATCGCGCCGATGCCACCATCGAGGTCAAGATAGGTGTGAGTGGCAAGCTTGGGCGAATAGACGGCGTCGAAATCGAAGAAGACGGGGCGGAAATTCAGACCCTCATCTAGATCTCCGTAATTGTCGGCCTGAGTTGCCCGCCAGAAGACTTCACCTCCGACGCCGACGTTGTGCCAGAACAGCACGTCGCCGCTAAAGCCTGGATAGGTGCCACCGCTGAGTGAAGCCGGTGCGTGACTGCCGCTCGCGGAATCGGCGGAGGGGGCAGTTAATCCGCTAACGCCGAAAGCCAGGTCGACTTTTTGCGCCTGCGCGAAATTCGAAAACGACGCCAGAGCAGCGCAGGCAAAGGCCAAGAGGACGGCGATACGCGATATCCGTTTCAATCGAAACCTCCTAGAGCAATAGTGATTTTGATTTCAAATTTAACACGTTGGATGCAGGGCGCGAGAGTGGCGATGCCGGTACAAAGTGAGATTTACAGAAATTTACGGATAGCGGAAGTACATGAACTATCAGGGGATTTCAGCTCCTGGAGCGGCCGATGGATCAAGGCTGTACGCTTGCGGGCAAGCCTCTGAACGCTACCGCACATATTTAAGGTGGCAGCAAGCGGAGGTTATAAGTATGATTCATGCCGCCGAAAAGCGTTAGTAGGCGAGCAGGATGCGCAGATCGCGAAGATTATTTCCGGTCGGCCCGGTGACCACGGCGTCGCCGAGAGCATCGAAAAGTGGATAGGCGTTGAAGGTAGAGAGCGCGTGGCGGACTTCGTCGTTTCCGCTGGCGTCCACTTTCGTCCGATCGCTTATTCGATTTAGCGTGCTGCCATCGACAACGGCTCCTGCGGCCGGACTGTTTCCGTCGATGCCATCGGTCCCGGCGCTGAGCACGGTTATATCGCTCCCCGATATTAATTCGGCGCAGGCGAGGGCGAACTGCTGATTGCGTCCGCCAACGCCGCCG
>JBEKXO010000323.1:0-3268 GCA_049511995.1 Terriglobales bacterium
AACAGTGATTTTTGTGTCCACCACGAGCCCCGAAGCCGCGGTCGCGCATGACATCGAAGCGCACGGACTTGAGATGCAATGGGCACCGAGCATCAAGGCGGCAGTTGATTTGCTCAACTCGATGCGCGAGAAGACAGTGATTGTCACGCAACTTGCCCTGCCGGACGGTAATTGGAGAGACCTCGTCGAATGGGTGAGGTGTCCTGAGATCCCCACTCCAATGGTACTTGTGACTTCTGCCATGACCGCGGAACTTTGGTGGGACGCGCTCGAATGCGGCATCGATGACATTCTGTCCGGGCATCTCATTGCTTCTCGTTTGTGCCAACTTCTCCAGGAGAATAGGTTCGATGAACGGAACGAATAGTTCGGCAAAGCATTACGACGGGGTGGTGACAGGCTCCGGCGCTGCCGGACATCACGACGCCATACAAGCCGCCAAACTCGGCAAAAAGATTGCGGTTTCCATCAAATTTTCGCTGTTCTGTGAAGAATGGAGTTTTTCAACAGCGCAGGCGAGGATTCCGGTTGAATGACGGGCAATCCGGAGGCTATTCCCGGCCAGAAGTCTTCTTGTGGAAGTTTCACTAGATTAAGTAACGACAAACGCGCAAGCATCCAGGATTTTGTCGCCAGCCTGGCCGACTTCCCTTTACCAATCTGGCCAACTTCCTCGAAGCCCGTTTCTGGATACATTCCGGTTTGCTGGGCATCCGGGAGCGATCGCACAGTGACTCGAATCGAAATGCTCAGTACGGCCAATTCTACGAGTTGTGCCCTTTGAGCGACGCCCCTCCCATGGGTGCTAAACTTACCGTCGATTTGCATCTCCTTTCAAAGAAGCACGCGTGAGCGACCCGAGACCCAAGTCAACTCCGCACAGTGCCGGCGCCAGTCCGGATCCCAAGGCTGCCTTAGACCCAGACGCTGCTCCCGCGGAACCTCCCGCGCCCGACCTGGGTTCGATTGGCCCCTATCGGCTGATCAGGAAATTGGGGGAAGGCGGGATGGGGCATGTATGGCTAGCGGAACAGTCCGCTCCCGTCAAACGGCTGGTCGCGCTGAAGATCATCAAAGCGCTTCGCTACGATACTTCCGCGCTGGTACGCTTCGATCTTGAACGGCAGGCGCTGGCGATCATGGATCACCCAGCCATCGCCAAGGTTTTCGATGCGGGTTCCACGACGGAAGGTCAGCCGTACTTCGCCATGGAGTATGTGTCGGGCCTGCCCATCACGCAATACTGCGACGAGAAGCGCCTCTCTGCCAGTGAGCGCCTGCTTATTTTTACAAAAGTATGTGAAGGCGTGCAGCACGCGCATCAAAAAGCAATCATCCATCGCGACCTGAAACCTACCAACATCCTGGTGGTCGAAGTGGATGGCAAGCCAGTGCCGCGCATTATCGACTTCGGATTGGCCAAAGCAATCTCTCAGCAACCGCCGGGCGGAACGCTCGTGACGCGTGCCGGAGGATTGGTGGGGACGCCGGGATACATGAGTCCGGAGCAGATGGATCCACTTGTGGCCGATGTAGATACTCGAACCGATGTTTATTCGCTCGGCGTGGTGCTCTACGAACTGCTTACGGGTGTGGTGGCGCTGGATGCGCGGCAGTGGGAGAGCAAACCCTTTCATGAGGTTCTGCGGCAGGTGCACGAAGAGGAGCCGACGAGTCCGAGCACAAGACTCAGCAACGACCCGGCGGCTGCGGCCATCGCAGAAAAACGCAGCACGGATGCAAGGCAACTGGCGAACATGCTCCGCGGCGATCTGGACTGGATCACTTTGAAAGCTCTGGACAGAGACCGCGCCCGCAGGTATTCGACGCCTGCGGAACTGGCGGCCGATGTGGGCCGCTATTTGCGCGACGAACCTGTCATTGCGCGGCCCGCAAGCCTCGCTTACCGCACCAAGAAATACGTTCAGCGCCACAAATTCGGAGTCGCTGCCGCCACTGCTGCAGCCCTTCTGCTGATCTCGTTTGGAGCGATGCAGGCGATCGAGCTGCGGCGGATTAAGCGGGAGCGCGACCGCGCCGACCGCGTCACGAAGTTTATGACCGGCATGTTCAAGGTATCGAACCCCAGCGAGGCGCGCGGCAACGCAGTCACAGCGCGCGAGATTCTGGATAAGTCCTCGAAAGACATCGACACCGGACTGCGCAAGGATCCGGAACTGCAGGCCCAATTGATGGAAACGATGGCGCAGACGTATGCAGGGCTGGGCCTATATGGCCGCGCGAGAGAATTGGTAGAACACGCGCGGGCGATTCAAAGCTCGCTGTTCGGAGAACGAAACCGGGAGACATTGGCAAGTGATAGTTATCTGGCTCAGCTCTTCCGCGCGCAAGGGCATTTGCCAGAGGCGGAAAAGTTACTTCAAACCACAATCGAGGTCCAGCGCCAGGTTGTCGGCCCCAAGGATCCCGACACTTTGGCATCCATGGATCGCCTCGGTTATGTTTATGCCAATGAAGCACGTCACGCCGAGGCTGAAAACCTCTTTCGCCAAACCCTGAACGCGGAGCGGAAAGTACTTGGCCCCGACGATCCGCAAACCCTGAGCACTTTGAACGAACTGGCGGAGATTCTGACACCGCAGGGGCGGTACAAAGATGCAGACCAGATCTATGGCGAACTGATAGCAGCGCAGACGCGAACCCTCGGGCCCGACCATCCAGCAACCCTGCTTTCGAAGTCGCACGCAGCCGAGAATCTCGAGGAGGAAGGCCGCTTCCCAGAAGCCGAAAAAATGTATTCCGACGTGATTGCCGCTCAGCGCCGCGTACTGGGGTCGGAACATCCCCAAACTCTTAGAGCCATGACGATGCTTGCTGTCACTATGGCAAAGGAGGGGCGTTACTCCGAAGCTGACAAACTCCAGAGTCAAGTTATCGAAATCAAGACCCGCGTGCTCGGCCCAGCCCACACCTCCACGTTGCAGAGCATGGAAATGGAAGCGCTAGGGCTCAGCCGCGAGGGACGTTATGCCGATTCCGAGAAAATATTTCGCGATGTAATCGAGACAGCGGGGAAAACTGATCAGCCGGCTACAGTGGCCGAGGCTTGGTACAACTTTGCCTGCGCTGAGGCCGCGAGAGGCCGGACGAACGAAGCCTTTGCTGACCTGAACGATGCCATCGAGAACGGCCTCATCTCGCCGGGAGAACTTTCAGCGGATCCTGAATTGAAGTCTCTTCACAGTGACCCACGATTCGACGCCGTGGTCGCAAAGGCACGCGAAACGAACAGCGCCAGGAAAAAGTA
>JBEKXO010000324.1:0-3114 GCA_049511995.1 Terriglobales bacterium
GGGCAGGCTGGTATCGCGCGGCGATTCAGTCGGTCGCCCGATAAGCGCCATGGATGCTTTCCTGGCCGCAACCGCCGAAGTTCATCGCCTGACTATGGTGACCCGCAATGTCTCCCATTTCCAGTTCCTCAAAGCCATTCTCAATCCCTGGACATAGCCTTTGCGCCCGATCTTTCCTGGGCGCAGCCGCTGCGATTAACGACCCGTCCTGACGCGATTGAGTGGCAAACTTCCCTACCCTTTCACCCGCGCCGCCGAAGCCTCCGTCCTGACACGGCTAAACCTAAATTGCACCTTCCATTCGCGCGTGCCAGTTCCATCCGGCGCCGAAGCAAACTTCCACTCCCGCGCCGCTTCCAACGCCTCGCGTGAAAAATATTTACTAGCTCTGCCCGATTCGATTTTCGCCGTAGTCACCTCGCCCGCGGCATCCACGTGTACCGTCACGCGAATCACAATCGTGCCCCGAATCGTCCGCCGCGCGCTCGGCGAAATCTCCGGCATCACCCGTTTCAGAACGCCATCGCCCGCCCCTTGCGCTCCCGGCGATGTCGGCGACGACCCGGCTTGAGTGGCCGAAGACTGAACGCCCTCGGCAGACGTTCCATTAGGGGTACCTGTCGTTTTGGCCCGCGTCATCAGAAACAAAATCACTACCACAACTACCACAAGCAAAAGCACATAAGGCCACTTCGCCGATTTGTTCGCCTGTGGCGGATGTTCACCACCAAGGCTCTCTCGCCCCGGCAACAGCGGCACTGCAGCCATCGCGTGCGTCTGAGACGGTGTCGCCGCCCTCTCCGCTTGACCTGTTTCCAATCGAGCAGCAATCTCCGCAATCGTCCACCGCTTCTCCGGATCAACCTGCAAACAGCGCGCTGCGATCTCGCGAAATGGCTCCGGAACCTCGAGCGGAATATCCGGCGCGCCAGCCTTTGAACGATCCCTCTCCGGCAACCGCTGCGTCAGTACCTCAACCAGCGTCATACCCAGCCGCCAAACATCTCCCGCCGCAGACCTCGCTCCCCCACCCGCTTCTGGCGGATCATAAGCGTCAGGCGTCCCCGTCGTTTCACCCGGCGCGCCCAGAGAGTCGCTCGACAACTTCACCTGATCGCCTATCGCCAAAATATTCGACGGCTGAATGCGCCCATGGACCAGTCCGCGCGCGTGCACATATCGCAAGGCGCTAAGAACCGGCGGCAGCATCATACGAGCCTCTTCCGCCGTCAGCGCCCGCTCCGGAAGAATCTGCGCCAGATTCTCCTCCGCATATTCCTCCACCACATAAAGCACCTCCGCTCCATCCACTTCCGAGCGCCCTGCCGCAAAAACTCGAATCAGGTTCGGATGGTCTAACTCCCGCGCCGCCCGCCATCGCGCCAGTTGCTTCTCCCCATCCGACGCATCGGCCGGAACCAGCTTGATCGCGGCGGACTCCGATTCCCCCGCCCCGCTCTGCCTATTTGTCTGGAAAACCGCACTATGATCAGATCCGCCGAAATAGCGATTGAGCGGAAAAATCCCATCGACGGTGCGCCCTTCCCACTGCTTCCATTCTTCGTTCATATCGCCAGTCTCAATAGTTCCCAAATTGTAAGTCATCGTCCGTCCCGCCCGTTTAAACAATTGACGCTAAAGTTCGTCGCGCCGTTCATCGCTCTGACCAGACTGCCTACCGCAAGAATCCTGCGCTGACACGCTAAGCACTTTACAATATCCCAATGGCCTCCATCCCTGCTGCCATCCGCGGCCAACGCTACATCAGCTTAGCGACGTTCCGCAAAAGTGGCGTCCCCGTCTACACCCCCATCTGGTTTGCCGAAGACGCCGACAAACTCTACGTGATGACCAACAGCAAATTGGGCAAGTGCAAACGCATCCGCAATTACCCGCAAGTCAAGATCGCCCCCTGCACCATCCGCGGAAGAATCACCGGCCCCGAATTCCCCGCAACCGCCCGCATCCTGCCGCCCGAAGACCTAGCCCGAGTCCGCCACTTAATCAAACAAAAATATTGGCTAGCCCGCCTTCCCTTCCTCTGGCGCAACACCGACACCAGCATAGAGATCACTCCCACCTCGGCCTAGTCAGATTCGTCTAGCCAGCACGACTAGAAAGATTTGTCATCCTGAGCAAAGCGAAGGTCCTGCTTCAGTCGTTGGCTATTGCGTCAAGCTCGCTTTGTTTCAAACTGCACCATCACACCAAGGGACGTGCACCTCATTTACGCTCCCTCCTCTACCCTGTTACCATCGAAGGTTGTCCTAGGCAGTTCCGCATTCTCTCAGCAATCAAACTTTCTTTCGGAGGAACAATGGCCGTAAAAGTTGGCATTAATGGTTTCGGACGCATCGGACGCAACGTTCTTCGCACCGCCCTCGCCGACAAGAACCTCGACTTCGTAGCCGTCAACGATCTCACCGACCCCAAAACCCTAGCTCACCTGCTCAAATACGATTCCATCCTCGGCAACCTGCCCAATAAAATCACTGCCGGACCCGACAGCATTTCCATCGATGGCAAAGTCATCAAAGTTTTCAAAGAAAAAGATCCCGCCGCCCTGGCCTGGGAATCCGTAGGCGCTCAGGTAGTCATCGAATCGACCGGCCGCTTCACCGACGCCACCGACGCCAAGAAGCATCTCCGCGGCACCGTAAAAAAAGTCATCATCTCCGCTCCCGCAAAAAACGAAGACCTCACCGTAGTCCTAGGCGTTAACGAAGAAAAATACGATCCCGCCAAGCATCACGTCATCTCGAACGCATCTTGCACCACGAACTGCCTCGCCCCGGTTGCCAAAGTCGTCAACGACAATTTCAAGATCATCAGCGGCACCATGACCACCATCCACTCTTATACGAACGACCAGGTCATCCTCGACTTCCCCCACAAGGATTTGCGCCGCGCCCGCGCCGCCGCTATCAACATGATTCCGACCACCACCGGCGCCGCCAAAGCTCTTAAACTGGTCCTCCCCGAACTGGGCGGCAAGCTGGACGGCTTTTCGATGCGCGTCCCCACGCCCAACGTCTCGGTAGTCGATCTCGTAGTCTGGGTCGAAAAGAAGACGACCAAAGAAGAAGTCAACGCCGCCCTGAAAAAAGCGTCCGA
>JBEKXO010000325.1:0-3105 GCA_049511995.1 Terriglobales bacterium
ACGCAGGCGGCGTTCGACTTCATGCACCGCGGCGCCCGTGGCTTCGATCATCATCAGGACGAAGATTCCATCGTTGAACTTGCCAACCCTGTACGCGAGCCGGCGTTTGCCCCACACTTCACTCTTGGCCGTGCCGCTGGCCGAGGTCACCGACGACTCCAGCGTCGAAATTAGCTTGCTCAACTCTTCCTCGACCATGTCGGGCCGCACGATAAACATCAATTCATAGCTACGATTCATTCGTTATCTCCAAATCTTAAATGCCGTCGTTGGTCGGTCGTCGTTAGTCCTTAGCAACGCCAGACGAGCGATGATCGCCGAACGACCAACGACTATCGACCGACGACGGCCTCTCACTCTTCCGGCTCATTCTTCCGATTGAACCGGTTCATGGCCGCCGCCGGTCCTTCTTTCAAAATCACCTCGACCGCCTGCACCGCCGTGTCGAGCATCTCATCCACTGCTTTTTCCTGCGCCTTGCGAATCGGCGTCAGCAAATATCTTGCGCCGTCCTCGACTTTGTGCTCGGGCGCAACTCCCAGCCGAATCCGCAAAAATTCGTCCGTACCCAGAACTCCCAGGATCGACTCCATCCCGTTGTGCCCCGCCGAACTGCCTCGCTGCCGGATGCGAATCGTCCCCATCGGCAGGTCGAGTTCGTCGTAAATCACAATCAGGTCGCGCGTGACATCGACCTGATGTTCCTCTACCAATTCCACGACCGAAAGCCCACTCAGGTTCATGTAGGTTTCCGGCTTGGCCAAAACCACCGGCTCGCCCGCAATCGTTGCCCGCGCCGTCAGAGCGCGGCATTGGCGATTCCTGACTTCGATCCCAAGATTGTTGGCGATTCGATCAATCGTCAAAAAACCGAGATTGTGCGGCGTGAACTGGTACTCGATTCCAGGATTGCCCAAACCGACGATCAGTTTCACGCAATTGCGCTCTTCGCCTTTCGCTGTTCGTCGTTAACTATTCCGCAAGCCATCAGCATTCTCACGCGAAAAGCGAACAGCGAACGACGTGCTCCCGCCAAAAGCTATTTCTTTTCCTTCTTCTCGGCCTTTTCAGCCTTCTCGGGTTTGGCCTTGCCCTTCGCGTCGCCCTCGGCCTCGCCTTCACCCTCAACGTCCTGCTTGCCCTTTTTGATGACTTCGGGCTCAGCCGGCGCAGCTGTTGCATCGGTCGCCACTGCCTCAGGTGTCGCCACCACTTCTTCCTTCACCGTCGTAATGTGCGCGATCATCTGATCCTCGTCAGTCAGGAACTTCAGCTTCGGATCGTGCGGCAGATCCTTCACGCGCACTTCGACGCCGAACACGAGATGGCTGATATCGACTTCGATGTTTTTCGGAATGTCGGCCGGCAGGCACTCAATTTCGATCTCGCGCAGCAACTGCTCGAGAATGCCGCCCTCCGTCTTCACGCCCGTCGCCTCGCCCTTGAGGATGACCGGCACCGTGACGGTCAGCTTCTTGTCCATGGCGATGCGCTGCAGATCGACGTGGAGCAACTTTCCCTTGATCGGTTCAAACTGCCAATCCACGATCATCGCCTTCATGCGATTGCTGTCGAGCGCGAGATCAAAAATCGTGTTGTGTCCGCTCTCCGACTTCAGTATGCGCAGAACCTGCCGCGGATCGACCGCGACCGAGGCCGCATCTATCCCCGCGCCGTAAACTACCGCGGGAATCTTTCCGCTGACGCGCACGCGCCGCGCCGCGTTCTTCGTCCCCGGCTCGCGCTTCTGCGCTTCCAATATGCTGATATCCGTTGCTGTCGCCATAATTCCGTTTCCGTCCTTGATAAATTCGCTAATCGCCGTTCGCTGTTCGCGCTTCGTAGCCTTTCGGTTAAAGCGAATAGCGAACAGCGAGCGACGCCGTTAAATAAATAACCTGCTCACCGACGTCTCTTCGTGAATCGACTGAATCGCCCGTCCAATCAATCCCGCAATCGAGAGCACCTTAATCTTCGCCACCTGCTTCGCTTCCTCGGTCAGCGGAATGGTGTTCGTCACCACCACCTCGGCGATCGGAGAATTCACCAGATACTCCACCGCCGATCCCGAAAGCACCGGATGCGAGCAGCACGCATACACCGTGCTGGCGCCATTATTGATCAGTGCCTGCGCCACCTTCACCAGCGTCCCGCCCGTATCGATCAAATCGTCGATGATCAAACAAGTGCGGCCGCGAACATCGCCGATCACGTGCATCACTTCCGCGACATTCATCTCGACGCGGCGTTTATCGACAATGGCCAATGCCGCGTCCACTTTCTTTGCAAAGAAGCGCGCACGTTCCACGCCACCCGCATCCGGCGAAACCACTGTCAAATTCGGCAGATTCAACTTCTTGAAGTGGTCCACCAGTACCGGCGAAGCAAATAAATGATCCACCGGAATATTAAAAAATCCCTGCAACTGCGGCGCGTGCAAATCGACCACCAGCGCCCGATCCGCGCCCGCCGTCGTCAGCAAATCCGCGACCAGCTTCGACGAAATCGGCACCCGCGGCTTATCTTTCCGATCCTGCCGCGCGTAGCCAAAATACGGAATCACCGCCGTAATCCGTCGCGCCGACGCGCGCTTCAGCGCGTCCATCATCAACAACAATTCCATCAAGTGCATGTCCACCGGCTGGCAGGTGGGCTGCATCACGAAAACGTCGGCCCCGCGCACGTTCTCCTGTATCTGCACGTACGCTTCGCCATCCTTGAAGCGCGTGACCAAAGCCTGCCCGCGCGTCAGGCCAAGAAAGGCGCAGACCTCTTCGCACAACGCCTCGTTCGCGGTTCCACAAAAAATCTTGAACCGGTCATCGACCCGTGCGCGTTGCGGTTTGCGTTCCGTTTTTTCGTCGACAGTCGGCTTTTTTTCCGCGGTCTTTTCGACGACCGTTTTCTCGGCAATCGGTTTTTCAGCAGTCGTGGTTGCAACTGTGGCCATAGGTTCAGTTCTCAGTTCCCGGTTCTTAGTTCTCAGCGTTGGGGCTCCAGTGTCTCTCGACTGAGAACTGAGAACTGGCAACTGAGAACTGGTTGATCTGGCTGGGCCGCTAGGATTCGAACCTAGACAAAGTGCTCCAAAGGCACTTGACCTAC
>JBEKXO010000326.1:0-3015 GCA_049511995.1 Terriglobales bacterium
TTCCTGCTCTTTCAGGATTGGGAGACGCCGCAATTCAAGCTCATGCGCAATCCCGACGTCACCGTGCGCAGCCGCGGCGTCATGGAAAAATGCACCTACTGCGTGCAGCGCATCAGCGAAGCCCGCATCGACACCGAAACTGCTTCGGTGCGCGAAGGCAAAGAAATTAAAATCGGCGACGATTTGCAAACCGCCTGCCAGCAGTCCTGTCCGGCAAACGCAATCGTCTTCGGCAACTTAAACAACCCGAACAGCCAGGTAAATAGGTGGAAGGCGCAGCCGAGAAACTATTCCCTGCTAGGAGAACTGAACACGCGGCCGCGCACAACCTATTTAGCGGAAGTGCGCAACCCGAATCCAGAGTTAGAAGGCGGCTCGTAAAACAGCTTTGAAAGGGCACGGCTTCAGCCGTGCCGCAGAGGGCGAATAAAAACGAGGGCTTTAGCCCCTGAGGGACCGGCGGTAGAAGCGAGTTGAGAGCGAGTGAGAGGGATCTGTGGAGCGCAAGTAAGGCATGGCTACGAACACGCAAATACCCGTGGAAGTTCCGGTAGATGACAGGCGAGTTCCGGTAATCGCGCCGGGGCACACCTTCTCGACCATTACCGAGAAGATCAGCAACATCGTGCTGAGCCGCCCCATCTCTCTCGGATGGATCCTCGGCTTCCTCATCGTGTTTGGCATGCTGAACATGCTGATGGGGGTCCTGGGGTATCTGTTTGTCAAAGGCACCGGCATCTGGGGCATCAACATCCCCGTCGGCTGGGGATTCGCCATCATCAATTTTGTGTGGTGGATCGGCATCGGCCACGCCGGCACGCTCATCTCCGCCATCCTCGCGCTGCTCCGCCAAACCTGGCGCAACTCGATCAACCGCTTCGCCGAAGCCATGACGCTCTTCGCGGTGGCCTGCGCCGGCATCTTCCCACTCGCTCACACTGGCCGTCCCTGGCTCGCGTATTGGCTGTTTCCCTATCCCAACACCATGCGTTACTGGCCGAACTTCCGCAGCCCGCTGGTGTGGGACGTATTCGCGGTTTCAACTTACCTCACGATTTCGCTCGTCTTCTGGTTTGTGGGATTGATTCCCGATCTTGCCACCATTCGCGACCGCGCTGAAAAGCCGTGGAAGCAGCGCGTCTTCGGATTGCTCGCCATGGGATGGCGCGGCGACGCTCGCCACTGGCATCGCTATGAAACCGCCTACCTGCTTCTCGCCGGACTCGCGACCCCGCTGGTGCTTTCGGTGCATACCGTCGTAAGCTTCGATTTCGCCGTCGGCATCGTTCCCGGATGGCACACCACCATCTTCCCGCCTTACTTCGTTGCCGGCGCCATCTATTCCGGATTCGCCATGGTGCTGTGTCTCGCGATCCCGATCCGCGCCATCTACAAACTCGAAGACTTCATCACCATGCGCCATATCGAGAACTCGGCCAAAGTGATGCTCGCTACCGGCTTGATTGTCGCCTACGGCTATGGCATCGAAGCCTTCATGGGCTGGTATAGCGGCAACCAGTTCGATTCGTTCCTGCTCTGGAACCGCGTCCACGGCCCCTACCGGCTCTGGTACGCCGCCTTGCTAAGCTGCAACATCCTGATCCCTCAGCTTCTTTGGCTGAAGAAATTCCGCGTGTCCACGGGATGGCTCTGGCTTATCTCGTTCATCGTGCTCGTCGGCATGTGGCTGGAGCGCTTCATTATCATCGTCGTCAGTCTGAGCCGCGACTTCCTGAATTCTTCCTGGGGCATGTATTACCCCACCAAGTGGGATTGGCTGACGTTCGCGGGCACCTTCGGATTATTCCTGACCGGCATCTGGCTCTTCGTCCGCGTGCTCCCGATGATTTCCATCTTCGAATTGCGCACCTTGCTGCCGGAATCGCACGCGCATGAGGCGCCGGAGGTCAAGCAATGAGCGATCTCGGCGTTTATAGCCCGATCCCCGAGAATCCGGTTTATGGCCTGATGGCCGAGTTCGATTCGGCGCAGGAACTGCTCGACGCCGCCCACAAGACGCATGAGGCCGGCTATCACAAGGTCGACGCCTATAGCCCGTTCCCGATCGAAGGCCTGGCCGAGGCGATTGGCTTTCATAAGAACCGCGTCGCTCTCGTCGTTCTCATCGGCGCCCTGGTCGGCGGAATCTCCGCCTTCGCGCTGCAATACTGGGTCGCCGTGATCACCTATCCGACCAACATCGGCGGACGCCCTTATTTCTCCTGGCCCTCATTCATCATCGTGACCTTCGAGTTGACCATCCTCTTCGGAGGAATCTCTTCCGCCGTCGGGATGATCGCCCTCAATGGATTGCCCATGCCGTATCATCCGGTGTTCAACGTGGCCGAGTTCGCCAAGGCGTCGGAGAATAAATTCTTCCTGGTCGTCGAATCGGCTGACCCGAAATACGACCCTGCCGCTACGCGCTCGTTTCTCAATGGGCTTGCTCCCAGAATGATTTCGGAGGTGCCGAGCTAAATGGCCTCGCCCCGCAACCACCGAAAAATTTTGCCCGCGCTCCTGGCGCTCCTCGCCGTTACCGCCGGATGCCGCCTCGACATGCACCTGCAGCCCTATTACCGCCCCTTTACGAAGAGCGACTTCTTCGCCGACGATCGCTCCGCCCGCATGCCGGTCGAGGGCACCGTCGCCCGCGGCGATCTTCACGAAGACACATATTTTTACACTGGGAAAAACGGTGACGCCCTGGGCGACGCGATGCCCTTCCCGGTGACCAAAGAAGTCCTCGAGCGCGGACGCGAGCGCTTCAACATCAACTGCGTACCCTGTCACGGCCGCGTTGGCGATGGTGGCGGATTCATCCCCACCCGCGGCTTCCGCCGTCCGCCGTCCTATCACATCGAGCGCTTGCGCAATGCGCCGATCGGCCACTTCTTCGACGTGATGACGAACGGCTATGGTGTTATGCCCGATTACGGCAGTCAGGTTATGCCGCGCGACCGCTGGTGCATCGCCGCTTATATTCGCGCCTTGCAGTTGAGCCAGAATGCGACC
>JBEKXO010000327.1:0-2968 GCA_049511995.1 Terriglobales bacterium
GCTGCTGGTGCTGATGATCGCAGTCGTCGCGTTCATTGTCTACGTTGAGCGCAGCGAGCGCCGCATCCCGGTGCAGTATGCCAAACGCGTTGTCGGACGAAAAGTCATGGGCGGACAATCCACGCATCTCCCCTTGCGCGTCAATGCAGGCGGCGTGATGCCGGTGATTTTCGCGTCGTCGATTCTGGCGTTGCCACAGATGCTCGGCGCGGCCTTCCATAACAACAAAGTCATTGGCCCGTTGCTGGACGCGATGCGCTGGGGCGAGCCGCTTTACACTTTGCTCTATTGCCTCGGCATTATTTTCTTTGCCTACTTCTATATCTCGATCGTGTTCAATCCGAACGAGGTTGCGGACAATATGCGGAAGTGGGGAGGGTTCATCCCTGGCATACGTCCCGGCAAGCGCACGTCCGATTTCATCAACGACGTGCTGACGCGGATCACGCTCGTCGGCGCAGCCTACCTGATTCTGATTTCGCTGATCCCGGAGTGGATGATTGCCGGCATCAAGCTGAACCATCTTCCGCTGCTCGGCCGGGTCTTTGAAAACCTGCCGACTTGGGTAACGAATGGGTTGGGCGTCAATTTTTATTTTGGCGGCACTTCGCTGCTGATTGTCGTCGGAGTCGCGATGGATACGGTCACGCAGATCGAGGCGCAGCTGATCATGCGGCACTACGATGGATTCACACCGAAGAGCGGCCGTCTGCGCGGACGCCGGACGTGGTAATCAGGTTTTGCAGGCGCGGAGCAGGGCAGTATTTCCGCGGCAGGAAATACGAGTAAAAGGGGCCATTTCGATGGCCAGTGAGCCGGCCATGTCGACGGCCAATAACGCCGCGCGAAACAAGAATATTGGACCCGTGATTCTTCTCGGCCCCCCGGGGGCTGGGAAGGGCACGCAGTCCCGGCAGATCGTCGAGCACTACGGCGTTCCGCAGATATCGACGGGCGATCTGTTGCGCGATCACGTAGCGCGCGGCACGGCGCTTGGCCTGGAAGCCAAAGCGATCATGACGCGGGGCGACCTGGTGCCGGACGAACTGATGTACGGCATCGTAGCCGACCGGCTGCGCGAAGTCGATTGCCGTTGCGGATTTGTGCTGGATGGCTTCCCGAGAACAGCTGCCCAGGCGGGATGGCTTGACGCCTTCCTGGAAAAAGAGGTCTTTGACAACTTTGATTCGAAGGCCGAGAAGCCGAAGAAGTGTCCGCTGATTGTGATCCAGTTGCTTGTAGACTATAATCAATTGTTGCTGCGGATTGCCGGACGTCGTTCCTGTCCCACCTGTGGACGGCTCTATAACATTCACTCTCAGCCACCTCTCGTCGACGAGTTGTGCGACGTTGATGGATCCAAGCTATTGATTCGAGAAGATGATCGCGAAGAGGTCATCTCCGAGCGCCTGGCCACTTATGAGAGGCAGACCAAGCCGGTGGCGGATTATTACAGGGGCCAGCGGCGCCTGATTGCGATCAATGCGGATCGCACGGTGGAAGAGGTTACGACGCAGATTTTCGGAGTGATCGACAGCCACTGTGTCGGCGGATGCTAGCGCAAATGCGGCGCGGCCAGAATTGAATATGAGTTTTGCAGAAGACAGGATCATCCGCAAATCGGCGGAAGAGATCGAAAAGATGAGGCGGAGCGGCCAGATAGTCCGCCAGGTTTTGAACCATCTCAAGGCGATGGTCGCGGCGGGCGTTACGACGATGGATCTGGAAAAGGCCGCCGAAAAGCTGATTACGGAACTGGGCGCGGCGCCGGCCTTCAAGGGATATTACGGTTATCCCTGTGTGCTCTGCACGTCGATCAATGAAGAGATTGTGCACGGCATTCCGTCTGAAAAGCGGACCCTCAAAACGGGCGATATCGTTTCGATCGACTGTGGTGTGGTTTCTGACGGCTACTACGGCGACGCTGCGATAACCGTTCCGGTCGGCGAGACGATTAAGCCGGAGTTGAAAAAGCTGCTCGAAGTAACTGAGGCTTCGCTGTACAAAGGCATCGAGCAGGTAAAGATCGGCAATACGGTTGGGCATGTTGGATCGGCGATCCAGAAGCACGTCGAAGCGAACGGGTTCAGCGTGGTGCGGGATTTTGTCGGGCACGGGATTGGAACGAAGCTGCACGAAGCGCCGCAGATTCCGAACTTCGGCAAAAAGGGCCAAGGCGCGGAGTTGACCGAAGGCATGGTGCTGGCGATCGAGCCGATGGTGAATTCGGGCGGTCCCGAAGCCAGAGTTTTGGGCGATAAATGGACGGCGGTAACAGTAGACGGCAGTTACAGTGCGCACTTTGAGCATTGCGTAGCCGTGACGCGGCAGGGGCCGATGATATTGACCCAGTAGTTCTCAGTTCTCGGTTCTCAGTTCTCAGTGGGAGCCGAATGGTTTAACTGAGAACCGAGAACTGGCGACTGAGAACTGTTTTTGGAGGGTAATGAGTAAAGAAGACGCGATTGAAGTGATGGCAACGGTCGTCGAACCGCTGCCCAATGCCATGTTCAAGGTGGAGCTCGAAAATAAACACCAGGTGCTGGCGCACGTTTCCGGCAAGATGCGGAAGAACTTCATACGCATACTGCCCGGGGACAAAGTCGCGGTCGAACTTTCTCCATACGACCTGAATCGCGGTCGGATTGTGTATCGCTATAAGTAGATTTCTGATTTGTCATCCCGAGCGAAGCGAGGGATCTGCAGTTGGGTTCACTGAGAACCGGCAACTGGGAACTGAGAACTGGTTATGAAAGTAAGAGCATCGGTAAAGAAAATTTGTGACAAGTGCAAGGTCATCCACCGCAAGGGAGTAGTGCGGGTGATCTGCGAAAACTCGAAACACAAACAGCGCCAAGGCTAAGAGCGAAAGTTTTTGCGGTTGCGTTTACTGAAAGCTGACGGCTGAGAGCCGACGGCAGGTTTTAAGAGAGGGATCATGGCTCGTATTGCTGGCGTCGATCTTCCG
>JBEKXO010000328.1:0-2935 GCA_049511995.1 Terriglobales bacterium
ACCGACACCAGCATGATGTTCATGATCACGATGCCGCCGACGACCAGCGAAATCGCGGCAATTCCGATCATCGCGTAAAAAAAAGTCCCGCTAAAGTTCGACCAGATGCTCAGCAGGCTGTCGTTCGTCTCGATGTCGAAGCTGTCATCGTCGCCGGGATGCACGTGGCGTCGCGCGCGTAATACGGCGCGCGCTTCATCCATCGCTTCATCGAAGCCTGCGCCGCTGCTCGCCGCCTTTCCCGAGATGCGTATGCTTTCATGCGAGCCATTTTGTTTCTGATACGACGTGATCGGCATTAGCGCATAATTATCGAGGGTCTGCCCGAGCGTCTTGCCTTTTCGTTTGCCCACGCCGATCACACGATAGACCCAGCTATCGATGCGAATCTCCTTGTCGATGGGATCGGTGCCAGGCATAAGATTCTCCGTAATGTCCGGTCCGACGACGACCACGGCGGAATTGTTTCGCAAGTCGGTGTCGTTGATCATGCGCCCGGCGGTGAGATCGATATCGAGGATCGGAACCATGGACGGCGTCACGCCACGCACATTGGTGTCGCTGATCGACTGCTCTCCATACTTAACGTGTCCGCTGGCGTTATTGATCGACGCTCCCACCCATTCGCAGTGTTTGCAGGCCTCGAGGACAGCGGCGTAATCCTCCATGGTTAGGTTCTTGCGCTTCTCGGCATCGAGGTATTTATCGACGTTGGTGATGGCGGGCGAATTCTTAAAGACGATAAAAACGTCGGCGCCGAGATTGAAAATCTTCGTCGCCACGTAGCCATTGATGCCGTTCACGAACGTGACCACGGCAATCACCGCCGCGACCCCGATTACAACACCGAGCAAAGTGAGCGCGGAGCGCAACTTGTTCGCCCACAACGATAGAAACGCGATCTTGATCGCCTCAGTGATGTTCATTTGTCGACGGCCTGGGCGCCTGCGTGGGACCGGTGTGCAGGCACTTTTCTTTAAATGAGTTTAGCAGGATGGTGCGGGCGGGAAGGTTCTAGTTTCCAGCACAATAGATCGCTGTTTTGTGAAGGATGAGAACTTCAGTTCTCGGTCACGGCAACTGCTGTCACCGCAATGGCTGCGGCGGTCACCGGGCAAGCATCACGCTTCGCCGGAACCAAAGCGCATCGACAGTTTCGCCGATAAATATGCGATCAGAAGTCCAAGGACAATCCATCCGGCGGCGGGTCCCATTCTCGCCGGCAACAAGAACGGCATTGCCGAAGGTGAAGAAGGGGAAAGCTGCGGGGAAGCCGATGGTCCGAACAGTTGCGACACATCCAAAATCCACGCGAGCAAAATCAAGACCAGAGCCAGTCCCCCAATTATCATGCCCGGCAACGCTCGCTTCCACGGGAACGGAATCGGCGGTGGCGCGGCGGCTTCGCGTCGAACCGCGTCCATGACAGAGGCGGCGAAGCCTGACGATGGAAAAATTTCATCCTCCCGTGAAAGGATCCGGTTCATTTCGTCCTCCTCTTGCTCCGTTCGCCGTTTCATTACGCCTCCTTCAGACGCGCCACTGCCAGCAGTTGCGGCAGTTTCCCGCGCAGAATGTCCCGCCCGCGAGACAAGCGTGCTTTCACGGTACCCTCCGGCAATCCGAGACTGCGCGCCGCGCTGGTTACATCCATGTCGTGGAAGTAAAAAAGGATTAACGCCTCGCGATACTTGGCCGGCAATGCGAGAACTGCGCGCCGCACGGCGCGATCCTGATCGCGCTCCTCGAGGCCTCCATCAAACGCGCGGGCGTCGTGAGGTTCGGCAACGTCGTCGAGCGATACATTTCGCGCTGGAATGCGGCGGATTTCCGAACGGTAGAGGTTAGTCGCAAGCGCGAAAAGCCAGGTTGAGAACGCCGCCTCCTTGCGCCACTGGGCGAGGGCGCGGTAGGCCCGCAGAAAAGCTTCTTGTGCCATTTCCTCGGCCCGCCCGCGATCATGACAAAAACGATAGGCCAAGTTGATCAGCGGCCCCTGCCAGCGCTGGACAATCCCCCCGTAAGCCGAGATTTCCCCCGCCAGGACTCTTTCCACATCGGCCTGATCGTCGCTGGCGCTCACTCTGGGATTGCCTCAACGGTATGACAGCCCGAATCTGCGGACGGTTGCATTATTTCAAAAATGCATTGCCCGCGAAGAAAACGCAACCGGAATCGCGGCAGGCCGGTCATACCTGACGAAAGCAGAGGAATCAAGGAGCGGATCATGGCATTCGAAGTGAACGGCGATACGGTCGGAGTCGTAGCAATCGCGATCCCGGTGGTCGGAAGCATTGCTCTGTTCTCTTTTCTAACGGTTGCCTCATGGGCCGAGGCTCGCCGCAAGGAACGGGAGGCTTACTACACCAGCGAAGCTTTGAAGAAAATCGCCGAGAGCTCCGGCGAGGGCGCCAAAAGCGCGCTGGAGCTTTTGCGCGAGAACCAGAAAAACGCCTTCCGGCGCCGCCTCGAAGGGCTGAAGCTCGGCGGTTTGATCACCGCCGCCACCGGCATCGGTGTCATGGTGCTTCTGCGCGGGATCGTGGAGCGGGAGGACGGGCCGGTCTATCTTGCCGGAGTAATCCCGCTGCTGATTGGTGCAGCCCTGCTGATCTACGTGTTCGCTCTCGCTCCGAAGCAAACCGAGTGAGAGCGGCTTTGGTTGTGGGATGGTGATTTGGCGGTTATCTCAAGTAACGACGTGAGTGCGACGTTCCCTAATTAAACGTTCCCCAATTATAGGTAGTGTCTGTCCGCGCGTTACGCCTGCACTATAATGAGTTGGTTGGCAGCCGGACCGGACGGTCGCTGTCGCAAGACAGAGGAAAGTCCGAACTCCGCAGAGCAGTGTGCCGGATAACGTCCGGGAGGGCCGGTTCAAGCCGGTTCGACGGAAAGTGCCACAGAAAACATACCGCCCGGGCCGCAAGGCTCA
>JBEKXO010000329.1:0-2832 GCA_049511995.1 Terriglobales bacterium
GATGCCGTTATACAGCAGATCTCCGACCCAATCCGGTACGAAATGCAAACTCGTGAAGCGCGCGGAGAGGGAGGTTTGCCAGTCGAGTGCGCCTTCGGAGTGCTGCCAGCTGAGGATGGCATACTCGGCGAGTTCGTGCTGTCTCTCGTTCAAGTCATCGCTCAGAAACGCCGTTTGACCGTTGACGTTGAGATTGAGCGAGGGCTGCAGGCCTTGCTGATTGGGAATCTGGAACTCATCGTCCGAAATGCCAGTGATCAGCGACATGCGGTCGCTGGTATCGATGATGTCCTCGAAATAGCCGAAGCCGTGAATTTGCGTCGTGTGATCATGAATCGGATTGGAGCTGCCGTTGGGCGATTCAATGCCGAGATTATCCTGCTTGTAGTCACCAGTTATGTAGTAGGTATATTTGCCGTCGCTGCCGCCGTATTCCGCGGACGGCTGATAGGTCGAATGGCTGCCGCCGTAAATCGACACCTCGCCGCCGGGCTGGAGCAGTCCGCTGTTGGTGCTCACATCGATGATGCCGGCGGTGCGCAGGCCGTATTCCGCGGGCAGCGCGCCAGTGATCAATTTCAAGGAGGAGATCAGCCAGGGACTCAGCGTCTGACTGAAAACGCTGATGCCCTCGGGCAGGATGATGCCGTTGAGCCGATATTGCAGGTCGTTGTGGTCGGCGCGCACGTGGATCTGCCCGAATGAATCCTGGACCACGTCCGGGGCCTGCAGCAGGACCTGATTGAGCGGCGCGTTCTCGCCGCCGGGCATCGCGAGAATCGCCTCGCTGTCGATCGTATAGGTTGACGCGCCGGTCTGGGTCTGGATGCTGCTGCGAGCGTCGTTCAAGCGCTGCGCGGTGACTTGAATCTCCTGGATCTGGGCCGGAGCCGAAGTGTTTGCCGAGGCCGATGCATCGGCGCTTGCCGGCGTTGAATCAGCCGTGTCGGCGAATACCTGGGAACCCGTAGCGATAAAAACCAACGCCGCGGCGGCACAGGACGCGGTCGGCGTATTTGAAAGTCTGGACATCAGAACTACTCCGCAAAAGCTGAATGAATGCGATCCGCCTCCGATTAGTCGGGCGGTTCGTTTCGCGAGGCAAAGATTCAGCTTAGAGAGGGGGGGCCGCGGCTACGCGGTCGAGGAACTGCGGCGTCGATCGCCCGATATCGCGGCTCTGAAACGGGTTCCGGAGCGCAGCGGACGAGAAGGGGGATATGAAACGAATGACTAAAAGCCGGGGTGACCACTTGGGCAAAGGCGGGACAGAGTGCGCACGCCGTATCGGCGGCCGAGTCCGATTGAACCCGCAGATCGCTGTCGATGGCGCTGGAGACATGGGCGAGTTCGTGAACCAAAGCGCCTTGCTGTGCCGCGATCAGCAACAGCAGGAGACTTAGCGCTTTGAACACGTGTCGCATTCGACTTGGCATCGGCCATCAGCCCAATAGAGATATATCAACGCTAACAGAATACGGCGCAACGTGCAGTATCTGTGGCGCACATGCTGCGGCGGCGTCTCACAGGTATGGACAAATAGAACGATCGTGCTAAAATTGCAAATATGAGTAATCGACGCGGTACCGGCGAGTCTGGCGGCAGCGTCCTCCGTAGGGGTCTGTCCAAGGGAGAACAGACCCGTCGAACCATTATCTCGCGGGCAGTCGGTATCGTCAGCGAAGTCGGTTACGAAGGTCTGTCAATCGGGTCTCTTGCGGAGGAGACGAAGCTTTCCAAGAGCGGACTATTCGCGCACTTCAAATCCAAGGAGGCGCTGCAGTTGGCGGTGATGCAAGAAGTGATCGACCGATTCGTTGCGCGCGTCGTGCAGCCGGGATTGGGCTCGCCGCGGGGCGAGGCGAGGCTGCGGGTGCTCTTCGAGAAGAAACTCCTGTGGATCAGCGGGGAACAGGAGTTGCGAGGCTGCTTGTTGAGCAAAGCCTCACTCGAGTATGACAACCGCCCCGGCCACCCGGTGCGCCAACGCCTGGTGCAGGCCCTACAAGACTGGCGCGAATTGCTGGTGCGGGCCACGAAGGCGGCGGTCGACGAGGGCCAGCTCAAGGCCGATTTGGACGCGGAGCAATTTGCTTACGAGTTCGACGGGATCACGATGATCTATCAGCAAGCCCATGGTCTGATGCGTGATTGCGCCGCCGAAGAGCGGGCGCACAGGGCCTTCGAATCTTTGCTCGAGCGCAGCCGGCGCCCGGCTCGCCTTCGTCAACACTGACCTCATGATTCCCTCAACCCGCTCAAGTTTTGAGTTGATAAAAGCACGATCGTTCGGTCAATTAAGACCCAAAAACAATGCGTTGAACTGGATGGCCGAGACCGGCCAAAGGATGCCTCAATCATGAAAGCGACCTGGATACAGAACACTTTGCTGGCGACATTTGCCGGCGCCTTGCTCATGCCTGTTGTTTCTTTAGGCGGATCCGACATCGTGAGCGACGCTCCGCCGCCCCCGCCGCGCGTCGAACACCAGCCGCCGCATCGGGACGGCTATGTCTGGGCCTCCGGATACTGGGAAAAAAATGGGCGTTCTTTTCACTGGGTATCGGGTACTTGGATCATTGAACGCCGCGGCGTGCACTGGGTACCCGATCATTGGGACCAAGACGCAAGCGAATGGCATTTCGTTCGCGGCCGCTGGGAGCCGTGAAGTCGCGATGTCCGCAAGGCCGGCTCAAGGGGCCGGCCAGCGCAGCGCCTGCCCGGTGTCCCGCTCAAAACGCTCGATGTCCTCCGGCGAATCGACATCGAGAATGAAGTGGCGGTTGTCGGTATCGAAACTCATGACCGCCGCCGCGTTTTGGCTACGCCACT
>JBEKXO010000330.1:0-2816 GCA_049511995.1 Terriglobales bacterium
ACATCGCCGCGCCAAGTGATGCGATTACCCATAAAGCTCGCGGCCCACACGATTGGCGCTAGCAAGTCGCGGATCGTAATCAGGAAAATCGTGTTGATTAAGTCGTCGTGAAACATCCCGCGGTCGCCGAGCACAACCTCTGCGGTGACGTATGCAATGAGCAACCGCATCACGAACGTCAGTGCAAACAGGGCATACGCCCATGCCGCTCCGCGTGCCGCGAACACCATTAACAATGCCCAGGGCAATCCGAAAGTGAAAAGCAGGCCGGCGTATCCCCAGCGCCGCGCTGCTCGAATCGTCCGCGACCAGCGTAGTTGATGTTGCAAAAATTCTCGAAATGTATAAGCGGGCAGAAGTGTGGTGACGGTCGCGGCGCTCAGTTCAATTCTTTTTCCCGTGGCGGCGATGCGCCGGCCGAGTTCATAGTCGTCCGCAAGATAATCGACTAACGATTCGAATCCGCCAATGGCCTCGAGGTCACGACGGCGAAACGCAAGGGTTGAGCCTAATCCGAAATGTAATCCGTGCTCGAGAAATCTTGCGCTCAACACGCCGGGGATGAAATCGGTGCTGATCCCTGTGGCTTCGAGACGCGATCCCAGCGTCGGGCGTGCGCTGCCGCGGTAGAGGCAGGTCACCATTCCGACGGAAACGTCGGCAAACGGCGCCGTTACCTTGCGCAAGTAATCCGAAGGCACTCGAATATCGCTGTCATTCACCAGAAGAATCTCGTGGCGCGCAACGGGTAGCATCTGCGCCAGATTGCTGACCTTGACATTCGCGCCCAAAATGCGATCGCAAACGACTAGTTCAATTGGAAGGTTGGGATATTTTGCCTGCACCCTGTGCACCACTTCGATCGCGGGATCGGCAGGATCGCTGACTCCGAAGATCAATTGGAATTCGGGATAGTCTTGCTCGCAATGACTGCAAAAATTTTCCCAGATTTCCGGATCGATACCCTTTAAAGGTTTGAGTATCGAAACCGGCGGCAACAGGCGGCGGTCGAGAGCCGCCGCTTGCTCAATCTTCTCGCGATCGCGCAGGAAACTGGCCAAGCCGAGCGCGGATAGAAAATAGAAGCACAGACTGCCGACAGTGCCCACCACCGCCAGAATTTCGATCAGCGCTCTGATGGTCACCGGCGGCATCAGCACACGTTACTCGTAGCGCAGCGACTCGATGGGATCGAGGTTAGCTGCTTTCCATGCCGGATAAATTCCGAAGACCAATCCCACCGTCGCCGAAGCGACGAAGGCGAAGATCGACCAATCCACCGACATGGTCGCGGGGAGGGACGGAAATGCGACCGGAACGATTGCCGTGATGAGCGCTCCCAACAAAAGGCCGATGACTCCGCCCACGGCCGTGAGCATGACCGCTTCCAGCGTGAACTGCACGAGAATGTCGCGCTTACGCGCCCCCATCGCTTTGCGCACGCCGATTTCACG
The DNA here is from genome assembly GCA_049511995.1 of Terriglobales bacterium. Classification (GTDB taxonomy): domain Bacteria; phylum Acidobacteriota; class Terriglobia; order Terriglobales; family Acidobacteriaceae; genus Acidiflorens. The sequence goes on from JBEKXO010000330.1 coordinate 1,455, forward strand.
GGTGCGCTCGGTGACCGAAACCAGCATGATGTTCATCACGCCCACCCCGCCGACGATTAAGCCAACACTCGAGACGGCAAACATGAAAACGAAAATCATTCCGGTAATCTGGTTCCAGACATCGGAAATCGAGTCTTGCGTGAAGATCGCAAAATTATCCGCCTTCTCGGTCGGCACCTTCCGGCGCCGCCGCAATAAGTCACGCATCTCGTCCATGGCCTTCGGCATGTCATCGTGCGAAGTAGCCTTGACGCTGATCCAGTACGCTTTCAGCTCGGGATGCAATTTGCGAAACGTGCTCAGCGGAAAGAAGACGATGTTGTCATCAGGATTCTTTCCGCCCCCGAACACGCTCTTACGAAGTTTCGCCACGCCGATCACCGTGAATAACTGCCCCTCGATGTCCAGCTCCTTTCCCAAAGGTTGCTCACTGGGAAAGAGTTCCTGCGCGGTGTCGTGGCCGACGATAATCACGGGAGCGCGACGTTCATCGTCGATGCTGCTGAACCAGCGGCCTGCGTCGAGCGCAACGTCGATCACATCTTTATACGAAGCAGTGTCGCCTTCCAGAATCGTTTGCTTGGCCTTGCGGTCTTTATATTTGACGGCGTAAGTGCCGGTGCCGAGTTCCGGACGAAAATAGCGCTCGCCCACGCTGACTGCTTTCACATGCGCAAGGTCCTGCATGGCCATGGCGTCATCGTAAGTCAGTTCCTTACGCGTGCGCATCTCTTCGGTCGGACGTCCGAAAGTGAAGGGCTCGAGGTGAAAGGCGAAAATAATATTCGAGCCGAGGCTGGTAATTACCTGACTGACGTTGTCGTTGAGTCCGCGCACGATGGACGAGATTCCGATGACGACGGCCACTCCAATCACGATTCCCAGAACCGTGAGCGACGAACGCATCTTGTTGCTGCGGATGGTGTCGACCGCCATGTTCAGCCCTTCGCCGAGTTCGCCTTTGAGTAGCATCGCAAAACCTTTTCACATCAGAGCAACTGCAGATCCCTCGCTGCGCTCGGGATGACAAATCAAACCTTCTATGTTTCAAAGCGCAATGCTGCAATGGGATCAAGTATGGCGGCGCGGCGCGCTGGATAAACGCCGAAGAAAATCCCCACACTCGCCGCCACCAGCACTCCCGCCATCACTGCCCAAAGCTTGATTACCGAGGGCATGCCGATGGCGAGCGTAACCCCCTTGGCAACGACAATTCCGAAGAACACGCCGATTGCTCCGCCAAGTAACGCCAGGGCCACTGACTCAATCAGAAATTGCAGCAGGATGTCGCTGCGGCGCGCCCCCATCGCCTTGCGGATGCCAATCTCTCGCGTGCGCTCCGTAACCGACACCAGCATGATG
>JBEKXO010000331.1:0-2792 GCA_049511995.1 Terriglobales bacterium
CCGGTGACATGATAGCGATAACAGGTTGAATCCGGCCCCGCATCACGCGTGTGAAAAAAGGCCAGCAGAAACCCGCCCGGCTTCATCACCGACCACAAGCGATCGATCGTCGGTTTCACCAGGCTTTCTTCCATGTAATCCGGCAGATTCCAGACCAGGACTACGTCGAAATGAGCCGCCGGATAGACCAGGTTCTCTTCCAGAAATTTCTTGCTGTCGACCACCGAATTCCCCGCGCTATCCTGCACCCGCAGCCCCGGGTCTAGCGACGAGCACAATAGATCTTCGCTGTAATTCTTGTGTCCATTGCTGGTGAAGAATCGTATGTTGCTGGCCGAGGTTGCGCCCATGTCAAGCACGCACAGGCCTTCCTGCGAATTCAGCAGGCGCGAAACTTCTCCCATGCCGCTCGAGCGGCGGCTGAGTTTCTGCGGAACTGCCGGACTCGCGGGCTGGTTTGAAGAGCTCCGAAAAAATTTCATTACGTTGTCAGCAACCGATGACATCGATTCGCGCACCCATCGGCGCGATCTACTTGCCGTATGCCGCCGATGTCGGCCAGCATACCGAAAATCCACATGGCGCAGTGCCGCCGAGCGCCACTACGAGGCAGGAGCGGCCCGTCCCGCCTCCCTCTGCACATCAACCTTTCCCTTCAGAAACGCGCCCTCTTCGATCGCAATTCGCTGCGTCGTCACGTCGCCTGTCATCACCGCTGATTTGCGCAAATCGACCCGCTCGGAGGCATTCACATTTCCATCCAGCTTGCCCTGAATCACGACGGCCTTGGCGCTGATGTCGGCTTTCACATTACCGTTCGGCCCAATCGTCAGGCTGTGATTGCGCAATTCAATCTTGCCTTCGACGTTGCCATCCACGTATAAGTCCTCGGAGCCTGACAGCTCTCCCTTAATCACGACCGACTTGCCAATGTGGGCAAAATCTCCGGTCTTCGGAGCATCCATGCTTTGGCCTCCATCCTTGCTCGCGCTCTATTCGCCGCGAATGAACCGATTGTAAATCATTCGTGCTATCGCGGCTCAGCCCTGAACGCGAAATCATTCTTCATCAGCGACTTAGTGCGGCACGCCCGAATGTCGCGCCACGCGCCCCACTCGTTTGCTACGATTATCTTGGGACCGATCAATATTGCCGCGTCCAGTTTCCATCATGGCGATCGTCAACTCGATCTTGCGCCGGGCCGGCAAGTTCGGCAGAACGAAAAGCCTTATTTCGCGCGTCGTTCCACCGGGCGTATGCATTGTGCTGCTCGTCGTGTTTAGTTTTGCCGGAGAGCCGCCCTCGATCTCTTCTCCTCCCGATCCCGCGGAACTCATGCGCAAGTCCGTCGAAAATGAAATTAAGGCGGCACAGGACGACACCGCTCACTTTCTTTTTCTCGGGATCAAGACTACGCCAAAGGGATCCACCACCCGTCTCTATGTTGAAACCAATGAGGCCACCGCCGGCTTGGTGACCGGCTACAACGGCAAGTCTCTCACTCCCGATCAACGCCGCGATGAAGAGGCGCGGGTCGAGCGTTTCATTCACGATCCTGAAGAGATGAAAAAAAAGCGCGAACAGGAACGCCAGAGCGCCGAGCGCACCCTGCGCATCATGCGCGCCATGCCCTCCGCTTTTCTTTTCGAATACGCCGGAGAAGAGCCGTCTCCCGAAGGCGCGGGCCGAGCCGGCGAGCCGCTGGTCAAATTAACCTTTCGCCCCAAACCCGGCTACCAGCCGCCTTCGCATGTGGAAGAGGTGCTCACCGGCATGCAGGGATACGTGCTCATAGACGCCGTTCGTCACCGCCTTGCCCGCATCGACGGCACGCTTTTCAAAGAAGTTGGTTTCGGCTGGGGGATTCTCGGCCACCTCGATCGTGGCGGCCGCTTCATCGTTCAACAGCAGGAAGTAGGCGACAATCTCTGGGAAATTTCCGACATGACGTTACAATTCACCGGAAAAATCCTGCTGTTCAAGCGTCTCGACATCAATTCGACAGAAGCTTTCAGCCGTTTCAAGCGTGTTCCCGCGGACCTCACCTTCGCGCAGGCGCTCGACCTGCTTAAGAAAGAAGAGGCCAGCGCAGCCGCAGAAACCGCCGGCAAAACTGCCGCCAGCAAAGTCGACCACGAGTGATTAATCAGGGTGCGAATTACCCCTTCTGCAAAACTTCTGTTCTAGAGAAGCACTCTGTTGACGCCTTCCCTCCAGCGAGAGATAATGGCCGCCGTCAAAGTTCCGCCGGCTCGTTCGCTCTGGCCACCCCCTCCCACCAGAATGGTCCGGCGCAATGGCGAGTGTCAGTGCCTTTTAAGTGTGCTTCGTCCGAAGTTTCCCCGGGATCGCGTTACCAAGAGCTATAAACAAGTGGCACGGAGGGAACCATGCGCTCACCAAGATCCAGCAGCAAACCGACAAATCGTCTGAATATTTCCAATCTCTGGCCGACATTCCGCTCGACGACACTCGAGGCCACAGCCATCTGCAGAGCCCTGATAATGGCTGCCCTTTTGGCGCTAACACTGGTCGCCGCTCACCCAGCACAGGCCCAGACGGAGACTGTGCTCTACAACTTCTGTTCGATTGAGTCGCAGGGCAACTGCCTCGACGGCACCTATCCACTGTCGAGCCTAACCTCCTATGGCGGCAAGTGGTATGGGACGACCCAGCAGGGCGGGGTGGGATATCAGGGATTTGGATATGGAACCGTTTTTCAGCTCGCGCCGAACGGCAGCGGTGGCTGGAACGAATCAGTACTCTACAACTTCTGCACCCAGGGTGGGGAG
>JBEKXO010000332.1:0-2767 GCA_049511995.1 Terriglobales bacterium
GGTGGTCCACCGCATTCTCCATCGCGTCGGTATCGAGGGAAGTAATCTGAAACAGGCCGCCACGCTTCAAAGCGTGCCGTTCCCGGGCGTGGTCGATGATCAAACCACGCATCACTCGCCCCGCGTATCCCATGAATCGTGCCCGATCCGGAAACGACGGACCGTCGCGCGAGGCCATGTCCAGATAGGCTTCGTGCAGCAGGGTCGTGGCGCTGAGAGTCACCTGGAACCCTTGCCGCGCGAGTTCACGCTTGGCGAGCCGATGCAGTTCGGCATAGAGGGCGGTAAACAGGGCTTCTGCGGCAGGCCTGTCCCCCCGTTCGGCGGCGACAATAAGTGAAGAGATTGCTGAACCCAAGTCCGCCTCCCGGCGCTGCGGGCCATCATAACAGCCGGCTCAAGTGGCGAAAGCTTCTCGCAGATCAATAAGATAGTCAAGCTACGTGGACGGCCCACCTTCCAGCCCCGTTTGTCACTCCCCGAAAACGAGGGTGCCCATTCTTGCGCGTTCTGTGCGCAAGAGTGGGAGCCCACACCGACCGCACAACGCGCCCCTGCTTTTGGGTGGCGCAGCGCTTCAGCGCTGCGGTAACACCGTTACTCTGAGACCGGCTTATCGCTGAGGGAGAGCGGCAGGCGGCCCACCTACCCAGCCCTGTTCGTCACTCCCCAAAATGAGGGTGCCCCATTCTTGCGCGTTCTTCGCGCAAGAGTGGGAGCCACACCGACCGCACAACGCGCCTTTGCGCCGAGGGACAGCGCATGCACAATCACGAACCGTCAGGACTCAAAAACTTTGACCTGCCAACGCAACCGCGCCACGATAAAATATAAGCACACGAGGCCCCCAAATGAAATTCGGAGTGATCATCTTCCCCGGCTCCAACTGCGACCACGATGCTTTCTGGACCGCCGAGCACGTAGCCAAACAGAAAGCAACCTTCCTCTGGCACGAGTCGCACGACCTGGAAAACTGCGACATCATCATCGTCCCCGGAGGCTTCGCCTACGGCGACTATCTCCGCACCGGCGCCATCGCCAAATTCTCTCCAGTCATGGAATCCGTCCGCAAATTCGCCGCCGCAGGCGGCCTCGTGCTAGGCATCTGCAACGGCTTCCAGATTTTGTGTGAGTCAGGACTGCTCCCCGGAGCCCTCATGCGCAACGTAGGACTGAAATATGTCTGCAAGCCGGTGCACGTGAGAGTAGAAAACGACAAAACCCCCTTCACCAGCGCCTGCCACCAGGGAGAAGTCCTGACCATCCCCATAGGCCACATGGAAGGCAACTATTTCTGCGACGACTCAACCCTGGCCGAATTAAAGCAAGATAGTCGCATAGTCTTCCGCTACGCCGACGAAAAAGGCGAGATCACACCGGAATCCAATCCCAACGGTTCGCTAGAAAACATAGCCGGAATCTGCAGCCCCGGCCGCAACGTCCTGGGCATGATGCCCCACCCCGAACGCTCCGCCGAACCAGAACTAGGCGGCACCGACGGCCTAAAAATCTTCGAATCCCTGGTGGGAGCAATGCAAGTCAAGTAGTTTTTGTGTGGAGCGGACACTCCTGTCCGCTAATGCCAACCCCACAGAAATATCACCTCCGCCCAGCTCCCCAAAACAATTGTCATGCTGAGCGGAGTTTGAGCGTCGCGAATGCGAAGCTCAACCGCAGTCGAAGCACCCCTACCTCGCCACCACGCGGGGTCGCCTCCAGCCGTGTACGTCATCACCCCAAAACCGAGGGTGCCCCATTCTTGCGCGTTCTGTGCGCAAGAGTGGGAACCCAACCGTCCGCACAACGCGCCCTCGCCTTTCGGTGGCGGCTTTCCAGTGGCGCCTGTGTATGCCTCCTTTTTTGGGTGGCGCAACGCTTCAGCGCTGCGTTAACAACACTACCCTGCGACGGCTTTAGCCGCTGAGGGAGAGCGCTGTCATAATAAGGTTGAGTCGATGAGATTGAAATGAGGATCGCGATCATGGGCGGCACCGGCCAGGTTGGGACCACCCTGGCGCGCGCCTTCTACAAGGACGGACACGAAATCCTTGTCTTTGGCCGACAGCCGCCAAAGCCCGCGCCCTGGCGCACCGAGCCGTGGAATCCTGCGAACGTCGACCTTTGGTCGAAAAAACTCGACGGCATCGACGTCCTCATCAACCTTGCCGGGCGATCCGTCAACTGCCGCTACACGCCAAAGAATCGGAAGGAAATCCTTGACTCCAGAATCGAATCTGTTCGTGCCCTCGGACGTGCCATCTCGACCGCGAGCCGGCCGCCCAGGCTCTGGCTTCAGGCAAGCACAGCGACAATCTATGCCCATACCTATGGTGCGCCTTACGACGAGGCGTCCGGTGTGATCGGAGGCACCGAACCGGATGCTCCCGACACATGGCGATTCAGCATCGAAGTGGCCACGGCGTGGGAGAGGGCCTTCGACGAAGTTCAGTCGTCACAAATAAGGAAGGTGAAGCTTCGATCAGCGATGACCATGACCCCCGATCGTGGCGGGATCTTCGACACTCTCTTGGCGCTAGTGCGAAGAGGCCTTGGCGGAACGTCTGGCAACGGACGTCAGTACGTTTCGTGGATCCACGAGACAGATTTTGTCCGCGCGATCTACTTTTTGATCGAGCGCGACGACATTGATGATGTCATCAACCTGTCTTCCCCGAACCCATTGCCCAACCGGGAGTTTATGGCCGACCTGCGACGAGCATGGGGAACAAACATCGGCCTGCCTTCGGCCAAGTGGATGCTGGATATC
>JBEKXO010000333.1:0-2687 GCA_049511995.1 Terriglobales bacterium
GGTGTCGTCAAAGAACGCCTTCATCATGAAATGGCCGTCGTCTCCGGTGGTGCGATCCGACTACAGGTCCCTCGCTTCGCTCGGGATGACAAAGAATATATGGTTCCGACTGTGGTCAAAACGCCTATCCCTGCACTGAAAGCAAAAATGGCTGCTCGAACGCCTCCGCGATCCAGCGCAGAAAGCGGGCGGCGTCGGCTCCGTCGATCAACCGGTGATCGTACGAGAGGGAGAGCGGCAGAATCAAGCGCGGCTCGAATTTGTTGTTCACCCACTCCGGCTCCATGCGCGAACGCGAGAGGCCGAGGATCGCGACCTCGGGATGATTCACGATGGGCGAAAAGCCGGTGCCGCCGATTCCTCCCAGATTCGTGATTGTGAATGTGCCGCCTGTCATCTCGTCGGGCGTGAGCTTGCGCTCTTTGGCTTTTTTCGAGAGCTGCGTCAACTCGGCCGCCAGCTCGACGATATTTTTCTTGTCTACGTCGCGAATCACGGGCACCAGCAGGCCGCGATCGGTGTCGACCGCGACTCCGATGTGGATGTATTGCTTGTAAACGATCTCTTCTTTCGCCATGTCGATCGAGGCGTTGAACTGAGGGAAAACTTTCAGGGCCGAGGCGCAGACTTTGAGCGCGATGGCGGTGACGGTCATCTTGCCGCCGGCTTCTTCGGCGCGGGGCGCGAACTTTGCGCGCAGCTGTTCGAGTTCGGTGATGTCGGCGCGATCCTGCTGTGTGACGTGGGGAATCGTGTTCCAGGCCTGGCGCAGGTGTTCGGCAGTCTTGCGGCGCACGCCGCGCATCGATACGCGTTCTGTCTTTCCCCACTTGGCGAAGTCGGGCAGTTCGGGTTCGACGAAAGCGCCACGGGGAGTTTGGGCGGCAGCCGTTGCTGCCAGCAATGCGTTCTTCGCGCAAAGTTTTACGTCGTCTTCGCTGATGCGCCCGCCGGGGCCGCTGCCCTGCACGCTGTAAATATCGACGCCGATTTCACGCGCCAGACGACGCACGTGCGGCGCTGCCGGAGCCGGATCGCGATGCTCGGTCCCGGCGACTTTGCCGAGCTGCTTGGGCATGGTGAATTCGGGCGGAGAAGGTTGCGGTTTGTCGGGTGGCAGTGCCTGCTGTTCTGTTTTGCCCTCGGCACGCATGGCCATCTGAAACGCGAGGCGAGCGCCTTGCTGGCCAGACATGTGTTCGACCGGTTCGTGCTTGCGCGGCGCTTCGGGCGGAGCGGTCGCTCCACCTTCGAGCGTGAAGATGACGTCGCCTACCTTGACCTTCTGTCCTTCTTTAACTTTGATCTCGCGCACCACGCCGCCGACGCTGGAGGGAACTTCGACGACGGCTTTGTCGGTTTCGAGTTCCATCACCGGCTGGCCTTCGGAAACGGTAGCGCCCGGTGAGATCAGCAAGCGCACGAGATCGCCGGAGTCGATGTTCTCTCCGAGTTCGGGAAGCTTGAATTCGCCGGCCGTGGCGGCTTGAGGCGCGACAGTCTTTCGCCGCTCCGCCTGCGGCGAAACGGGAACTGGCTTGGCCTGCACTTCTGAGTCGCGAGGTGCTGAAGTTGAACCTGATGCGGCGGCGGCTTTCTCGGCCTTTGCCGCGGGTTTCGCGCTGGCTCCGTTTTCGACCGTGAAGATGACTTGACCGACCTTGAGTTTGTCGCCCTCTTTTACGCGGATTTCGCCGACCGTGCCGGTTACAGACGATGGGACCTCGACTACCGCTTTGTCGGTCTCGAGTTCCATGACCGGATCGCCTTCGGCGATCGGGGCGCCCGGCTTGATCATGAGGCGGACGAGATCGCCGCTTTCGATATTCTCGCCTAGCTCGGGCAGTTTAAATTCCGTTGGCATGCTTGCGTGTCCCTTTAACTAGCTGGTGGCTGGGTTGCGTTTTTCCGGATCAATCCCCAGATCGCGGATCGCTTTCTCCAAAACTTTCGCCTCGACGCCCAAAGCATGCAACGTCGCGAGCACGATGTGTTTTGCATCGACTTCGAAAAAATCGCGGAGCGATGCGCGATTTTCGCTGCGGCCGAAACCGTCGGTGCCGAGCGAAACCAGCTTGCCCGGAACCCATTGCGCGATGCTTTCTGGGAGAACCTTCATGTAATCGGATGCCGCAATAAACGGGCCGGATGCGCCTTGCAGAGTTTGGGTAACGTACGGAACCTTGGGCTTCTGCGTGGGATGCAGCATGTTCCAGCGGGTGCAGTCGTTGGCGTCGCGATAGAGTTCTTTGTAGCTGGTGACGCTCCAGACGTCGGCGGCAACGCCATAGTCTTTTTCCAGAATTGCCTGCGCCTTGAGAACTTCGAACATGATGGTTCCGCTGCCGAGCAGTTGCGCGCGCAGCTTCGCATTTTTCTTTTCGGATGCGCGATAGCGGTATAGACCTTTTAGGATGCCCTCGCGAATACCGGGCTGGTCGGGCATTCCGGGCATGGGCAACGGCTCGTTGGTGACGGTCAGGTAATAGAAGATAGACTCGCCGTCGACATACATGCGCTTGATGCCATCCTGAATGATGACGGCGATCTCATAAGCGAACGCCGGATCGTAAGCGAGCAGATTCGGCACTGGGAGCGCGAGCACGTGGCTGTGGCCGTCCTGATGCTGCAAGCCTTCGCCCGCGAGCGTGGTGCGCCCGGCTGTGCCTCCGATGAGGAAACCGCGG
>JBEKXO010000334.1:0-2602 GCA_049511995.1 Terriglobales bacterium
CAACGGAGTGATCAATATCATTACCCGGAAGGCCACGCAGACCAAGGGTGGAATGGTAGTCGCGGGCGGCGGAAATCTCGACCAGGGATTCGGGACGGTGCAATACGGAGGCGAGCTGGGCAAAAACACCGACTACCGGGTTTTCACAAAATACTTCAACCAGGATCATTTGCCGGGTGTGGATGGGCAGGCCGCGGGTGACGGCTGGAACCTGTTCCGGGGCGGCTTTCGGGCGGACAGCAAGCTCTCCGATAAAGACGCATTAACGGTTCTAGGCGACATTTATACCGGTGTAGAGAACGTTCCCGGTTTGTTTCTTCTCTCCGTGACCTCGCCAGCAAAGCAGAATATCGATGACGTGGTACCGGTCTCCGGCGGTTTTATTCAGTCGAACTGGAATCACTCCTTTTCCGCGCGGTCGGATACAACTTTGCAAGTTTCCCTGGATCGTTACAAGCGCAATGACATTCTGAGGGAACAACGAACCACGCTGGATGTTGATTTCCAGCATCACTTCGACTGGGGCTCGCGACAAGACTTCGTGTGGGGAGCGAGTTACGGAAACACGGACTCGGACACGCAAGGGGGCCTGGGAATTTCGCTTAGTCCTGCGGGCGTCAGCATGCAGCTGTTCAGCTTATTCATCCAGGATGAAATTGCCCTGGTTCGGGAAAAGGTGTATCTGACGGTGGGCGCGCGGCTGGACCACAACTATTACACTGGATTCAACCTCTTGCCGAGCGCACAGGTGGCATGGACGCCTAGCCAGCGCAATATGTTTTGGGCAGCGGTCTCCCTAGCCAACCGAACTCCCGCCGAAACCGATACTGCGATCCGGGCAGCCTTCGCCGGCTTTCCGGGCCCCGGCGGCGTGCCTGCCCTAGCAGAACTGGTGGGCAATCCCCGCTTCGATGATGAGGCATTAACCGCCTACGAGACGGGCTATAGGACGGCGCTTCTCGAACATCTCTCGCTTGATCTTGCCGCTTATTACAGCGATTACACCCACCAGGAAACGACCGAACCGGCGGCGCCCTTCTTCGAAGACTCGCCGCCGCCGCCGCATCTGGTTTTCCCCGTGACCTACGAGAACCTTATGCACGGCGAGGCACACGGAATCGAAATGGCGGTGAACTGGAAGGCGACCGACCATTGGACGCTGAGTCCGGGATACGCTTTCGAACAAATCCATATGCACGTGACTCCGACCAGTCGGGACACTACTTCCGCAGTCGACGCGGAGGGCAGCACTCCGGTCCATGGAGCTCAGCTTCGATCGCATCTTGACCTGGTACATAACGTCGGATGGGATGCTTCCGCTTATTTTGTCGACCGGCTTTGGGGCTTAGACGTCCCCTCATACACGCGTCTCGACACCGGCCTCACATGGCATCTCACCGAAAGCCTTGCCATGAGCATGGTGGGGCAAAACCTGGTGCAGGATCGTCACCTGGAGTTCGTCGACAGCAGTGGAAGCGTGACCTCAAGCCTGATGAAGCGCAGTGCGTATGCCAAGTTCACGTGGCGATTTTGAAGCAGAACGCAACCATGAAGAGATCGAACACAGCGCGAAAGATTTTCATGAACCGTTTGAGCCTTGGGCTGTGCTGGACGATGTTTCTGATCCACGTTGTGTTGTGTTCCTCGGCGGCGGCGCAGTCCGCAACGGAATATCAAGTCAAAGCAGCCTTCCTGTTTAACTTCGCGAAATTCGTCGAGTGGCCGGCCGACGCATTCCCTACCGCCGATGCCCCCTTGGAAATCTGCGTGCTCGGCGAAGACCCGTTTGGCCGTGACTTCGAACAGGTAATTGAAGACAAGACAGTGAATGGTCACAGGCTCGAGGTCGCACACCCGGACGGCGTGCCGCAGGCAAGGGCCTGCCAGATTCTATTCGTAGCTTCTTCGGAGAAGCAGGCAGTGCGGGACATCCTCAAGAACCTGGCGGGTGTGAGTGTTCTGACCGTCGGCGACACCGCGGGCTTCGCCAAGATGGGCGGGGTTATCAACTTTGTCCTGGACGAGAGCCGGGTGCGCTTCGAAATCAACGTCAAGGCGGCGGAACGCGCGCACCTGAAGATGAGTGCGCGACTGTTAACGGTTGCAAAACTGCTGGTGGAGGAAGACCCGCGGGGGAACTAGATGCGTTCGCGGCCAGACCTCAATATGAAATCCGCGCAACCTTTATCGAGAGTGAAATGCAGACTACGAGTGTGACTTCGGCGAAAGTTCAGGGCATGGCGAGTCCATGGAGAGATCTGTGGATGTTGGGCGTCGTGGTGCTGCTCGTGAGCTGCGCACGCGCGCAATCCGCGACCGCTGCCGAGTATCAAATCAAAGCTGCATTCCTGTTTAACTTCGCGAAGTTTGTGGACTGGCGGCCGAGCAGTTTTCGCGACGGGTCCGCTCCACTTCAGATCTGTGTTCTTGGGCGCGACCCCTTTGGGGAAGCATTACGAAACATCACCCGCGAAAAGACAGTAAATGGGCGGAAGCTCGAAGTCGAGACGGTCGTGGATTTGCAGAACGCCAGAAACTGCCACATCCTCTTCATCGCTTCGTCCGAAAAGGCTCAACTGAAACGCATTTTTGAAAGTCTGGA
>JBEKXO010000335.1:0-2549 GCA_049511995.1 Terriglobales bacterium
CTTGATCTTAATGGTTTCTTCGGACTGCATCCATCCCTCGCATCGTTTCAGCCGCTTTGGAATCAGCGCCAACTTGCCATTGTTCATGCTGCGGGATCGCCCGATCCCAGCCGCTCGCACTTCGACGCGCAGGATTTCATGGAGGCTGGTACTCCAGGGGTGAAGTCGACGGAGGATGGATGGCTGAATCGAGCGTTGCGCAACCTGCCGACGCCTGCGCAAAAATCGCCCTTTGAAGCGATTGCCATGGGCCCGTCGATTCCGCGAATACTGAGTGGACTCGAGCCTGCCATTGCCGTGAATAACGTGAATGACTTTTCCATTGGCGGGCGCAATGCGAAAGTTTCGCCGGTGGCGAACACTTTTGAAGCCATGTACGATCACACGCTTGATACCGTTCTGCACGGCGCGGGTGAAGAGACGTTTGACGCGGTGAAGATGCTGAAGGCCGCCGATCCGGCGAAGTATAAACCTGCGCCCGGCGCTGATTATCCCAAGGGACGATTCGGCGACAGCCTGCGGCAGCTTGCGCAACTCATCAAAGCGAATCTCGGCGTGCAAGTCGCATTCGCCGACATTGGCGGCTGGGATCATCACGTCAACGAAGGAGCGACTGAGGGGCAGATCGCCAATGTGCTACGCGACTTCTCGCAGTCGATTGCGGCGTTCTGGACTGATCTCGGAGATTTGGGCGAAGACACGGTGGTGGTGACGATGTCCGAATTCGGACGCACAGCGCGTGAAAATGGCAACCGCGGCACGGACCACGGTCACGCCAACGTGATGTTCGTGCTCGGCGGCCCAGTGAAAGGCGGCAAAGTCTATGGACGCTGGCCGGGCCTCGACCAGTCGCAATTGTACGAAGGCCGAGACCTCGCGTTGACTACTGATTTTCGGCAGGTAATCGGCGAAGCTGTCGCACGGCACATGGGAAATAAAAATTTGAAGGAAGTGTTTCCGGGATATGACGGTCAAAAAGCGGGCTTCCTGAAACTGCTAGCCTAAGTCGATGGAGGCGGTTGTCAAGTCGTTCAGACTTCTCACCCATCTCGCAGCTCGCATGTTCATCTCGCCCTCCTGTTCGGCGCGCCCCAAGAAGGCGTTCCTGCGTCCCCTTTCCAACCGGGAGAGCGCGCAGATAAGCTCGGATCGTTCGGAGATGTCCGTGATTTCGTCATAAGAGTTCAACATTCGCTCCAAATCTGCGGCGGTGCCGTACTTTCCGAGGAGAGCCCTACAGGTAGTTCTGAGGTAGCGCGGCCTCGTCGCGTCAAACGCCATCGGGCGGGCAATCGAGAGGAGATCGTCTGTCGCGGGATTCGACCGGAGCAAATAAAACTCCATTATCTGGTAAATCTGGTAGTCATAGACAGCCATGTCAGAGCTCAAGAATTCAATAACTGCGTCGTCCGGCACGTCATCAAGTCGACTCAGGTAATCGACGATCGCCTTAGTTTCCTCTGGGTGGTCTCCGAGAAGCGTGACGCTGTGCTCCGCCGCGAAGCCGTCGCCTTGTTTGCCGAGCCGATTGAGGAGGAAACGGAACAAAGTTGCATTGAACTCGCTGCTCGGGTCAACAAAATAAGTCTGGTAGGTTTCCTGAATGACTTCGATCGGAGCATCCTCGGGGTTCTTCCCCAGAATGTCATCCGCTTCCGGAACAGTCATGTACGGGTCGCCCAAGCCAGTTTCTCGTACCACCTGCTGTATGAACCGTTCCTTGATTCCTCTTAGGACGACGGCCACATCCTCGATTTCTTCTCGCGCCTGGCCTCCCCTATATATCTCTGACTTCGCGGCCTGCAAACTCAGCCCCCGCTTGCGTAGTAATCGGCTCAATTCGATGAGCGCCTTCTTGGCTTCTACTAGAGTGTGACAAAAAATCCGAATATCATCGACATAGCGTAGGTGGTCGTAACCCATGTTCCTTAGGTTCTCATCTATATTGTTAAGGTAGAGTTTAGCCAAGATGTCGGACGGGCTCTGTCCCTGCGGAATTCCTCTTCCGCCAACTTGCGCCCACTTGTTCAGGCACTGGCCGACCTGCTCGATCGCTTCAGCGGGTGCACCTATCTGCTTTAGATCGGAGACTAGGACGCCTATATCGATGTTTTCATAGAATGCCGTTATGTCCGCCAAAACAACGTAGAGAGAACCTGCGTCGATCTTCTGTACGCTTCGTTCCCTAAACTCTTGCCATCCCGTGAACCTGTCACGGAGCCACTCAGGTTCGGTCGCCCTCTTAGCCAATCTATATGAGAAGTCGACCGTCCCCTGAGCCCACCCCAGCGCGGCGTGAAGAGCTGGGAAGCATGCACCGACACAAGCGGTGTACACAAGCCTATCGCTGTAGGAAAGGTGAGATCCAGGCCTCACTAGACCCTTGCCCTTGGGGACCTCACAGACAAACATAGAAGATGGCGTATAAGAGTTGCTTCTTAGCGCCGAAAGCCGGGCGTTTAGCCAGCCATCCAAATCCAGTTCCACAAGATTGATTGCGTACGGATGGCGAATAAACACCCTGTTCCGCATGTCGTCCTTGACTCTCC
>JBEKXO010000336.1:0-2542 GCA_049511995.1 Terriglobales bacterium
AATGCGGGGACGATTGCTGGCGATTATGTGGACTCCACCGGCGTCCAGCACGCGATGATCCTGGCCGGGAAGACGCTGACCACGGTCAATCACCCGAATTGCACGACCAGCGGCGGTTACCCCGCCGCAATTGCTTTCTACGGCATCAACAAATCGGGCGCAGCCGCCGGCTTCTGCACCAGCACCAAGACCGGCCTATCCATAGGATTCGTGTACTCCGCCGGAAAATTCACTGCCATCAACTTCCCCAAATCAAATGGAACCCAGGCCATCGGAATTAATGACGCAGGCGATGTTGTAGGCGACTATCTCGACTCCGCCAGCGTCCAGCACGCCTTCGTGAAGAAAGGTGCCAAGTACACCAGCATCGACGTGACCGGCGATACCACCCCATACGCCTGGGATATCAACAACAGCGGCCAGATACTTATGTTTGCCCTTGACTCATCTGGCGATTACCAGAGCTTCGTCTACAACGGCAAGACCTTCAAGAAAATCGCCGATCCCAAGGCGGCTGCAACGGGAACAATTGCTCGCACTCTGAACAATAAGGGCGACGTGGCGGGTGCCTATTTCAATTCCGCTGGCGACGAGATTGGTTTCCTGCGCCACGCCGGCAAATACTACGATGTCATAAACCCGAAAGCCACGACCGAAACCAAACCCGACGGAGTCAATGACACGCTCGAAATGGTGGGACGCTACGTGAACAGTGCGGGCGCCACCGTTGGGTTCAAGGCCATCACCAAAACTTATGGCGATACGTTTGCTTCGACTCTTGATGCCAGCGATCACAACACCAGTGGCCGGCACGTGGTCCGCGTGGAACCGCTGAACACTCCGTAGTCGCGGAAACAACAGGTCCTATCAGCAGTTAAGGGTGCGGTTCGAATCCCATGGATTCTGGCCGCACCCTTTTATATTTCTGATGTCTATCTCTACTGATGTGCTGTGGATCCTTCGGCTGGAGGCGGCAGAGGCGTGATCGCCTGCCCGCCCTCCACTTGCGGGATGGGTTCGGGCAGCGGCTGCTCCAAGGCCACAGCCAGCACCTGGTCCATGGTATCGACAAAGTGCATCTTCATTGCGCTGCGAAGATTTTCCGGCACTTCGGCAAGATCTTTTTCGTTATCCTGCGGCAGAATAACCTCGAACAGCCCGGCCCGATGAGCCGCCAGCAGTTTTTCTTTGAGACCGCCGATCGGCAATACCTTGCCGCGAAGCGTAATCTCGCCCGTCATGGCAAGATCGCGGCGAACCGGAATTTTGCTCAAGGCGCTCGAAATGGCGGTCGCGATAGTGATGCCCGCGGATGGCCCATCCTTTGGGATCGCGCCTTCCGGCACATGCACGTGAATATCGATATTGCGGTAGAAATCGCGGGGCAATCCCAGACGATGTGACCGCGAGCGGACGTAAGACATCGCCGCCTGCGCCGATTCCTGCATAACGTCGCCGAGTTTACCGGTCAGCGTCAGCTTGCCTTTGCCGTCGACGACCGTGGCTTCCGTGCTGAGAATCGAGCCGCCAACTTCGGTCCATGCCAGGCCGGTAACCAGCCCCACTTCACTGCGTTCGTGCGCCAGGGTATCGCGGAACTTGATCACGCCCAGGTAGTCGTTCACGTTGTCCTGTGCGATCGCGATGTTGTATTCGGCGCCCTCTTTGACCACCTTGCGCGCAATCTTGCGGCAGATGTTGCCGATTTCGCGCTCCAGATTGCGAACGCCAGCCTCGCGCGTGTAAGAGCGAATGAGTCCGGCGATCGCTTCGTCAGAAAACTTGATGTTCTTATCGGTGAGCCCGGCCTGCTGCATCTGCTTCTTCACTAGGAACTGCTTGGCGATTTCAACTTTTTCCTGTTCGGTGTAGCCGTGCAGACGCAGCACTTCCATGCGGTCCTGCAACGCGGGAGGAATGGTATGGATAACGTTCGCTGTCGCGATGAAAAATACTTGCGAGAGGTCGTATTCGACGTCGAGATAATGATCGACGAACATAAAATTCTGCTCGGGATCGAGGACTTCGAGCAGAGCGGCCGACGGATCGCCACGGAAATCCATGGACATTTTGTCGACTTCGTCCAGCATGAAGACGGGGTTTTTCGTCCCGGCCTTCTTCATCATCTGAATAATCTGTCCCGGCAGCGCGCCGATATAAGTACGACGATGGCCGCGAATTTCGGCCTCATCGCGAACTCCGCCCAGCGACATGCGAACAAACTTCCGCCCGGTCGCCTTCGCAATCGACATGCCCAGCGAAGTTTTGCCCACGCCCGGAGGTCCGACGAAACAGAGAATCGAGCCTTTGGGATTTTTTACCAACTGGCGGACCGCGAGAAATTCAAGAATGCGTTCCTTGATCTTCTCCAGGCCATAATGATCTTCGTTGAGAACCTTCTCCGCGCGGCTGATATTGCGGATTTCCTTCGACCGCTTTTTCCATGGCACCGCCAGCAGCCAATCCAGATAATTGCGTGAAACCGTTGACTCCGCCGACATCGGCGGCATGGCTTCCAGTTTCTTCAGTTCCTGAATCGCCT
>JBEKXO010000337.1:0-4311 GCA_049511995.1 Terriglobales bacterium
ACGCTGGGCCGCCACGGCGCGCGCGCGATTCGCTGCGCGATGCTTGGCGAACTGGCGCAGAAGCATTTGCAGTTGTTAATCGACAACATCGGCAAAGGCGACCTGGCCGTTTATAACCAGCCAGTGTTTCCGAGCGGCGAAGTCGAGGGCGTTGGCACCCACGAGGCTCCGCGCGGCACATTGTCGCACTGGGTCGTGGTCAAGGACGGAAAAATCAAGAACTACCAGGCGGTCGTTCCGTCGACTTGGAATGCCAGCCCGCGCGATGCTTCCGGCGCGCATGGTCCCTACGAAGCGTCGCTGCTGCACACGCCACTGGCCCGTCCCGAAGAGCCGCTGGAGGTCTTACGCACGGTGCACTCGTTCGATCCGTGCATGGCCTGCGCGTGTCACACTTTCGATCCGTCGGGCCATGAGATTTCGAAAGTGAAGGTCCTGTAACGAGGGCGAGAGTCTTATGAAGAAGTTGCTCATCGGCGGAATTGGAAACGTCTTGCTGGGGGATGACGGCGTCGGACCGTACGTCGCGCGGCTTCTGGCCGCTCACTATGAGTTCGAGGCGGGCGTGGAAGTCGCCGACCTGGGGACCCCGGCCCTCGACCTGATCGATCAGTTCACCGCAAACGATGCCGTCATTCTGATCGATTCTATTAATACGGATGTCGCTCCGGGAACGGTGGTGCCCTATCGCAAAGAAGACATCATGCGCATTCGCCCCGCCGTGCGCATGGATCCGCACTCTCCAGCGCTGGTCGATGCCATGCTCAGCGCCGAGTTGTTCGGAGTCGCGCCCGCTGACGTGCTCCTGGTAGGAATTAAAGGCGAATCTTTTGAGCCGACGTGCACTCTGAGCAGGCCCGTACAGGCTGCGTTAGAGGAAGCGATCGCGGAAGTTTTGAATGAACTGGATCGGCTGGGCATTCGCTATTGGCATCGAGAGCATCCTGCGGAGTTGGACGCCTGGTGGGCAAACGAAGCGATGGAAACTGCCCTCGTCGGATAGCTAACTCAGTTCTTCAGCCAGAGAATTGGAAAACTGTGGCCTAATCTGCGGAAATCATTATCGCTAGTGACCAGAGTAGCCTTGTGTTCGATCGCCAGAGCCGCCGCAAAGCTATCGGCATAATAAAGTGTGTATCGCGTCTTAACGTCCGCGGCTTTACATGCTCTCTGGGGTGTTGCATCCGCCAACTCGATTGCTAGAGGATTCACCGCTTGGGCTGTTGTCAGCGCTAGCTCCAGGCCCAGATCGCGGAGAATCTTGCCATACACTTCCCCATAATTCACTGCTGACATGAGCACCCTTGCCCGCTCGCGCCTAGCCTCTCGCAAGAGTTCATCAACTTTGGCCGCGCCGGGGGTGTCTCGCAGAAAAGCAAACAACGCACTGGCATCGAGCACGTATGTCTTCATTTATCGTGCTTGCCTTCTTCGCGATGTTCTTTTTCCCAACTGGCCAGCAGGTCGGGGCCGTCTGCGAGCATCCCTCTGACACGGTCGATGTAATCTTCGGTAAGGGGCTGGAGCACAATACGGCCGAATCGATCTTCCAATAATTTGATCTTGGTACCAGCTTTGATCTTATGTTTGCGGCGAAGTTCCACCGGGATTACCAGTTGGCCCTTTGACGTCACAGTAGCACAATTATCTTTCATGTCTTACATTCTATCATTAAGTAAGTTGAACTCGACGTCCTCCTACTTGTGCGAGCTGGCCGCCGCGACCAGTGCTTGTCCCAGGCTCAAGCCGCCATCGCCCGCGGGCACTTCTTTCTGCGTAAATACCTCAAATCCGGCTTCGGATAGATGCGCTTCAAGGTGTTGCGAGAGATAGATATTGTGAAAGGTTCCGCCGCTTAGGCAAACGCGATTGAGGGTTGTTTTCTTTCGTAACATCATTGCCAGTTCTAGGTGCTTATGATCCAGTGGTCGTCGGTCGGCAAAAGCTTTAGACGATACGTACCATGCTCCTCTGCTGCTGATCCGATGGCCATCTCCAGCTCAATCGCCGCCTGCGCCTCGTAGTTCACCTGCTGCCGGATTCCCGCCAAAGCCGCTACTGCGTCGAACAGACGCCCGCAACTAGACGTAAGCGGCGAGTTCACATCCTTTTCCATCATCTGCAAGAGAAAGTCGGCCTTTGGCCGACTAAGCCCCTGCGTGAACGGAGCGCCCGACTTCATAAAGTCCATCTCCAGAAATTCGCGTCCGAAGTGATGGGCCAGATAACTCACTGCCATCCGCCATGGCTCGCGGATTGCTGCCGCTCCTCCCGGTAGCGGCACATATTCGAAGTGAGCTGCGCGCTCGAAGCCGTCATACCCGGCAATCAACACCTCGCCGCCCCAGATCTTTCCGTCCGTGCCGTAGCCTGTGCCGTCCAGCGCGAATCCGATGACGCGGCCTTCGAGATGATTCTCGGCCATGCAACTGGCGATGTGCGCGTGATGGTGCTGCACTCCGACCAGCTTGACTCCACTCTGCTGGAGTGCCCATTGGGTAGAAAAGTAATCGGGATGGAGGTCGTGGGCAATGATCTCGGGCCGGATTTCGAGAATCCTCTCTAGATGCTCGATGGCTTCGTGAAAAAAATTAAAACTCTCCGCATTCTCTAAATCGCCGACATGCTGGCTGAGGAAGGCGTTCTTGCCTTTAATGAGACAGATCGTATTCTTCAATTCGCCGCCGACAGCAAGCACGGAAGGCTGTTCATCTTTCAGAAAAACCGGCACCGGAACAAATCCCCGCGAACGACGCATCTGGCGTACTGCACCGCCCGCAACGCGCACTACCGAGTCATCGCAGCGCAGCAAAATGTCGCGGTTGTGCACGAGAAATTGGTCGGCGAGCCCATTTAATCGATTGACCGCCTCGCGATTATCAATTGCGATCGGTTCCTCACTCAGGTTGCCGCTTGTCATCACCAGAGCCTTGAAGGCACCCGCTGCGAGCAGCAGGCAATGAAGCGGAGTGTAGGGCAGGAAAATTCCTAGATAACGATTGAAGGGTGCAACCTCGTCAGGAATGATGGAGAGCTTTGTCTCGGCGTTCGTCCCTGACTTTTTCGGCAGCAAGACGATCGGCCGCTGTATCGATTGCAGAGCCGACCTTGCCGCGTCGTCCACATCGCAGATTTCCGAGGCCGCTTGCACATCCGGAACCATGACCGCAAACGGCTTCTCTACACGGCGTTTTCGTTGGCGCAGCAAAGCTACGGCCGCGGCATTCGTAGCATCCACGGCTAGATGAAATCCGCCTAGCCCCTTAACGGCGACGACCAATCCCGCGTGCAGACTCGTTGCCGCCGCGGCGATCGGGTCGCTGCATTTTATTTTCTGCCCCGACCGGTCCCAAAGTTCCACGCATGGTCCGCAATCCCAACAGGCGTTGGGTTGGGCGTGAAAGCGTCGGTCGAGGGGATTTTCATACTCTGCGAGACAAGCCGCGCACATAGGGAACACGTCCATGGATGTGCTCGGGCGGTCGTAAGGAATGTCGCGAATGATGGTGAAACGTGGTCCGCAGTTCGTGCAGTTAATAAAGGGATAGCGATAGCGGCGGTCGTTCGCGTCAAACATCTCGCGCAGGCAGTCGGCGCAGATCGCCACGTCCGGCGAAATTAAGGTACGAACTTCTTCGCCTTCATGGCTATGAATAATGCGAAAGTCCGCATCGGCGCCTGCTTGCGTGGAAGCAGAAGGGATTTCGTGGACGATAAAGCCAGTGATCCGCGCTAGCGGCGGTGCGTCGGTGGGTAGGTGTTCGACGAAATCCTGGATGGTCTCAGCCGGTCCCTGGATCTCGATGGTGACGCCGGCGGAGGTATTGCGAATGGTGCCGCTAAGATGTCGGCTGGTTGCGAGACGATAGATGTAGGGACGAAATCCGACTCCCTGGACAATGCCTGAGACTTCGATCCGGCGTCGAACCTCCATACGCCACTAGCTTACAGTCTGCAATCTCCATCCCCGGATGCACCTTGCGTGCATTTTCTGCAGCCGCATTGATATCGAATGGAACGTAAGGAAGCAGGTCGATCTTACTTAATACGAGCAAATCAGACTTAAAAAATATCGACGGGTATTTCAAGGGCTTGTCTTCGCCTTCGGTAACGCTCAACACCACGACCTTGGCCGCTTCTCCGAGATCGTAACTCGACGGGCAAACCAGATTGCCAACATTTTCAATTAACAGAAGATCGAGATCTTCGAGTGGCCAATCTTCCAGGTGCCGATCGATCATGCGCGCGTCGAGATGGCAGGTGCCGCCGGTCGTGATCTGCTTTACCGGAAAATGAAAACGCTTCAGCCGG
>JBEKXO010000338.1:0-3827 GCA_049511995.1 Terriglobales bacterium
GTTCCGCCACGGTCAGCGTAGTGCTGTGAATGCCAAATCGGACGTAGTAGCAGCCGAACTTATCGGCTGGCTCGATGACGCGGATGCCCGGAGTGCCTGTGAAGGTGACGGAAATTTGCGGATGGGCCGGAGGAAAGTAGGAAAACAGGCTGAAGGTCGCCGCGCTGTATGAGAAGTTGTTGGGATCGTTGGAGCCGCCTCCGCCATAGAGCGAGAAGTTCCATCCGACTCCATTGCCTTCCGGCAGCGCAATCGCAAAAGTCACCAAGCCCTCGGACAGCGTGGGCGGAACAACTTGCGCGGTTGCAGGGAAAGAGAAAACGAGGGGCAGAAGTACGAGCAAGAACAGCTTGTGCATAGTCTCTCCTTTACATTTGGACTAAGAATTCGGTGAAGTAAACGTTTTCGACAGCGAGCTGAGGCACTCGCTCCCGCAAGGCTTTCAAGAGTTCATCTTTGAGCTGGCGTTTGCCTTCGAGTTTGAGCAAGTCTTCCGGCCGCGCGGCCGCGAGGACAGCAAGGATGGTGTCGCGGACCAGCGCCGTAGGTACGGCATCCGGCCGGTTGTGGGGAAGCGCGTGAGCCAGGCCAAGCGTAATCCCGACCCGGAGGTAAGCATGTTGACCGGAGCCGGTGAGGTTAACGACGAAAGTCTCGAGGCCGAGCGTGGTCTCGCTCCCATCTGCGGCGCTGGTTGGAGCTTCGGGCCGTAGCCAGAGAAAGGTGGCCATCGCAGCTAGCCCAAGAACCACTGCAGCTGCGCCCATCCCTCTGTTCTTCAGCTTGTTGCCCACTGGCGTGTTCTCGGGTGCACTTTTCAACACGCTCGCGGACTCTAGGCTCCCATCCGGCATAACGCGACGGTTGCAAGCCGAGTGCCCCGGTCTCTTTCCCCGACTACCCAAAGGGGCGATGCGAAATCAGTTGCAATCAAGGGAGTTGGAGTTATTCGCGAGCGAGGTCGCTGGTGCAAGAGAAGTAGCGAACGCCACCAGGATTTTTGATGAGGTCGCACTCATGAAGAATGCCTGAAAGAAACGGGCGCGATCTCGCCGTTGGCGCGCAGTGTGCCGGCAGAGACGGGCAAGCCCGTCCCTGCGCGAGCGGATACGGCGACGGTGGGGCTGTACGTTACTGTTTCAGCGCAATGGTGTCCTGAGCGATCGTATCGAAGGTAGTGACGACCCGAGCATTCGCTTCGTAACTGCGTTGAGCAACAATAAGGTTGGCAAACTCGGTGGCGATATCGACATTAGATTGTTCGAGGGCGCCTCCGGAGATGCTCCCGAGTCCGCCGCTGGTCGGCGCGCCGATGGTGGGCTGGCCGGAGGCGAGCGTGGGGACGAAATCGTTATCGCCGTTGCGCGACAGGCCTTGCTCATCCGGGAAACTGGCGAGCGCGATTTGTCCGAGCGTTGCGGTCGTCCCGTTACTAAACGAGCCGGTAATGGTGCCATCGGAACCGATGGCAAAACTTTGCAGGGTGCCGCTGCTGGTGCCATCCTGCTGGATCGACGCAGTGCTGTTAGGGGCGGCCAGTTGGGTGAGGATGCCCGTTCCGGTCGGGTTGAAAACGTGCCAGGTATAGGTTAGTTGATTGGCGCCATCCGCGAAAACCTGTTGCGGGGGTCCGGTGGGCGGAATGTTGATGGTCGGGTTCGTCGTGGAGGTAGTGCCTCCGGTCGGAGTAACACTTTGCAGGGTCCCGTTGCCGTTGAAAACCACCGTGCCCGTGGCGAGGGTGACCGGGGCAGTGGCTCCCGAGATATCGGCAGCGGGAACGGTGACGGCATAGGTCCAGGTGTTGACCACCGCGGGGACGGCTGCGATGGCGTTCGATCCGTTTGTTCCGGCGCCGGTATTCCAAGTTAGGTTGGTGGAACCTGTGCCTGAACTGGTGGCCGTGAAATCGCTCGCCGTGCCGGTTGTGGCCGCGGTGAAATTGATCACGCCATTGCCGGCGTCCACGGCGGTGGCATCGGGGTTGGCCGCGGTGCCGGTTCCATAACCGCCGGGAGAGGCGGTTCCGGCTGCGTCCGCGTAGTTGTCGTTGATGGCATTGACCAGATTGGCCGTGGTTTCTGCAATCGTCGCACCGATAAATACGTCGTTGGTTCCAGCGGCAGGCGCACCTGTCGTGAAGGTGTAGGTCTGGCCGCCCACGACGATGGTTTGCGTGGCAACCGGCAGGGCGGTCATGGTCAACGTGCCCGTTGCCGCTTGCGCCGGTACCGCGGCGACCGCAGGCGAGTCCGCATTTGTGTACGTGTAAGTGACTTGGTGGGCGGCGCCGAGCGAGTCATAGATGGTTGCCTGAGTCGAATAGGTGGAACCGTCGGCGGCGGTAGCGTTCAGGTTCGACGTCAGCGTCAGGTTGGACGTAACCACAGCCGGACTGCTGGTTCCGGCGCCGAGCGCGAGGGTGCTCAGCCCTCCACTTGTATTCACGACTCCATTCTGGGCGGGATACCCGAGCACTTGCTGCCCGTCTGCGGTCTCAAGCAGGTTGTTGGTGCCCACCTCGAAGTTGCCGGCGCGTGTGTAGCTGTCAATCCCGTTCTGCTGCACCACGAAAAAGCCGTTGCCGTTGATCGCGACATCGGTGTCGATGCCGGTGGAGACGACGTTGCCTTGCGTGAAATCGGATGGTTCGGAACTTACCTGGACACCCGCGCCCTGCTGGATAGGATCGCCAGCGCCATCCGATCCGAGATTCTGATAGAACAGGTCGGCAAATTGGATTTGCTGGTCCTTGTAACCAATTGTGTTGAGGTTCGCGAGGTTGTTGGCGGCGGTAGAGAGGGCGGCGGAGGTGGCGTCTAATCCGGAAAGTGGTATTGAGAACTGAGGCATAGGGGCTCCTTAGTGCGAAATGGAATTGCTATTTGAAATGGAAGTTGGGTTCGCGCCAGCCGCGCTGCCGCTCGGGCTCGAGGTTCCGCCCACGTCATTCACGAGTTGTTGCATGAGGGCTTGAATCTGGGTTAGTTCGCCGAGCGAGTCGAACTGTGCCAATTCGACGGTGAACTGGTTTGGATCGACGGGATCGAGCGGGCTCTGGTTTTCCAGTTGCGTCGACAGCAACTGCAGGAACGTGTTAGTCAGGTCCACACCGGGATCGGTGGATGAGGACGAGGAAGAGTCAGTCGGCGTTGATGGTGAAGCTGCCGCCGATCTCGGGGCTGTTGCGCCAGCGGCGCCAACCATTTGCATGAGTGACATGGACACGAGTGATTCCTCCTAAGCGAGAATGCTGACGCGAATTTGTGCAGGCCCGGCGGACAGGTCCGGGGAAAGAATGTCGACAGCGGGCAACTCCGCCGTCTCGGGTTTGGTGAAGCTGGAGCCGGACGACGGTGCGGATGGTGAGCCGGGTGTCTGCGAGTATTGCTGGCGCGACTGGCCATGCTGAAAACTGGTCTCGGCCTGGACGCCGGAGCGTCCATGATCGAAATTGACGGCAGTGAGATTGAGATGGCTGTTGTTGAGTCCGGATTCGAGGCCCGGCACTTCGGAACTGAACCAGCGGGAGATGTCGCGGTCGCTGTGAACGGTGATGCCGATCTGACTTTGCTGGACGACGGTGTGAATCTCAACTGCTCCGAAAGCGTCGGTGCGGAGGCCGACGTGCATTTGTGCGGGAGTCTGGGCATCGGTGTGGACGTC
The DNA here is from genome assembly GCA_049511995.1 of Terriglobales bacterium. GTDB lineage: Bacteria > Acidobacteriota > Terriglobia > Terriglobales > Acidobacteriaceae > Acidiflorens. The sequence goes on from JBEKXO010000338.1 coordinate 3,667, forward strand.
TCCGGGGAGAGCGGTGAGATCGGAGGCAGGAGTCGCGGGCGGCGCGGAGTCGAGCATTTGGTGAGTTTGAGGGAGCGGAGGCGTTTGGTCGGAATCGACTGGCGCGGGCGGCGGAGCGGCGGGTGGCGAGGGGACGGTGATTGCAGGCGAGGGATCGGTGC
>JBEKXO010000339.1:0-12596 GCA_049511995.1 Terriglobales bacterium
TCGGCTAGCCTCTTCTGTTGAAGCTCCGCAACGCCTTCGAGAATTGCGAATTCCGAAAGCTTCCGGTTCGGATTCTGCGCGATGCTCTCAAGCATTGACCGGTAGTTGCCCAGCAACCGCGTAATCGCGCCCGCGTCGAACAGATCGGTATTGTATTCGCAAGCCAAACGCCAACCTTCATTTCGCAGGACAAGAAAAACATTTAGGTCGTAGAGCGCCCCCTGACACTTCGAAGGAATCACTGTCAGCTTGATCCCAGCGAACTCCAGTGGCTTAACTGGATCCCTTTGGCAGATGAAGTTCAAGCGAAACAAAGTGTGGTGGCTCGGATAATCCTTGGGGCGCAGTTCCTTGAGTAGTTGTTCGAAGCGGAGATTTTGATTGGCAAGCGCCTGCATCCCCGTTTCTTGAACCCGGTTTACTAAGTTCGAGAAGGATGGATCGCCAGAAAGATCCATGCGTAAGATCACGTTGTTGATGAAAAGCCCTATCAACGGCTCCATCTCAACATTAGTCCGGCCTGCCACTTGTGTAGCCACTCCAAAGTCGTCTTGTCCGCTGTATTGGTACATGACCATTGCGAGCGCCGCCAACATGGTGTTGAAGAAAGTTGCGCCCTCGCGATTGGCAATTTCTTTAATCGCGTCCGTAAGCGCTACCGGCAAAAGGATAGATGTGATAGTAGCTTCGTAAGTCGGGAGTACCTGTCTCGGGTGGTCGGTAGGAAAATCGAGTAATGGAAGATCCTTCAGCTGGTTCTTCCAGTAGGCAAGTTCACCTTGGACAACCGGCCCCTCCGCCTGCTCACGCTGCCAAATCGAATAGTCGCCATATTGAACTCGTAACTCTGGAAGGACAGGATCAGATCCCCGTGAGTAAGCTTCGTAAAGCGATCCAAGTTCGTTCGAGATAAGTCCAATCGACCAGTAGTCCGCGACTGAGTGGTGTGGAGTGACTAGCAAGACGTGCTCGTTGTCATCGACCCTCAGCAGACTGGCGCGGAAGAGCGGCCCTACACTCAAGTCAAATCCTCGACGGGCCTCTTGGAAGGATAGTCTATCCATCTCCGCATCTCGTTCCGCCTTCGCAAGATGTCGCAGGTCAGTAACTGGGACATTTATCCGCAAGGATGGCCTGATTACCTGCACAGCCTGTCCATTCGCAACCGAAAAGGTCGTGCGGAGGGCTTCATGGCGTTGAACAATCTCATCGAACGCACGCCTAACGAATTCGATATTAAGTGCACCCTGCAATCGAAAGCGAACCGGCACGGCCCAGGTGGGATTCCCTGGCCTGAGACGGTCAAGTCCCCAGAACCGCTCCTGCCCCAGCGAAGACGGAAGAGCATATACTTCTTCCGCTGGCGCACTGGCCGCTGCGCTATTTGCGAACGATAGATTCGTGTGTTCCGAGTCCATCACTTCACCGATTCCTTCTGGGGTACGCTGAGAACCGTTTTCACCCTGTATTTTTCCCGGGAGACTGGAACAATGCTCGACATCGCAGCCTTCCCATGGCCGTTACCATTTTTCGCTATCTCATCTAAGAGCGCCGTAATGGTGCGGTGCTTCAGGAATTGCGCAGGAGCAATCTTGATTCCCGCCTTGCCCGCTCTCGCCGCAATCTGGAATATATGCAGCGAGTCCGCGCCTAACTCAAAGAGGTTGTCGTTTACGCCGACCTGTTCCAGGTGTAACACCTCTGCCCAAATGCTTGCGAGTGTCTTCTCCTGATCGGAGCTCGGAGCTACGAACTCTCGCTTTCGAGTGGTGCGACCACTGTCCGGCGCAGGCAGTGCCTTGCGGTCGATCTTTCCGTTCGGCGTAAGCGGCATCGAATCCATCCGCACTACGGCCGAAGGCAACATGTAGTTAGGTAACTTACCCGTGAGGAATTCGCGAACAGCAACCACCGTCAATGCCTGCTGATCACTGGTGAGGTATGCAACCAGCCGTCTGTCTCCCGGGACATCCTCCCGAACGATAACGATCGCCTCTCGAACACCGGGATAGCGGGCCAAAACCGTTTCAATCTCTCCTAGCTCAATACGGAACCCGCGTAGCTTGACTTGATGATCCAGCCGACCGAGAAACTCGATGCTGCCATCACCATTCCGGCGAACCAGGTCGCCAGTCTTATAGAGTCTCGAATCCGGAGCGCTGCTGAAGGCATTGCGGATAAATTTCTCCGTAGTCAACTCAGGCCGCTGGAAATATCCCCGAGCCAGCCCGTCGCCTCCAATGTGCAACTCGCCCGGCACACCGATCGGCGCCAGCTCGTTCTGTGTATCCAACACGTAAAACTGGGTATTATCGATCGGCGGACCGATAGGCACCGGGCCTTCTCCCGCTGTGACCCGCAAAGTAGACGACCAAATTGTCGTCTCCGTCGGACCGTACATGTTCCACACACTGACCGCGCGTTTCAGCAGTTCGTTGGCCAGTTCGCGGGGAAATGCCTCACCTCCACAAAGTGCTTTGAGTTGCGGAGTTCCGTTCCATCCCGCTTCCAGAAGCAGCTTCCAGGTAATCGGAGTCGCCTGCATCACCGTAGTGCCGGAAGAGATCAGGCGAGCAAGAAGTTGGTTGCCATCCGCGGCGGCTTCCCGACTCGCGATCACCAGCTTCGCACCCACACATAGCGGCAGAAATAGCTCTAAACCAGCGATATCGAATGACAACGTGGTCACTGCCAGCAACGTGTCCTTCGCATCCAGCCCTGGCTTCTTTCGCATCGAGGAAAGCAAACTGACGACCGCCCGATGTTGGATTTCGACGCCCTTGGGTTTGCCCGTGGAGCCGGAGGTGTAGATAACATAGGCCAGTTCCTCCGAAGTGAGCGAAACCCGCGGAGCATCACTACTCTCACGTTCGATCACACTCCAGTCGGTATCGAGGTGAATGACATGCGCTAAAGACGAAGGTAAATTCGGAGCCAGTTTCTCTTGCGTCAACAGAATCGGTACCTCGGCATCCCCCAGCACGAACTGGATGCGTTCCAGCGGATAAGTGGGATCCATGGGGACATAAGCGCCCCCAGCTTTTAGCACACCTAGCAGGCCAATAATCATGTCCAGCGAACGCTCGACAAAAATTCCAACAAGAACACCCGGCTGAACGCCAAGTTTCTGCAAATGGTTAGCAAGTTGGTTCGCGCGACGATCTAGCTCCGCGTAGGTCAACTCCTGGCTCTCGAACACAGCCGCAATCGCATCGGGCGTCGCTTTCGCCTGGGCCTCGAAAAGGCGATTCACGCAGGCATTGCGCGAGTATGCTGCCTCCGTGGCATTCCACTCGGCGAGCTGTCGATGCTCGCTTTCTGCCAGCAAAGGTAGTTTCGAGATTGGCCAGTCAACCTCCGATATCATGCCCTCGAGCACAGTTTGATAATGGCCGAGCCAGCGGCCGATGGTAGCTTCATCGAAAAGGCCCGTGTTGTAGTCACAATCAAGTGTGAGCCCATTTTTCGATTCGACAATGTTGAGGAAAATATCGAAGTTTACGAAGCTCTTTGGATTCGGATCTACATCCACTTTCAACCCGTCGAACGCCAGGTCGTCACCGACGCGCTCCAGATTGAATTGAATCTCCATCAGGGGCAAGCGGCTGGGATCGCGCTGCAAGGCCAGTTTGCGCACCAATCTTCCGTAGGTATAGTTCTGATGATCATATCCATCCAGAACCGTTTTTTTCATCTGGCTCAGAAATTCAGCTGCGGTCGGATTGCCCGTCAAACTCCCGCGCAGCGGTATGAAGTTGACGCAATGTCCAACTAATACTGCCTCATCCAAAAGCGACTGCCCTGCCGTCGGAACGCCAACAACAATATCGTCCTGTCCGCTCAGCCGGCTCAACAATATCTGGAACCCCGATAGCAACGTCACAAACAACGTACACTTCTGCTTCGCGCCCAGTTTCTTGAGATTGTTGTACGTGGATGCGCCAATCTTCCAGCGATAGGTTGCGCCCTTATATTCTTTCACCGCCGGACGAGGACGATCCGTCGGCAAGTCCAGCAATGGAGCGGGCTTTTCAAACTGTTTCAACCAATACTTCTCGACCTCTGCCCCTTCCGGCCCATTCAAGAATTCCAATTGCGACTTAGCATAGGAAACAAAACTCATCGGTACCGGAAGTTCAGCCGTCGCGCCGTGGTTCTTCGCGTTGTACGCCTTGGCGAGTTCATCCAGTAGCACATTGGTGGACCATCCATCGCAAACAATGTGATGCGAGGTAAAGATCAGAAGGTGATGTTGTTCCTCCATCTTCAGCAGTTGCGCTCTTACCAACGGTCCATTACACAAAGAGAAAACATTGTGCGCGTCATCATTGATAATCTGACGCACCCGCGCCTCACGCTCGGCAGGAGCAAGCTCGCTCAAATCAACCGTCGGAACCTTAATATCCAACTTCGGAGAGAAATATTGCCGATCACCCTCTCGGCTGAATGTCGCGCGCAGCGCATCGTGCCGTGCGAGAACATCCTGCAAGGCAGGTTTGAAAGCCGCCTCATTTAACTTACCGCGCAGTTGCAGACTAAACGACTCGTTAAAGCTGCATGATGCTTCTTCTCCGAGTTGGTCTGAAAGCCATACTTCGAGTTGAGGCTCGGTCAAAGCCGCCTCTAGAACCGGCACGGGAACGGCCGCCGAAACAGGGTGTGCGTCCGATTGGGCAACTTGGCCAATACCAGACGCCGCGGGGAAGAATCCCGCCTTCTGCATCTCCGCGACACTTTCGCTGAATGCGGAAACAATCTGCTCGATGTCCGCATCCGTGTGCGTAGTCGTGAGAAAACACGGGAACCCTTCGAGGATATGAATCCCCTTCGCTCGAAGGAAGTAATAGAACAAACTCGTAAAACGCTCTTCACTGGGGAAACCGAAGTAAAAAATGCTTCCGAAGTGCTCAACCCGAGACGGAACATTGTTCCGCTCGAAGCATTCGTTGATTCTCTTTACCATCCCTGCCGTTTTTTGGCTCAGCTGTTCCTGTAAGGCAGGTCCCTCTTCCTTGAAGTGTTGCAGCACAGCCTTGACCGCCGCGACCGTCAATGGATGCCGCACAAAAGTTCCGGCAAAAAATGTTACGCCCACCTCAGGGTAAGATTCGTCACCGAACTGCCACTGTCCGCCATCGAGAGCGTCCATGAACTGCGCTTTGCCGGCGAGAATACCGATCGGCATGCCTCCCGCCACCACCTTGCCGTAGGTGGCTAGGTCAGATCGTATGCCGAAGAGCGCCTGACAACCACCCGGATGCACACGGAAGCCGGTTACCACCTCATCGAATATCAACGCCGAACCGGTCTCTTCTGTAATCTTCCGAATCTCCTGCAAGAATTCGAGAGGCTGCAGATGGGGGTGGCGGCTCTGGACCGGCTCGACCAGCACTGCCGCCAAATCTTTAGCATTCTGCCGGATCCACTCCAACGATTCCGCCGTGCCATAGTCAAGCACCGTCACATTGGCCACTTTCTCGCGCGGAATGCCAGGAGCAACCGGCGCCGATTGCGGCACTCCACCTTTCTTAAACCCCTTGACCAGAACTTCATCGAACATGCCGTGATAGGCACCCGCAAAAAGCGCGACTTTATTGCGCCCGGTCACGGTCCGCGCTACGCGCAGAGCCGCCATCACTGCCTCGGAGCCGGTATTACAGAAAGTCATCCGTTCGTTCCCAGTCATGTCACAGAACATCTTGGCGACTTCGCCGGCAAGTGGCGTTTGCGGGCCGATTTCGAAGCCCTCGTGCAATTGCTGCTCAATCGCCTTTTCAACAAAATCAGGCCGGTGTCCCAACATGATCGGACCAAAGCCGTTCAAAATGTCGATGTACTCATTCCCATCCACATCCCATAGACGGGAGCCTTTTGAGCGCACCGTAACGATCGGATAGACAATCTCTTTCCACTGCGAGCGGAAACCTGAGACAACCCGCGGATCCGCGAGCGGCAAGCGATATTGCTGCGTCATGGCCTTCGACTTCGCCGTCCGCTTGATGTACAGCTCCTTCAGTCGCTGCAACCCCTGTTCTTGCAGCGGAGTTACGTTGCCCGACACGCCTTTTTGCGGTGGCTTGTAAGGCCCGAAGGGCTTGAACTCTTCCTTCGCATTGACTTCTGGCTGGGCGGGGGGAACCGCAACAAGCGGCGCCGGCGATGCAATTGTGGCCGCTGGCTTTGGTGCTGCGGCGACCGGAACTGCAATCGCTGCGGACGGTGCGGCTACTGGTGAAGAGCCGCGCAGTGTTTCCAGTTGCTTGGCGAAGAGCTGGTTCATTGCCTGGAGCTGTTCCCGCATCAGGCGCTCAACAGAAGATTCGGGCATGGGGATACCTCCGTTTCCACTCGCCGGTGGAGTGGCCAATTCCGCAGATGGGGTAATCGCTGGAACGGGCGCTTGGACCACCCGTGTTTGTTGAGTCACAGCGGGAGTTTGGACAACCGCCGGGAGAACATTGGCCGGAAGCTTAGCGTCCATATACTCGGCTAACGCGCTCAAGCTGCACTGATCGCCAAGCAACTGGCGGAAGGTAACCTTCAACCCAAACTTGGCTTGTAACGCTTGAGTCACCTGAGTCAAGAAAAGTGAATCAAAGCCCATTTCGAGGAACGTCGTAGCACCGTCCGCTTGTGAGAGGTTGACGCCCGACAAGTCTTCGAAGATTTCGGCGAGTGCCGCACGAATTCGATCCGTACGACTGAATGCCGTAGTAGCAACTGCAACTGCATCTGCTTGCGCTGGTGTGGTCACGAGTTCCATTTTCTCCAGGTCGGGGGAGGAAGTTTCGGTTGAGATGAAATCAGCTGCCGAGGCGGCCGGAAGTTGCGTTGAAAACTCATCCGCAGCAGGTTCCGGAAGCCAGTAGCGCTTTCGTTCAAACGGATAGGTTGGCAAAGAGACTCGTAATCTACGCTCATTGCCGTAAAGAGCCTTCCAGTCTGGCTGCGCTCCAGCAAGCCACAGAGAGCCGAGCGCGCTCATTAAGCTCAACTCATCGCCTACTCCGGAGAAGCCGTCGGAGAGCGACGAGATTATTGGCTGATCAGAAGATCCGTTGTGTTGGCGGGCCAGCGTGGCCAATACATTGCCGGGTCCAACTTCCAGCAAAATATCGTTGGGATTCTTTCGCAGCTCGGTTACCCCGGCTGAAAATTGCACTGCCTGACGGAAATGGCTGGCCCAGTAACTTGGATCGGTGGTTTCCTTTTCGGAAATCCACTTCCCAGTCACACCTGAAATGTAGGGAATTTGGGGAGGTTTCAGATGGACTTTTTTCACCTGCGCCGTAAATGGAGCAAGAATGGGATCCATCATCGCCGAATGGAATGCGTGAGAGGTTACCAACCTACGGCTCGCCACTCCCGCGCTACTAAGCTGCTGCTCGAATTCGTCCAGTGCGTCAAGAGGTCCAGACACCACGCACAGAAACGGCGCGTTGACCGCTGCCAGCGAGAGTTTCCCATTCAGCCGTCCGCGAACTTCTAACTCCGGAAGGCGCACGGAGAGCATTCCACCCTCTGGCAGTTCTTGCATCATTCGTCCCCGCGCTGCCACCAGGGAGAGCGCGTCTTCCAGCGTGAACACACCCGCCAGGCAAGCGGCAACAAATTCGCCAATACTGTGGCCGATCATGACTTGAGGGTGAATTCCCCAGCTCATCCAGAGTTGAGCGAGTGCGTACTCGATGGTAAAAATGGCAGGTTGCGCAACGACAGTATCGGTAACCCGTCGCGAGGCTTCGTCCGATGAGCCTCGCCGGGGATAGAGCAGTTCGCGAAGGTCCTCGCCCAGGTGGGGACGCAGCAGTTCTGCGCAACGGTCAACCGTCTGGCGAAACACCGGCTCGGTCTGATATACCTCCCGAGCCATATTGGGATGCTGCGATCCTTGGCCCGGAAACAGAAAACAGACCCTGGGATCCTCTTTGCCGCGGGTTCGTGTTCGGACTCGCTTAGGATCGCGCTCGGAAAGGGCGTTGCTTGCCTCGGTAATATCACGCGCCACCACAAAGCGTCGGAATGAAAAGGGTCGTCGCCCAGCCTGCAGTGTCCAAGCCACATCCGCAAGGCTCACATCCGGATTCGCTTTCAAATGCTGCGCCAGATTATCGGTCGCCTGTTCCAATGCGGCTTGGGAGCGCGCCGACAGCACGATCAACTGCAGCGGCCGTTTCGTTGCCTCACGAACCTGCGCCGGTGCCTGCTCCAGAACCACATGCGCGTTCGTTCCACCAACGCCAAAAGCGCTAACTCCGGCGCGACGAGGCTTCGAGTTGGCCTTCCACTCAGACAACTTCGTGTTCACGTAAAACGGACTGTTCTCCAGATCGAACTTGGGGTTGGGCTTATTGAAATGTAGAGTAGGTGGAAACACACCATGTCGCACAACATGAGTAGCATGGATCAGCCCGGTCACGCCCGCAGCGATATCAAGGTGACCGACGTTGGTCTTAGCCGTGCCCACCACGCAAAATCGCTTTGTCGAAGTGCGCGTCCGAAATGCTTGCGCGAGAGCTGCCAGTTCGATTGGGTCGCCTAGCGGTGTTCCGGTGCCATGCGCTTCTATATAACCCACGTCAGAAGGGTCGATGCCCGCCGCTGCCTGAGCCAGCGCAATCACGCTAGCCTGACCCTCTACGCTCGGAGCGGTATAGCCAACTTTAGCCGCTCCATCGTTATTAACCGCGAAACCTCGAATCACCGCGTAGATCTGGTCGCCTTCCCGAATAGCATCCTCGAGGCGTTTCAGCAAAACCACCGCAACTCCGCCTCCAAATACTGTGCCTTGGGCCTCCGCGTCAAATGTTCGGCAATGGCCGTCGGGCGAGGTCATGCCGCCTTCCTGATAATAGGAACCGCGCTTCTGTGGGAAAGTAATCGACGTGCCCCCTGCCAGCGCCATGTCGCTCTGATAAGTCAGCAGCGACTGGCATGCCTGACAGATAGCGACCAAGGATGTGGAGCAACCCGCCTGCATGGTGAAAGCGGGTCCGCGAAGATTGAACTTATATGAGACCCGAGTCGAAAGAAAATCCAGGTTGTTTCCCATCATCTCGGGATAGTTATCTACCTGGTAGCCCCCGACAAACTTTCGAATGAAGCCGGGCCTGGTGCAGAGGCGCGATAAAAAGTATGTGCTGGTGCTGCTGCCGGCATAGACACCAATGGGTCCGTCATAAACGGCCGGATCGTATCCGGCGTCTTCAAACGCTTGCCAGCAACACTCAAGAAAAAGCCGCTGCTGCGGGTCAAGTAACTCGGCTTCCTTCGGAAGAATCCCGAAAAACTCCGGCTCGAACATATCTACGTCATCGAGAACCGAGCGCGAGCGAACGTAATTCGGGTTCTGCGCGACATTCACCGCGTCTGGGATTTCAAGATCTTCGACACGGAAGTGGGAAATTGCTTCAATCCCATGGATCTGATTGCGCCAGAACTCCGCAACGCTCCGAGCACCTGGGAAACGTCCAGCCATTCCAACAATCGCGATCCCCTGAAGCGCGTGACCTTGTGATTCCGGCAAACTCACCTATATACCTCCAATGACCTAGACCTTGAAGTATTACTCAGCCAGTACCATTAGGCTGTAACCACCCAGAACCCGCACACTCAGATCCGGAGAAACGCCGAAGCACAGCTTCCTTGGAAGCCTCGCGACTCTCTGAATAAACTTATCTCCCAACTCAATGCATCGTGGAGTATAGAAATAGTCGACTATCTGGTATCCAACATCTGTCAACGTTCGGAGTGCTGTCTCCTTCGTGAAATAGTGCAAATGCGCATGATGATCGCGGCGAAGAAGAAGACCATTCTTGCGCAGAACTGCCTGGACCGAAAGATCCAGTGGTATGTGAAATAGTTTCTGCTTGGCTTTGGATCGCACTGCCCTTATGAGTCCTATGTAATCTTCAACGTGTTCAAAAACGTCCAGCATGAGAAGCAAGTCGACAAAAGTCTCATTCTGCTCTTTTCTTATGTCGCGCAAGCGAAAACGAAGGTTGTCATTGCCGCGGTTCGGGCACATGGCAATCGCATTAGGGGAAACATCGTAACCAAAGCAAATGCAGTCAGAAGGAAGATGCGGTTGAAGTTCCGCGAGAACGATGCCCGCGCCACAACCGACGTCGCACACGCTTTTGGGGGCTAACCTCTGCCGCTCGACCATTCGCAGGATTTGTCTGACCTTGAACGGTGATTCCTCGGCATGCCAAGAAGGGTTGTATTTCAGGTAGCTGCCGTCTCGGTAGATCGCACTTTCCGAGTCGATGCTGACAAGCCGCTGGGAATTCTCGTCAGTGTTTTGACGGAGGGGGAGCGCAGTCATTTGAACTCCTTAGATACTGCTAGTTAAGCGACACGTTAGGAACGAAAGTCGATTCACTTCAGAAGCCTCTTTTGATGGCCAGATACGGGATGAGCGCTACTTCGGCCAGACCCGGAAGCGGGTCTCGACGGCTAAAGACTGCCTCTACATTGCAGTTTTGCAACGAACGAAAGTAACTCTTCCAATCCGTATCACCACTGAGAATCCCCATGATTGCGGCGGGAAGATCCGTGGTCGTGCGCACCCAGGACAATCCGGAGCGGCCTTTGCTGACTGATACCGGCAACCCAACTTGATCCAAGTAAAGCATGTAGCTGAAGTCCACGCCAGCTTCTGCCCCGAGGCTGTGGTAGCCCCACGTTCTAGCGTTGACATCTAGAAGCTTATATTGGGAATCTCGCGGGTCAAGCTTATACTCCACTTCAACTAGGCCATAGTAATCAATCGCGCGCAAGAATCGCTCGGAATACTCCTCCAGAATGGGAACGTCCACGGTTTCGACATAAGTGCTGGCTCTCCCAAACTCGAGCGGGTGCTGACGCCTGCGCCGCACGACCATCTTCCCTACCGCTTCACCGTTCCGAAAAAATGCGCAATAAGAAAATTGTTGGCTTCCACCGCCGGAGATCAATTCCTGCACCATGATCTCTCCGCTGCCGGCCAGGTCAGATGCCTTTTGATATAGAGTTCTTAGCTCAGCGTGGCTGTTAGCGCGCCATGCCTTGGCCTTGGTGGCGTAGAAGAAATGTTCTTTAATAGCAGGCTTAATCGCAAAGGGAGGTCGAAGGCCATCCAGTTGGGCCAATTGATCAATATTTTCAGGATAATAAGTGACAGGTATGGGAATCTTTAGTTCCCGAGCGAGACGGTAAGTGTTCCTTTTGTCCCAGGCCCACTTCACACTTTCCCAATGCGGTGTAGGAACTCGAAATACCTCGCTCAGTTCCAGACGACGGTGCGAAATAGCAGCGACCAGCTCCTCGCGGGTCGGGTACAGAACCCATCCCTCCAATCCCAGCCCCTTCCCAACCTCGATCAGGCCATCGACTGCCTTACTCTGATCGCGCAAGTCTGGCAAGCTTACAAATCGCTTCGAGTATCGCGAATAGCGCGAAATCGAATGTTCGTCGTCCACAACGCAAACAGGCACTCCCTGTCGCCCGAGGCTCCGAACAATTCCTAGTCCCTGATAGTCGCCACCGACCACCACTGCTCCGACAGTATGATCCGCGCAACGAACAATCTCAGAACTCGGCACCGGTTGAAGTAGAACGCTCACAGGTCAGTTGCTCTTACCGTTCGAACTGTTTCCGTTATTCCGAGTAATCGAACGAACCAATTCGTTCGAGGCGAACTCCGCCCCTGAAACAAATCCCAGCAGCGGCCCGAAACTCCACGCCGCAGGCTTGCCAAGAAAATGCAGTCCTGGGACCGAGGACTGCAGTCCACGCTTGAGCACTGGGTAGCCATTCATTGTTTTCAGTTGCTTGACTAGTGACTGAGATAGAAACGGATACCGCGAAATATCAACCCGAAAACCCGTTGCCAGAAGCGCATGATCGACGAGGCGTTCCGTCCCGTCGTTCAGTCGAAGGCGAAGCTGGCTGCCCGCAACCTCGGCGGAGATTACCTTACCGCCCAACGTGATCTGCACGCCCTCGAGTCGTGGCCGCAGCCATCCTGCGCCAGCCGGTCGAATCGCTCGATACGCCGTGCGCTCCTGAAACCCCCGAGGAAAACGACGAAATAAGTGCGGCGTCGCAACCAAACGGCTTATCCCCGCGGGCCCCACGTCGCGCGTCGAATACAGCATTTTCGAAAGCGCGCCCAGATGATGCAATCGAGGATGTAACCCCACCCAGTTGAGAGTCTCTGTGCGTGCAATTACCTCAACCTCGATGCCTGCCTCTTTGAATAGCGCTGCCGATTCCAGCGCGCTTTGCCCAGCTCCAATGACAACCACCCGCCGCCCAGCAAACTTCCGAAGATCGTTGTGTTCGCTCGTATGCGAAGCCAGCGAAGAAGGGATATTAGCAAACTCTGCAGGCCGAGTCGCAAACGTACCGATTCCGGCCGCGACCACTACATGTCGCGACGTGAATTGCTCGCCGTCCGCCAAGATCACGTTGAAACCGCGCGTGTCGACTTCCACGCTCTGCACCGACCGTTCGTCTACATCCGGGACAGCGCGTTGCTGGAACCAAAGGCCGTAGTTGACGAACCGCTCGAGTGGAATCGGTTTCCCAACGTGATTTCCATTTCGACGGCA
>JBEKXO010000340.1:0-12196 GCA_049511995.1 Terriglobales bacterium
GGAATAACCATCGCTGAAATATTGACCCGACTCGATCTAAATGATGAGAGCATTCAGAAGCGCATCGAAAGTCCGGAGTATCTGAAGCTCATTAAGAAGTGTTTCCGGGACTGGTCAGCAGCGGAGAGTGAGCAAAAGCGCGTCTTTGTTCGGAACCTTCTTACAAACGCTGCAGTCCACCATATCTGCGACGATGATGTGGTAAGAATGTTCATTCAATGGATCGAGATGTACTCGGAAGCTCACTTTGCAGTAATTCACTTTATCTACAAGAACGTCGGGTGTACAAGACAGGAGATGTGGCAAGGAGTTCATGCGGGGCAGCGTGTTCGGGAAGATTCCGCCGAGGCAGACTTGTTCAAATTGCTAATCCATGACCTGAGCACCGGGCACGTCATTCGCCAGCATCGGGAGACAGATTACGCGGGGAACTTCATCAAGAAGACGCCCAAACGCAGCGGCACGGTTTCGAGAATTATGGCGTCGGCTTTTGATGATGAACAGTCTTACGAATTAGCGAAACTGGGCACCCAATTCGTGCGCTACACGATGGAAGGTGTCATGCCACGTATCGAGGGAGCAAAGTTGTAGTAAAGCCAAAGACTCTACTGCTTTTTGACGTTATTGGGAATATCTACGACGAGAAAAGTTTCCCTCGGAGGGGCTTCTGTTTTACGAAGCGGGTCTTCAGCATATCGCAAATACTCGAAGCCGAAGACCGTTGCACAGAGCATTTCGCTGGCCAGTTGTTTTGAAACGCCGTCTTTGGCGAGGCCATCGTGTACTAATTCGTTCCGCAATTTTCGCAGTCGGTTTAGTTCGCCACGGATTGAGTCGGGAAGACGCCGAATAGTGGACAAATCACAGAGCAATGGAAGAATCACATTTAGAGCTACCGATGACGTAAGGCCGTCCCTAACAAAGTCGGAAATTCTTTCTTTCGAAAGCCGCCGTTCCATTGTGGCCTTCACGAACCTCATCAAGGCAATTTCAAACCCAACGTATGCTGGAAGAATGACGTTCCAATATTTTTGAGAAGCCCATGCGTCGAAGGCTTCGGTCAAGTAAATCCAACTCTCCTTACTCTCATCGTGCGAAGGAACCCAAGTCACTGACGCAGCAATTATCACTTCCTGTGCGCTCCCATCCAGAGGTTGGCCGAATACAAGAATTTTTCTTCCCAGCGATTGGGGCGAAAACTGTTTGTGGCCTATGAACGGAAAACAGCAATCCTGACGCTGCGGATAAAGGTTAACTTGCAACAACGTGGCGTCATCTGGGACGCCATATTGCGAAAGATCGATTTCCTTTGTCTCGCTGCGACCCAGTTCGAATCTGAAGGATGTTTTCTGGGCACCTAAGGAAGTCAACCCATTGAAGGACGCCCCCGTTTTACTCACGAGCTTGTGAGATGCCTCCCATACGTCTATTTCACTGCTGCACCATCCACACGGGAACGAGCCTGTCTCGAAGAATCGTTGGGCCACCTCAGAGATGGTGCCGACAGAATGAAGGCAATTGGGGCAGGGAACACCCGAACCATACGCCACGACCTCAAGACTGATTCCAATTGGCGTAGGTGGTTCATTGCGATCCATGATTGCTAAAGCCTACCACCAGTTGACGGCTCTCATCGCTCTATGACGAGCCGGAATACAGTGCCTCGTTTTACCCGGTACATTCCAAATTCGCGCGATAAACGACCCGGCGCAGGGTGCTCAAATGGTTCAAAGTAGCCCCGTCGGGGACGCCAATATCCAATAGGGTTCGCGGGGTACCCGCCCCGAAGTGGCGCGGCGCAGGACTGCTCCGCGACCGATCGAAAAGCAGTTTTCTGCCCCGGTGCCGCAACCGACTTAGTAACACCACGGTCTCAAGTTCAGGCGCGACGCGCATTCGTCGTGGGCTAGGTGTCCTACTTACGTGCGTGCCTTCTCCTCCGCCTTCGGAGGAATGTCATTGTTCGCCTCCAGAAGAAAGCGGGAGGATCGCGTCCAAATGGCGTTTATTGGGGCCATGAGTTGGCAGATGGATTCGTATAGGCCTTCAACACTCACGTCGTGGTCGAATGAGGATGTCAGCTGACTTGTGGCATAGGAGCAAACAAGATGCCCAGGCTGTTCGACAAAGCTACGGCCCCGGATTGGGCGAGAAAGTCACCACGGTATAGTGCTCGATCCGGCGCACGGTGAACTCGCAGACGCTCCCGTGCAGAGAGAGACCAGCGATCTGAGGTTCGTCCGCATCCGGCGAAAGGACTTTCACCTCCCAACGGCTCAGATCCTTGGTTCCTCGCAGATCGACCAACTCGCTCAGGTCCAGCCGGACTTTCACGTTCTCTGCCGGGGCCTGGTGATCGTAGTTGAGCAAGTGGAGAATCAAAGTTCGACCGTCGGGTTTCCGAGTCAGCTGGCCCAGCACGTAACCGCGCGGCCCCAGACTGAGGCGAGGCCCTCCGGCCGCAGCTTCGACGCGGGCCACGATTCCCGGCTCCGCCTTTCCCGCCCTGATGATGACACCGCCGCTGGCGGTGAACGTATCCAACCGGGCCTTTTGCTGGTTGCTGAGCTTGGTCAGGTCGGCCGGCATCACCAGTACTTTGAACCGCCCCAAGGGAATCCCCTTGTCGAGGTGTGCGAGCACTTTGGTCTCGAAGAAGACGCTCCGCTTGAGGAACTCGTCGGCCAGCGGGTTGTGCGGCTCGGCGGAGATTAAGGCGATCCGAGCCGCCGGCACCGTCTGGTGATAGAGATCCTGATGCTCGACCAGGAAATGATTGTATTGAGCGATGGCCGTCCAGGCTTCCCGAGCATCTGGCTCACCCTTGATCAGCGCGGAGAGGAATCGACCCTCGATGTTGCGCGAGGTGGCCGCGCCGAACGCATAGGCCTCGGCGATAGAAAGCTTCTGCTCGGCCGGGCTAGGGATGCAAAGTTCGCGATGGCCGCAATGGTAAATGTCGTTCTCATACATCAGGGCCTGCCAAGGCTGCTTCTCGCCGCTCAGGAACTTGATCTTGCGCGCGTTGTCCACCTGCCATTTACCGTTCCACACCCCCGGAGTGTCCTTGCCGTCCTCCTCCCAGATCGCGTCGTTAATGTCGTTCATCGCAAAGCGGCCCGGCGAAATATGGACATTGGCATAAACCATGACCTTGGGCCGGCCGGTCTGCTGCGCCTTCCGCTCCGCCATACGCTGGGTGTCATCGAGCAACTGGGCCAGGCCGTCGTTGTAGCCGATCATGTTGTCCCACATGATCGCGTCCACGCCCGCGTTTACCGCCAGCGCCGCTTTCTTCAATAGATAGGCCCGCCAGCCGGACTTGCGCGCGTCGGCCAGGCGGCGATCCCATGAGATCTGCAGATCGGTTTTGGTCGGGCCGGCGTAGAACATGGGGATGCCGTGCATCCACAGCCCGTAATTCTTCGTCTCCGGGTCGTCGCGAAAGGCGCTCTTGCGAAACATGTTGGAAGCCGACAGGTAAGCCGAGACATGGATGCCATTCTCATGGCAGCGGACGATTACCTTTTTCAGATTCTCCCGGTTCTCTTCCTCATCCCTAAGCGACCAGCCGCTGCTCCAGGTGATCCAAATCCAGTTGAACTCCGCGTCCTTGAGCAAGCCGAGCATTTGCTCGAAATCGCGGTCATAAATGTGGCTTAGTACGTCCTTCTCTTGAGCGCTGATTTTTTTGCCCCACCAGGTCCGCTCGGCTTTCCAGCGCTCGATTTGTCCGCCGTCGACCCGGATGAAACGAAAATTTCCCTGTTCCGCCCACGGCGGCACGTCCTCCGGCTTGGCGCGATACAGTTTCGGCGCTGGCTCAAAAGACTCGGCGGTGGAGAGCAGCAGGCACGCGGCGACCAAAACAATCAGCGGAATGTTTTTTACGATTCGGACACGCTGCATGTCATAAAGCCAAATAAGGTGATCCAGGGAGCCGGAGACTCACTGTTCCCGTACCCTACTCCCGAATGGTACGGCTTGGCGAAACAGGAGAGCTTCGCAGTGCTTTGTTCGAAATCAGTGCTTACCTCTACTTGTGAATTTGTCCAAGATAAACTCCTGGGCCAAACTGCCGGCAACGTGCAGGCCCATACCAATCCCAAAGGTTCGGAATACATGCTCAGCATTACGATCGGAACTTGGGTAGTAAGCGGTAGAAATGGAAGATGAAATCAAACTGCCGCCCCACGTAGAATAATTCGGCTGCCAGTTTCCGTTGTCTCCCTGACAGATAAATGCCGCTAGCGAGGCGTGAAGAGCGCGAGACTTCTTTGTACCAGTGCCCTGGTAGAAGTAGCGAGGGTCTTGATGAAGAAGCGATGGAAGAATGGCATTGCCGATCAAGTCCTCTGTAGTGGCGTCGGCGAGGCCGGTCCCGAACCGTTTGCCATATCCCGTTGCATTTTGGGGGTAATTTCTGAGGTCAGTGGCCTGCTCTACCCCGGACCACGCAGCCGCGCGGGCGAAGAAAACTGGATTGGTGAGGTCTTTATAGGCCAGCTTGAACTTCATCTTCGAGGTAAGAGGCTCGGGGTGAGGTTCGTACGTAACATACATATTCGGTATAAAGCCCAAAACGCGCTGCTGCTCTTCAGCTTTGAGTTGTTGGGTAGCAACCTCCTTCGAGGAATAGGTCACAGTAACTGCCCGCTGCTCAGCCAAAATGCGGAGTTTGATATCTGCCAGAATTTTGTCCTGTCCAGGTTCGACTGTAACGGACGAACTCCACTCTCCAAACCCTTCAGCTGTGACTGTGACCTGATAGTCAATTCCTGGCATGATGTCGTGGAACGCAAAAGATCCATCGTCCTTTGTTACAGCGGTGATATGATCGAGCTCCGGGGCTAGAAGGATTACGGTGGCATTGGGAATCGGGTCGTCGCTAATATCAACCACCGTGCCAACGATGCCTGCTTTTGTAACGGCTGCTTCAGTAGCATGCGCGGACGTGGACGCAACAAGGAGACAACCAGCCAAGGCGATCAGCGGCAACAAGTGTGTTACTTTCGGGAGCGCTCGCGGTTGCCGTTCAGGCCTCGCGTACGTGTTGTGGATTATCGACATTTAGCCTCTGGACAGGTTGAAAGTAATGGTGATCTGGGAGTCGACTTCAACTGGTTCTCCATTCAAGAGGTACGGCCTGTAGCGCCATTGTTTGACTGCATCGATAGCGGCTTGCGCCAGCAGCGGGGAGCCGCTCTGGACTCGCACGTCCCGCACTGTGCCATCCTTGCCGATCACGGCCAGTAGTACTACCGTCCCTTCAATGCGTGCCCGGCCAGCCTCAGGCGGATATATCGGTGCAATGTCGTGAATCAAGTTCGCAGCGGCTACGCGCGAACCGACACGCATTCTCCTGGTGGGCTCTGGTGTTTTCGCGAGCACGGGCGCACTGTGCGTGCTACCCAAGACTTCGCTGAGTGCGGGCGCTCCGCCGACTACTCCTCCAGGAACTCCCCCGACCACCCCGCTCGTCGCGTCGACCTTAGGTGGCGGCGCTTCTTGTGTCTTACGCACCGGGTCAGGAATGCTCGTGCTTGTCGAAGCATTTGTGGACGTTGCTACTCGAAGTTTCGTGACATTCGAAGCTGCGGCTGGCACCGGGGGTACATATAACATCGTTACGATTGCACGTTTGGGCAGCGGATCCGTGAAAAAAAACGGAGCGACAACTAGAATCACTAAGAAGAACAACGGAAAGGCCAGCGATCCAACTGCGGCCCAAGGATTTCGCTGGGACTTTCGAGCTGATTCAATCAGACTATCGTGAAATATGTCACGGACTTCTGTTCGTTGCAGTCTGGAAGGGTTCGGCTGCCTTGCCTCTTTTGCGGGCAACGCTGCAACCTGTCGCAATGCGGGCTTGTAAGGGACCGCGAATGCGATGCGGTGAACTGAGTTCGGGCGAGCCAGGTCCGAAAGATTGTATTCTCGATCGGTATTCGCGAAAGAAGTAGATGGTCGACTCATTGGGGTATCCAATTGGGAGTATTGACTCCAATCACGACGTTGTGTCTCTGCCTTTTAGTATTCGTTCTTTACTGATCGCTGGACGACGTCTTTAAAGACAAAGCCAGTTTTGTGCCGGGTGTCTCTGCGATCTGGTACGTCCCGTAGCTAATGGTTAGAACGGCGGTGCCAAGAATGCGCACCTTTGTCTCGCTCTCGTTTGATTCGGGCAGCCAGAAATTGCCGATTTTCTGATAGCTACGCTTGAAGTCAGTTTTGACGGTCCACCACGATGGATTTTGGGCCGGCTCACCCTCGACTCGGGTGATGGCAAAGTCTGTGACATTCACCCAGATTCGTCCTCGAAACAGAAACTTGTTCTTGTTCCGCGGCAGTGCTTCGAGCACATAGAATTCGTCTGCATCTGTTGTTTGGTAATCCACGACTTGAAATGTGTAATTCGCACGAGTAATTGCGGAACGCTGCCGATTCTCCTCGCGCATGGATTCCTCTTCGGCCGCGAGGAGCTTCTTGAAGACGCGAGTTCGAACCGTGCCGGATCCGTTCTCCGATACGATCGTGAATTCCTTTTTATTCGGTGCGTGGTAATCGGCGCGAACCACCATATCGGCCTGTTTGTGGCTCACGCAGAGGCATTCAAGGTGATAACTGCGGAGACTCGAATAGTTTTCGAGAGCTTTGTTGCGCAGTTCGTTCATTGCCACGACGCGCTCCATTACCTCGTTAGCAGTCAGAGGCGTGGAAATGTTGGCTTGCTGCGCCACCGCCGGGAGGCAAACAAGCAGGAATGCCGATGCGCGTAGAAACCAGCGCACCCGCGAGTTCAAGTATTGTGATACGAGAGTCATCGTTGTTGCCTTGCGGGGAGCGGCCAGAAGGAAAAGGACTGCACACTCGCCCAATCTAAGTTACGAACCTTTTTGTTGAAGGAAGGCTGGTGTTGACGCGACTGACTGAGGATCATGCCTTCCCGAATGCTGCTTTGTTTGGCCATCGATGAATTGAATTGATAGATCGTGCTCGCCAGAACTGGTCCAACACGGATTTCGTGGTTCGACATGCTGGAGTGTTCGATGGCGTCGAAAAATCGTTGCGTCTCAAAGAACCGGCGGGAAGGCTCGAGAACAATCAGATCTCCTTCCCGAGGTGTATAGAGAGGATCGAAGAGCGGGATGATCCGGATGTCGGAACGCCCACAGTCTTGGAGATAGTGGGTCATGCTCATCGGCCGGCCGGTCGCCAGGGTTGCCCCCGCGAAAGCGGTTGGACACACTTGTTGCGCGACTTCACGCGAGTCAAATTCGGAAACCTCATCGGGCGCAAAGTATCGGGTTATGTTCGTGGTCCCACCGCCAATTGCGTTCAGGTAGAACGGGTAATAGGGCGCCCAGGCATGCAGTTCGAGAAGCGGCCATCCGAACAGGGCGATGGCGGCGATGGCGACGGGAGCCAGCGACATCCTTCGTTGCGCCAGCCAGTTCCACGTTTGCTGGACAGCGTAGCCCCCGGCCAGGAATAAGAAAGGCAATATCGAAAGTGAATAGCGAATCCACTTTGCTCCGCAAATCGAGAGCCCGGCCAATTGCAGCAGCACGAATGACAGGAAGAAGCATGAGGCAAGAGTTTTGCGGTCGCGCAAAAGCAATATGCATCCGAGCGCCGTTGCCGCCAGGATTGGAATTGGCGTTTTTACCAGCAGCAACCAGAAATAAAAGTACCAGGGCACACCGCCCAGCAGACGCGAAGCAAAGTTCACATACAACGTGCCATCGAAGTCGTAGCCACTGTGCTTCACGCCAGCATGGTGCAGCCACTGCACGATGGTGGTGAAGTTGTGCGGAAAGAGAATGACCGGGTTGACCAGCACGAAGGCCAGTAACAGCACGAGGAAGAATCGTTTGTATCCGAACCGCGACGGCTCGTGATTAAGCCCAGCTCTTCCCGCAAGAAACCAAGCAAGTGCATTAATGCCAAACAGGTGGATAATGTACTGCGACGCGAAAGACAGACCAAAGCCGATTGCACTCAGGTCGTACCAGCGCCGGGCAGTCACGTCCGCCTGGGCCTGTTGCGCCCGGCAGTAGAAGTAGCAACCCAGGAGAGTGAAGAATGTGAGGGCCGTCTCTTCCTTAGTAAGCCGGTTCAATGCAATCGGCAAAGGGGCGAAGGCCCAGAAGAAGCTCGCCGCAAAAGAACCAGGGATCCCCATCATTTGCCGGCAGAGTAAGTAGAGGATTGCTGCGGTGGCCGCGCCGAGGAGCACATTTGGAAGACGAAGCCAGCCCTCGGGGTTCATCGATGGCCAGCTATGCAAGGAGGCGCTTCGATTCCAGCGCTCACCGGTTGCCAGACTGGCCCATGCGAACACTTTCAGCAGCATTGGGTGCTCACTGTTGACGCCGACGAAGTGCCCCTGACGATATTCCTCGATGGCGAGCCACTTGGCCGTCTCATCCTCCGACAAACTGTTGAACCCAACGTTGTGAATGCGAACGGCGAAGGCCCCGAGCGTGAGCAGGAGTGCAATCGCCACGTCCAGACGCCAATCAACAAAACGATTTTGAAGTTCATTCAACATATGTACCTAGTCGGCCGGCATTACTGCGTGAAGATCAAGGACTTTCGATAAGGAATAAGGTTTGCGCGCAGAGGGATTGAAGTACTGCCACACTTGCAACTCACCGAGAAGTCCCAGCGCTATCAGTTGCAGGCCTACCAGAATGAGGACTGCGGCGAAGACCAGCAGCAATGCGTGCTCCTGCACGACGTTGCTGCCTAGAAAGACTTTCCACATGAACAGCCAGAGCGCGATTCCGAATCCCGCACTCATGTTCATCATGCCGAGCCGGCCAAAGAAATGGAGCGGACGTGACATGTAACGCAGAAGAAATCGAATGGTGATGAGATCGAACAGCACCCGGAACGTCCGAGACAGGTTGTAATGCGACTTACCGTGTTTTCGATTGTCGTTTTGAATCGGTATTTCACAAATCGATGCTCCGTACCAAGACGCCAAAGCCGGGATGAACCGGTGCATCTCTCCATAGAGCGGTAACTGAGAAAGCAAGTCGCGCCGGTACGCCTTGAATGTGGTTCCAAAGTCATGAATGTCCACACCGCTCAACTTTGCCATCAGCCAATTGGCGCAACGGGAAGGAATCTTCCGCAGCCACAAGTTGTCGATGCGGCGCTGGCGCCAACCGCTCACAATGTCGTAGCCCTCTTCGAGCTTCTCCAAAAACTTGGGGATTTCAGCCGGATTATGCTGAAGATCGCCATCCATGGCGATCACATATTCGCTTTTGCTGTGGGTAAACCCGGCGGCGAGGGCAGCAGTCTGGCCGAAGTTTCGGCGCAGACGGACGATGGTCACGTGAGGGTCAATTTCGGCAAGCTCACTCAGTAACTTGAACGTGTGATCTGTGCTTCCGTCATCTACAAAGACGAATTGATATCCCCAATTCGTGCTTTCCATCACAGTATGCAACCGAGCGTAGAGCTCGGTGACGTTAGCTCCTTCGTTGTGGAAGGGAACAACTATGGACACGGTTTGTGCGTCTAGTTCAGGCATCGTGCACCTTGATTTTCCTCGTTCAGACGATGAGACAAAAGCAAGTACACTGCCAAAGGCGCTGGTCGGCAGCTAGGTCTCACTTCATTGAAACCGCGTGTGTTAGATAGTTATGAACCTTACTAACTTCAAACTGCTATGCGGGCTGGAGTCAGATGACATTGACATGTCAAATTGATGGCAACTGCCAATTGTCTTGGTTAGTTTTTGGAAGCTCGTACCGATTGAAATTCTTCGCTTCAAATTGCGGATGTTAAGGGGACGGTAAGAACTGACATCCGAAGAGAGCCGGTGCGGCTTGGTAGAGCAGAGGTTGGAAAAGGTGATAGTTTCGCCGGTATAAGTGTCACGTCAACCAGATTTGAGCTCGGGTGCTGGGTCGCAGAAAGCCCGCCAACTCCCCTCCAATGATGACCATCTTCCTGTATTCGCTCAATACCTTCGTCCTAGATGTGGCTCAGACGATTCCCGACTGCGACTAGCGCTGGATGAGGGTCGGCGCTGGCCTACCGTTCAGCACTGCTTCGACATTGTCCAGGGCCAGCATGCCCATGGCTGTGCGGGTTTCGATCGTGGCGCTGCCGATATGCGGCAATAGAAATGCATTTTTCAGCGAAATATATTCCGGGTGAAGTTTTGGTTCGCCTTCAAAGACGTCGAGTCCGGCAGCGGCGACCCGTCCGCTCTTGAGAGCAGCGATGAGGTCCTCGTCGACCACCAATCCGCCGCGAGCGGTGTTCACCACGATAGCCCCGGGCGGAAGAAGGCTTATGGTTTTGGAGTTCAGGAAATGGCGGGTCTGAGGAGCCTCCGGGGCGTGCAGGCTCAGGAACTGGCTTACGCGAAGCAGATCCGAAGCATCCTCGTGGTAGACCGCATCGCCGGCGATTTCCGCAGGTAACTTCGAACCGTTGGAATAGTGAATCTTCATTCCGAATCCTCGAGCTCGACGCGCCACGGACTGTCCCACGCGTCCCATTCCCAAAATGCCGAGGACTTTGCCACCGACCTGCCATCCCAAGAGCATGTCGGGGCTCAGGGGTTTCCACGCTCCGGTTCGAACCAGTTCCTGAGCTTCGTAAGCGCGGCGCGAAGCACCCAGCAAAAGCAGCATGGCGATGTCGGCCGTTGCTTCATTGTTGACACCAGGGGTGTAGGCGACTGGAATTTTCCTGCGAGCGGCGGCTTCCAGATCGATATGCTCAAAACCCACCGAGTAGGTGGCAATGATTTTTACGGTGGGCGAGACTTTCTGGAAGAATTCAGAGTCCAACCGGTCTGCCGGCGTGATAAACAACGCGTCGGCTCCTTCGGCCGCGGAAAGCAGCTTCTGCTGGCTGAAAGGAAGCTGGTTCGGGTTTCGCCGGGCGTTGTAATCGCGGTCGATACGGTCTTCAACTTCCGTCGGATAACGGCTGGTTACCACCAGAATGGGTTTCGTCAT
Source organism: Terriglobales bacterium (assembly GCA_049511995.1). Taxonomy (GTDB): domain Bacteria; phylum Acidobacteriota; class Terriglobia; order Terriglobales; family Acidobacteriaceae; genus Acidiflorens. Next base: position 10,992 of record JBEKXO010000340.1, read on the forward strand.
ACCCAACATCTCCTTGTACTCGCCGGCATGGCTCAGACGATTCCCACGTTTCGCTTCATCTCCTTGATTACTGTATCCAGCCTGCCGCTCAGCACTTGCTTGGCGAAACTGAGGGTGAACCCCTTGACCGTGTGGAATGGTGAATGGGACGGCATGGCAAGAGCGAAGGGATCTACGACTGCGTCGACAACGACCGGGCCATTCTTGTATGCGAGAGCTTCGGCCAGACCTTCTCGAACGTCCCCGGGTTCCTCGATACGAATGCCTTTCGCGCCCATTGCCTCAGCCACCTTGGCAAAATTTGGATTCTTGAACTCTACGCCAAACGGAATAAAGCCGGCCTCCTGTTGCTCGATGTGCACGAAGTCGAACTTCTCGTTATTGAGAATGACTTGAACCACGGGAGTTCGTCGTTCTACCTGGGTCAGCAGATCGCCCATTCCGAGCATTGTGAAGCCGCCATCGCCGGATAACGCGATGCACTGTCTGCCAGGATATGCCAGAGCACATCCGAATGCATTCGGCGCGGCGTTTGCCATAGACGCCCACGAGAATGAGCCAAAGAGCCTGCGGTTTTTTCCACCGCGGATATGTCGCGCGAGCCAGATACAGGCCGTACCCGTGTCCGCAAAAAACATTGCGTCATCCGAAGCGAGCTCGCTCAGCGTCGCGGCGAGGAATTCAGGACGTATCGGTTTGATCCCCGGCCCCTTCTCGACATAGTGCTGCAGCAGTTTGTGGAAAGATTCTGTGTGCGCAATCTGCTTGGCTAGAAATGCTCCATCCGTCTTTTCACGCACGGCTGGAAGCAATGCACTCACGGTCGACTTGATATCGCCAACAAGGCCGAGATCAACCGCGGTACGGCGGCCTATGTGCTTTGGATTTTTGTCGATCTGAACCTTCTTCACCTTGGCGCCAGGAAGAAATTCGGAGAACGGAAAATCTGTGCCCAGCATAAGCAAAAGGTCGGCTTCATTAATTGCGTTGTACGCTCCGCCATAACCGATCAGGCCGGTCATGCCAACGGCGTTAGGATTGTCATGCTCCAGCCATTGCTTCCCGCGGAAGGCATAGCCGACGGGAGCCTTCAGCTTGGTCGCCAGTTCGACAACTTCGTCGCGGCCTCCTCTGCAACCGTCCCCGCCAAAGATCGCCACCGTCTTCGCGTCATCGATCATGCTCACCAATTTTTCAAGGTCTGC
>JBEKXO010000341.1:0-10907 GCA_049511995.1 Terriglobales bacterium
GGCCTCCACGGCGTGCGGCGGCGACAATTTTTTCGCAGTCTTCGCGCCGCTCGAGGCCTTCGATCTTCCATACGTCCGGCTCGACGCCAGAATCCTGGAGTTGCTCGATGGCCTGGGCCATCAAGCGTGGACGCAGTTCGAGATCGTAGGCTTTCTTGTCTCCTCGAAGCTGTTCGAGCTGGGCCTTTTCGGCAGGCACCAGCAATTCGAACATGAACCGGCTACGGCTGGTGCTGTGCAGATAGTCCGACAGGCGGTACAGACGGGCCGACTGGCGTCGATTGAGTTCGGAATCGCCTTCGGGGTTGTAACGAACCAGAACCTTGCAGAAGGTCGGACGAAACGCTTCGATATGTTTGCCGAAGTCTTCGCCGTATTCGAAGTCGAACTCATCCTGTCCGCTTTTTTCCGCCGGGCAGGCCGTTGCATATCCTTCCGCTCTTGCGTCGCGGAGAATCGCGGCGCCGAACTGCTCGTCCACCAGAATGCCAGCCTTTTCTTTAGGCACGCCCGCGTGGACGGCGGTTGTGAAGGCGTCATAGATAACGCGCTTGGCGGCCGCTATTTCGGCTGTCTGTTGCGAGCTCAATGCGCCGTCCCATCCGAACATTTTTTTCTGGAACGAGCCTCGGTGGTCGAAAGGTAATACGTAAAGCGGTTGGTCAAAGCCAACGGATGTCATGCAGTCTCCTTGGATTTCCGGTAGTAAGTGATCAAGCTATTGGTGGAACTATCGTGGGCAAGGTTCGGTTCTGCTTTGCTCTCAAGTTCGGGGACGATTCGCTGCGCCAGAACTTTACCCAATTCGACGCCCCACTGGTCGAACGAGTCGATGTCCCAGATTGCGCCCTGGGTGAACACAGAGTGTTCATACAGCGCCACCAGTTTGCCGAGGGTTTCCGGGGTCAGCCGTTCCGCGAAGATCGTGTTCGAAGGACGATTACCCTCGAAGACGCGGTGGGGAACGAGCCAGTCGGGCGTGCCTTCGTCTTCCACCTGTTTGGGGGTTTTGCCGAACGCCAGCGCCTCAGTCTGCGCGAAAACATTTGCGATCAGCAGATCGTGGTGCCGCCCAAGCCGATGCAGAGGTTTGGAAAAGGCGATGAAGTCGCACGGGATGAGCCTGGTTCCCTGGTGAATCAGTTGATAGAACGAGTGCTGACCATTGGTTCCCGGTTCGCCCCAGTAAACAGGGCCGGTCTGGTGAGCGACCTTCTTGCCGTCGAGAGTCACGTGCTTGCCATTGCTCTCCATCGTCAGTTGCTGAAGGTAAGCGGGAAACCGTTTCAGGTATTGCTCGTAGGGCAGCACAGCCACCGTCTGAGCTCCGAAGAAATCGTTGTACCAGACGGCCAAGAGACCCATCAGCACTGGCAGGTTGCGTTCGAAGGGAGCGGTGCGGAAGTGTTCGTCCATCTGATGGAGACCACTGAGGAGTGCATAAAAATTGTCCGGCCCGATGGCGATCATTGTCGAGAGGCCAATGGCCGAGCTCATCGAGTAACGCCCACCCACCCAGTCCCAGAACTCGAACATGTTGGCGGTATCGATACCGAACTTTTGTACTTCAGTGGTGTTGGTCGAGACCGCGACAAAGTGCTTCGCGACCGATTGTTCGTCGCCTCCGAGTCCGGCGAGCGACCAAGCCCGCGCCGTTTGGGCGTTGGTCATCGTCTCCAGCGTGGTGAAGGTTTTCGAAGAGATGATGAAGAGTGTTTCCGATGGATCGAGGTCTTGAACGGCTTCGGCGAAGTCGGTGCCGTCGACATTCGATACAAAACGAAATGTCATGCTTCGATGCGCGTAGTACTTCAGAGCCTCGTAGGCCATTACTGGACCCAGATCAGAGCCGCCGATGCCGATATTGATTACGTTACGGATACGCTTGCCAGTGTGCCCCTTCCATTCTCCGTTTCGCACACGGTTTGCGAAATCGGCCATGCGGTCGAGTACGGCATGCACTTTGGGGACCACGTTTTCGCCATCAACAACGATGGACGCCTCTCGCGGCGCCCGCAGGGCGATGTGCAAAACCGCTCGTTTCTCGGTGAGGTTAATCTTCTCCCCGCGAAACATGGAGTCGATTCGTTCCCGCAGTCGAGATTCGTTGGCGAGGTTGAGCAACAGCTTGAGTGTCTCGTCGGTGATGCGATTCTTTGAGTAGTCGAGATAAAGGCCCAAGGCTTCCACCGTCAGACGCGTTCCCCGCGTGGGATCGTCCGTAAAGAGCTGTCGCAGGTGCACTTCCTGGATCTCCTTATAGTGGGCCCCGAGATTCTTCCATGCCTGGCGCTTAACTGCTGGTCGCCTCGCTATTACTTCCGCACGTGCTGCCATGTTCGTTCCCCTTTCGTGTACTCTGCGTGCCTGAAACCGATCCTGTGGAGCTCGAAACGTTCGGCTTGCTTGTTTCGTCCCACAAGCGAAAGCCTCCCAGGAATGCGTTGCGGTTGTCGCCGAGCCTGCATTTTGGAGGCAGCTCTTTCAGTTCCTTCGCGTTGCCGCCTCCGAGAACCACCTCGTCGGGCTCGACAGCCGCAATGAGCCGGGCAACCACGTCCGCGACATGGCGCCGCCACTTCTTCTTGCCTTGCTTCACCAATGCCTCGTTGCCCACATAGTCTTCGTACGTCCCCTTCTTATACGGAAGGTGACCGAGTTCCATGGGCTCCACGATGCCGTCGACAATCAAGGACGAGCCGAGGCCGGTTCCCAATCCAAGGAAGAGCATCTTTCCTCTTCGATAGCTGCCCAACCCCTGCATGGCGGCATCATTTACCAGCTTTACGTGACAGCCGAATGCCGACCTGAAGTTAAAGCCAACCCAGCCGCCTCCCAGATTGCGTGGTTCTGCAACTGGGTGATTTCGCAAAACCGGTCCGGGAAAGCCGATTGAAACTGCGTCGTACTTCCAGTCTCCGATAACCTTTTTCACGCCCGCGACCATTTGTTTGGCCGTCAGTTGGCGCCCGGAAGGAAACTTACGAGGTTTATGTTCACCGGTAACAAGAACCTTCACGTGCGTCCCCCCGACATCAACTACCAGCACGCTCATGCAAACCCCTTCATGCCGACCAACTCCTGGGCGTAACCCAATGGAACTGCTCTCCTAGTTGAGTTCGGAATTCTCCAGCCCACACGCGGCTGCTCCCGCTAAGCCAGCCGGAGTTACTACAACGTGCAGCGGTATACGCCCCAGGAGATCTGCGAAACGTCCTTTGCGTTTGAAGCGCTCCATGAAGGCGGGCTGCTTGATGATGTGCAGAGTATGCACAGCGACCCCACCCGCCAGATAGATGCCGCCCGTCGCCAGAAACTTTACGGCAAGATTGCCAGCCTCTGCGGCCAAAATCGAAGCAAAGAGCTCAATGGTCGCCGCACACAACTTACTCGGCTTGGCGGGGTCGACACCCTGATTGATAATCACGACCGAAGGATCTCCTGCAGAAGCGACGAGCGCCGCGACTTCGGGCGTCTCTGGAATTCCTTCAATGTCGCGCAGGTATCCATAGATATTAGGAATCCCGATTCCCGAACACACGTGCTCGAAACTAACGTGATCGAACTTCTTGAACATGTATTCGAGCAAGCGGATCTGCCTCGCATCGGCGGGGGCAAAATCTGAATGACCGCCCTCGGAACTGTGCGCCTGATACCGCGATCCCTCCCAGGTGAGGAAGGACTCACCGAGACCAGTGCCCGGCGCGATCACCGCGATCGTCCCCTTGGGAACCGGTTCACCGGCATTAATGGTGCAAACATCGCTTGGCCTCAGGATAGGAACGGCACGGGCGATCGCTTCCAGGTCATTGATGAGATGAACCGCCTTGAGGTTCAGATTCAGTTCCCGCGCGAGCGAGTTCTCTTCGATCACCCAGGGCAAGTTGGTGGTCTTCACCCGCCCTTCGATCACTGGGCCTGCGACAGCGAAGCAGGCGCGATCAACCGGCTTCTGAGCCTTGGCCAGAAATTCCTTCACGATAGATTGCAGGCTCGGATAGTCTGCGCTGTGGATCCTCTCCTGGGCGAGTGGAGCGTGAGGTCCGGCTTCGCTCGAAAAGATCGCCAGGTCCGTTTTCGTACCGCCAATATCTCCTGCGACTAACATATGTATTCTTCGGCTTCGTCCTTTACGCTCTTGCGTGGCGCTCGCTGTTTGGCTTCGATCCGCTCAGCCCGTAGTACAGGATGTATAGGTAGCAAATCACTGGCAGGACGAACGCATGGTGAAGGCCAACATGGTCCGCGATCACGCCCTGGATCACGGGCAGGATTGCTCCACCTACGATGGCCATATTCAGCAGGCCGGACCCACTTCCGGTCAGCGGCCCAAGTTCTGCCACTCCCAAGCTAAAGATAGTCGGGAACATGATCGAATTGAAGAGCCCGACTGCGAGAATCGTCCACATCGCCGTGTGGCCGCCCAACAGCATCGAAGCAGTAATCAGCACCGCGGCGATAGTCGCGCACAGGGCAAGCAGAGATCCAGGCCTGAACCGGCGCAGAAGTCCAGCGCCGAGAAATCTTCCAACCATAGCGCCACCCCAGTAGAAGGAGACAAAGCCTGCTGCCGTCTTGGCGGAGAGATTCGCAATCTCGGGCAAACCAAAATAGTTCACCAGGAAGCTTCCGACGGAAACTTCCGCGCCGACGTAGGCGAAGATCCCGAGCGCCCCGAAGAGCAGATTCGGGTGCTTCCAGGTCGAATCGTCGATCTTTCTTCCTGCGCTTTCTGCTGTCTCAATTTTTGGCAGACTGAAAGTGCCAATCAGAATTGCCAGCAAGACCAGCGCAATCCCGATCACGGCGTATGGCATCTTGACCGAGGCTGCTTCGTGCACACGGTAAGCCTGAAGGGCCTGCGGCGTGAGCTGCCGTATTTGTTCCATTGCCATTGGTGCCGCACTCAGGATGAGCAGGCCCCCGACTTTCGGGGCGATCGTGGTGCCGAGCGCGTTGAAAGCCTGCGTCAGATCCAGCCGGCTCGAGGCTGTTTCAGGCTTGCCCAACAGATCCACATAGGGGTTCGCCGCTACCTGAAGACCTGTAATTCCTGCCGCAAGAATAAGGAGCGCGGTTAAGAACAGCGGATATGACGCGGCAGATGCGGCCGGCAAGAACAGGAATGCACCACAAGCCATGGTCAGCAAGCCAACCATCATGGTCCGCTGATATCCGATCTTGTTCACAATTCTCGACCACGGGATCGAAAACAAAAAGTAGGCCGAGAAGAAGGCAAACTGGATCAGCATGACCCGAGCGTAACTTAGGTCAAAGATCGATTTCAGGTGTGGCACCAGAATGTCATTCAAGCAGGTCAAGAAGCCCCACATGAAAAACAGCGTGGTAACGACGGCGAGAGGGCGTGAGTAGTTTGGGGTCGCCGAAGTTGCCACAGTACTCGAACCGGCCTCGGAATTCGTAGTAACTTCTCGAGTTGCCATTTTTGTTTTCACCCCATAATTCCCAAGCGGTTGTCTGTGCTGCGGTTGACTGGCCATGAAATCCGATACTGGTTCTGTTGAACCCATTGTTTCCTAAAAGCTTGCGGCTACCACCAATGTTCGGCCTGCACTCCGTAGGTCATTCCGTTGGTTCGATTCTGAAAAGGAACGCCGCCCACAAAACCGCGGAAGCCGTCCGACCAGTTGGCATAGGTCAGGAAGGCGCGCAGAACGGGGCGACTGAAAAACTTTCTACCGGCTCCGATTTGCGGAGCGATCGTGCATATGCGCAGCCAGCCGTCGTATGACCCGGGAAGATGCGTGTGATCGAATCCGCAATCGCCGGTCAGCGAAAGGTGTTTGGTGAAGAACACCTCGGGTCTCACGCCAAACGACGCCCACTGTACCCAGTCATGCTCTGGATTACCGTCCTTCGTCCGCTGGTAGACGAAAATTGGCATAACTGCAAACCTGTCGTTGGGTTGAAAAACCACCTGCTCGGTGGCCAGAAGCTGTCTCGAGTGATTGATATACGGCGTCGGGTTCGGAATTGTCGTGCCGCTCCCGCCACTACTGAAGTTGCTGGCCGCTCCGGTCCCATACTGGATCGAAAACGTGTGATAGCCACCGTGCCACTCCAGACGTTGATGGCGAAGGCCGAACGCATAGCCATTCGTTGTAGGAATGTTGGTCACGGAGCTTGAGCCGGGAACTGTGCCGGTTGTTATCGTGCCGCCCTTTGAAGTGGCGTAATCGAACCAAGCGGCCCATAGACCCAGAGGCCCCTTCACGTCGTAGAGACGCGCATCGATGTTGCTCTTGGCGAGATTGCCGTTTTCGGTGACGATGTCGGGCCGCGCCGCATTTAAGAAAGCAACGGCGAGCTTGCCGACGCGAACATCAAGGTCTTCGATGCCCCCGCCGTAGCCGCTCAGGTCCAGCGGATAGAAATCGTCACTGTCAATGTGCTGCCGGCGGTAGTATCTTTCGCCGGCCCAGAATTTGGCGTTCGGCTGGCCCTCGAAGATGTTGCCCGCTTGAACGAAAGCCTCACGGAAGCGGTACTGATCGTCTCCGGTGCCATTCGCAAAATCTGTATAACTCTGGGAGTTCGTGGTGTTGGCCTCCACCATGAACTCTGTCCTGAACCAAGCCTTATCGGAATTGTGATCCGGATTTACCCAGTTGTTGACGAAGATCAATTCCGAGTAGGTTTCGGCTTCGTTTCCGAGGCGGTATTTCGCTTCGGCTCCGGGCGCCTCAAAGGCAACCTGCTGTCCGCCCACGCTGTTAAGACCGTAACCGGAACGAAAATATCCATGGAATTCAAATGTACCTAGTTGTTCCTGCAGCTTCGTGATCTTCTGGTCTGCCTCTTGCAGCAAGTCGTAGGTCGGTTCCGAAGGCAGCCGACCTTGGTACTTTGCCCCGACCTGATCGTTCTGTCCGAGCACCGATTGGGTCGCTTTCTTGGCCGCCAGCTCGGCCGCCGAGACTGTATTCTTCTTTGTTTTTTGCTCGATCTCTTTCTCGTCTTTGATTTGCTCTTCCAAGGCGGTGATGCGCTTTTCGAGCTCGTGAGTAGTCATGGCGTATTGCTGCTTCAGTTCCTGGAGTTGCTGTTCCAGCTGGTCGGATTGCTGGCCCGAAGCACCCAAACCCCCAAGAAAAATCATTACCATGCAGCAGGCAAACCACCTTAGTGAACGCCTACAATGACTGCGTAACCCGGCAATCATGATTTCCTCTTCTACTCACCACGTGTCGCCTCCACTTGCGAAAAGCGCGCGTGGTGGCCAGGCATCCTCCTAAAAGCACGCGCACTACCACTTCCCGTTGTGCTGTGCCGGAATGGTTCGGCTCTGTACTGAGGCAGTTACAGCTTATCTGGAACAGTACGCCGTTCGATTTGCAGTGAACCGCGACGGTGACGGTTGGAGCTTTGGCAGATGATTGACATATGACGAGCAGCTCTGTCTCCGATTTTCTATGGTTTGCGATGGCGTCGCTTCACGAACAATTGCGCCAAGGAGCGAGCTAAAGCGCCGTTGACGGATGCGAGGTCCTGGGCAGATAGTTTTTCCTGAAGCCGTGCCGCGGCGCGTTGACGAGCTTCTTCCGCTTTCGCTTCATCGATGTTTTCGGCAGGGACCGCCATATCGGTCACGATGGCCACGCGGTCATTTGTGATTTCGACGAGTCCCTCCCCAACGGCCAGAAAATCATCGTGGCCGCCCTTGTGCACAACCATTTCTCCCGGCACCAGTTGCGTCATCAGCCGGACATGTTGAGGGTAGATTCCCATCTGACCCTCCACGCCCTCGAGAGTAACCATCTCCACGTCTTCGGAGTAAACCACCGCATCCGGCGTCACAATTTCGAGCTTTAGAGTGTTAGCCATGTCTTCGTTATGTTCGATTTCCCTATGTTCGAGTTCGACGTCTTCGATTGCGGCTTTGAGCCACGCTCAACCTTGTTTGATTTCCTCAATTGCGCCTTTCATGTAGAAGTTCGCCTCCGGTACGTCATCGTGTTTGCCTTCCAGGATCTCCTTGAAGCCGCGAACGGTCTCGGCCACGGGCACCTGCTTGCCCTCGCGACCGGTGAACACCTGCGCGACGCTGAAGGGCTGGCTCAGAAAACGCTGGATCTTGCGCGCACGTAATACGGTTAGTTTGTCCTCGGGCGAGAGTTCATCCATGCCGAGAATGGCGATGATGTCTTGCAGGTCTTTGTAGCGTTGAAGCACCCTCTGCACTCCGCCGGCAACGTCATAGTGCTCCTGGCCTACGATTTCGGGAGCAAGGGCGCGAGAGGTCGAGGCCAGGGGATCGACGGCGGGATAGATACCTAATTCGGCAATTGCGCGATCCAACACGATGGTTGCATCGAGGTGCGCGAAGGTTGTGGCCGGCGCCGGATCCGTCAGGTCGTCAGCCGGAACATAGACAGCCTGGAAGGACGTGATCGAGCCTTTCTTGGTGGAGGTAATTCGCTCTTGCAGCGCACCCATCTCGGCCGCAAGGGTCGGCTGGTAACCGACGGCGCTGGCGGTGCGGCCGAGCAAGGCCGACACCTCGGAGCCAGCTTGCGAAAAGCGGAAGATGTTGTCGATGAAGAGCAACACATCCTGGTTCTTCTCGTCGCGGAAATATTCTGTGATGGCGAGGCCGGAAAGAGCCACGCGCAGGCGTGCGCCCGGCGGTTCATTCATCTGTCCGTAAACCAGAGCGATTTTGGACTCGCCCAGGTTCTCCTGCTTGATGACACCAGCCTCGGACATTTCGTGGTAGAGATCGTTTCCTTCCCGAGTACGCTCGCCGACCCCGGCGAAAACCGACACGCCGCCATGAAGCTTCGCGATATTGTGGATCAACTCCATGATGACGACTGTCTTGCCCACTCCCGCGCCACCGAACGCGCCCACTTTGCCGCCCTTCAAGAACGGGCAGATTAAGTCGATGACTTTGATGCCGGTCGCGAGCACTTGCGGAGAGGTCGATTGATCCTCCAACGACGGCGGCGTGCGATGGATTGGATAATATTTCTCGGCCTTAACCGGTCCGCGTTCATCCACGGGATTTCCAGTGACATCGAAGATCCGGCCGAGGACCCCGTCCCCGACTGGCATCATGATCGGCTCGCCCTTATCTTTAACCTCGAAGCCACGTTTGAGGCCCTCGGTGCCGGCCATGGCAATGGCTCGGACCAGTTTATCGCCGAGGTGTTGCTGCACTTCGAGGGTCACCGTTGCAGGCTGGTTCTTGATTCTGTACTCGACAGTCAATGCGTTGTAGATTCCCGGCAGTGCTTCGGGAAACTCGACGTCCACTACCGGACCGGTAACCTTTACGACCTTGCCTTTGTTCATATTCATTCCTAATTGCAACGACCAATTTGTATTTTCTCAGTCAGTCTGGCCGCCGGCGATTTCCAATAACTCCTTTGTGATATTGCCCTGTCGCTGCTTGTTGTATTCGAGTGACAAATCTTTGATCAGGTGATCGGCGCTGTCGGTGGCATTTTTCATCGACACCATGCGCGCGCTTTGCTCACTGGCTTTGGCATTCAGCAAGACCTGATAGATGTACAGATTCAGATAATGCGAGAGCAGATAGGCGAGGACTGCCTCGGGGTTGGGTTCAAACAAGGACTCCGTGTCGTCTGTTTTCAGTTCCGCTTCGGACTCCATGCCCGGAATCTTCAACTCTGTGATTTCGCCCACGGGAAGATAGTCCATGATGAGCGGATTCTGAGTAAGGGTGTTCACGAATCTGGTGGCGACGAGTTGGACCTGGTCGACCTCCTTCTTTAAGAAGAGGTCGCGAGCGACGGCCGCAATCGCCGCAGCTTCGCAGAAGTGAGGGGAGTCGGCGTATTCAAATTCGGCAGCAAGCTGCCTTCCGGTGCGAGGGACGAATTGCGCAGCTTTGCGTCCGGCCGTGATGAAAACCGTCGATTGGGGATCAAACTTGGCGGCCACACGAAACAAATTGCTGTTGAGCGCTCCGCACAAGCCCTTATCGGCGGCGATCAGAATTACTGCTCTTTTCCGGACGTCGCGCTTTTCGAGCAACGGATGACTGAACTCGCCCATCCGGGTCGTGGCTTCACGCTGAATGCGGTAAAGGAGGTAGGCAAAGGGACGGCCGGCCAGCGCGGACTGCTGCGCTTTGCGCATTTTTGAGGCCGCTACCATCTGCATCGCTTTCGTAATCTGCGCGGTGCTGCTGATGGACCGGATGCGTCGGCGTAAGTCGCGGATGCTGTGCATAAGTCAAGAGTCCAGGTGTTACCCAGGTGCTTATTTCCAAGTCTGTTTGAAGTCGTCGGCGGCAGCCTTCAACTCGGCTACCAGGTCTTTGCTGAGCGCTTTTTCATTTTCGATTTTCCGGAGTAACTCGATCTTTCGAGTGGCCAGGAATTCGGTCAGCTTCGTCTGGAATTCCTTGATTCGAGCGACCGGAACATCGTTCACGTAACCGTTTTGCACCACCCAGAGAACCGCCACCTGCGCTTCCACCGGAATGGGGCTGTACTGCGGCTGCTTGAAGATCTCGATGATGCGTTTGCCGCTATCAATCTTCGACTGCGTCTGGGCATCCAACTCCGAGCCGAATTGAGCAAATGCCGCCAATTCCCGGAATTGGGCGAGGTCACCCTTGAGTTGCCCGGCAACCTGCTTCATCGATTTGAGCTGCGCTGCGGAGCCAACGCGGGACACCGAGAGCCCGACCGAAATCGCCGGACGGACGCCCTGGTAGAACAAGTCCGTTTCCAGGTAGATCTGGCCGTCCGTAATCGAGATGACGTTGGTGGGGATGTAGGCGGATACGTCGCCCGCTTGGGTCTCGATAATGGGCAAGGCCGTCAGCGAGCCATTGCCGTATTTTTCGCCGACGCGTGCCGCGCGTTCGAGCAAGCGGCTATGGAGATAGAAAACGTCGCCCGGATACGCTTCAC
>JBEKXO010000342.1:0-3735 GCA_049511995.1 Terriglobales bacterium
TGCGGCCGCCAGCAACGGCGATGGGATAGCTGCATTCGGCGCCGGCACCTATAACAGCGGCGTGTATGGTAGCGCCAGCGGTAGCAGCGGCAATGGAGTTTACGGTACCGGCGTTACCGGGGTGTCCGGCAACGGCACCTACGGAGTATATGGCAATGGCAGCACCTACGGAGTGTACGGCAACGGCGGTTCCTACGGAGTGTATGGCTACGGTACCTCGACAGGAGTGTACGCCGTGAGCAACACCGGCGACGGCGTTTACACCAAGGCCGGAACCGGGGGCATCGCACTGGACACCGTGAACACTGGAACCGGGTACGGACTGATCGCCGGTAGTTCCGGTGGCTGGGCGGGGTGGTTCAACGGGAATGTGGACGTCGACGGCAATCTCTCCAAGGCCGGCGGTTCGTTCAAGATCGATGACCCGCTCGATCCCGCCAACAAGTATCTCTACCACTCCTTCGTCGAATCGCCCGACATGATGAACATCTACAACGGCACCGTGACCACGGATGCACAAGGCGATGCCGTCGTCACTCTGCCGGAATGGTTCGAAACCCTGAACCGGGATTTCCGCTATCAGCTCACCGTCATCGGCCAGTTTGCGCAGGCAATCGTGGCTGGTGAGGTAGCTGGAAGTCAATTCAGTATTAAGACGGACAAACCCAACGTGAAGGTTTCCTGGCAGGTAACCGGTATCCGGCAAGACGCATGGGCCAATGCTCACCGCATCCCCGTCGAAGTGGAGAAGCCGGAGGTGGAACGCGGTTTCTACCTGCATCCCGAGTTGTTCGGTGCGCCGGAAGAAAAGGGCGTACTGTGGGCCACCGCTCCGCAGGCTATGAAGCAATGGAAAGAAGCAAGAACCAAGGCGGCGGCTTCCGATGGAAGCGGAGATCAGGCCAAAGCGGGGAGCGGGCGACCTCAGCCGCTGCCTGCGAAATGAGCTGAGGGACAGCAGAACTTTTTGTTCGGGGACGAGCGCTTGTCTCGAACTCGTCCCCAACTTCGTCCCGGGAGGACCGTAGAGGAATGGGGTCGTTGCGCGACGCCCTCCAAGTCGGAAGTGGTCGCCGAGGAAGTGGGCGCGGTAGTTCTCAAGGTCGTTAGCTGGGAAGAAAACGGCAAGGACGCACGGGGAGTGGACTATGCGCGTCTGACAGCGCTGCTGATCGAAGAAACACTCGGCTGGACGGGGCAGAGCGCCGTCACCACCCGCAGTTGCTAATACTTGACGATGGCGGCGAAGGATTTGGGATCCAGGGAGGCTCCGCCTACGAGGGCTCCGTCGATTTCTTCTTCGGACATCAGGGCGTGGGCGTTTTCTGGTTTGACGGAGCCGCCGTAGAGGATGCGGAGGTTGTCGGCGAATTCCTGGCCGAAGGAGTCGGCGGCTTCGGCGCGGATGATGGCGTGGGCGTCGGCGGCTAGTTCGGGGGTCGCGGTTTTTCCGGTGCCGATGGCCCAGACGGGTTCGTAGGCGACTACGAGGTTGGCGGCTTTCTTGGCCGAGACCTTGTTGAAAGCGCGGAGACATTGGCGGCGGAGGACGTCGTCGGTCAGGTTGGCTTCGCGCTCTTCGAGAACTTCGCCTACGCAGACGATGGGGGTGAGTCCCGCGGATAGGGCGGATTTGAGCTTGAGGTTGACGGTGTCGTCGGTCTCGCAGAAATATTGGCGGCGTTCGGAGTGTCCGATGATGACGTGGGTGACGCCGATTGCGACCAGCATGCTGGTGCAGATTTCACCGGTGTAGGCGCCTTCTTTTTCCCAGTGAAGATTTTGGGCTCCGATGGCGACACGCGAGCCTTTGGCGGCGTGGATGGCGGCCTGGAGCGCGATGTAGTTAGGGCAGACTACGATGTCGTCGCGGTCGTGATTTTGGACGAGAGGGAGGAATTCCTGGAAGAAGGCGGTGGCCTGGTCGGGAGTTTTGTACATCTTCCAGTTGGCGGCTAGGAGTTTTTTTCGCATTATGAAGGACCTCTGTCGGAGATAAGGTGCTGGGTGTTAGGTGACAGGTCTTAGGAAAAACAAAATCAATTTTTATTTCATCATCGCGGTGCCTGACATCATAAACTTCGGAAGTAAGCCACTGGCCCCCTCAGGGGCTAAAGCCCTTGTTTTTAGTAGCGCTTTGCGGCACGGCTGAAGCCGTGCCCTTTCAAAACGACCTGCTGCAACACCTTATTATTTCTTGTCGGTCAGCGCTTCTACTCCGGGCAACTTTTTTCCTTCTAGAAATTCTAGCGAGGCGCCACCGCCGGTGGAGATGTGGGTGATTTTGTCGGCTACTCCAGCGGCTTTTACGGCGGCTACGGAATCGCCTCCGCCGACGATGGTGATGGCTCCGGCATTTTCGGCTACGGCGTGGGCGATTTTGAAGGTGCCTTTGGCGAAGGGCGGAAGTTCGAAGACGCCCATGGGGCCGTTCCAGACGATGGTGCGGGCTCGGGCCACTTCTTCGGAGAAGGCTTCGATGGTTTGCGGGCCGATGTCGAGGGCCATCATGATTGGCGGAATGGGCTCGCCGGGGCCGACGATTTTGGTCATGGCGCTGGCTTCGACGCGGTCGGCGATTATGTGATCAGTGGGGAGAAGGAATTTTACTTTGCGCGCTTTTGCTTGCTGCAAGAGGTCGCGGGCGAGGTCGAGTTTGTCTTCTTCGACCAGGCTCTTGCCTACGGAGTGGCCTTGCGCTTTCAGGAAAGTGTAGGCCATGCCTCCGCCGATGATTAGGACGTCGACTTTGGTGAGGAGATTTTGGATGACTCCGATTTTGTCGCTGACTTTGGCACCGCCCAGGATGGCTAGGAATGGGCGCTCGGGGTCTTGGAGGACGCGGCTTAGATATTGGAGCTCTTTTTCGAGGAGCAGGCCGGCGGCGGATTTTGGCAGAAATTTCGTGACGCCTACGGTGGAAGCGTGGGCGCGGTGGGCGGCTCCGAAGGCATCGTCGACGTAGTACTCGGCTAGCTTGGCCAGTTGCTTGGAAAAATGTTCGTCGTTTTTTTCTTCTTCGGGGTGGAAGCGGAGGTTTTCTAGAAGCAGGGCTTGGCCTTTTTCTAGTTTGAAGGCTACCTCTTCGGCTTCGGGGCCTACGCAGTCGGGGCAGAATCCTACGTTTTCTCCGCGGGAGAGTTCTTTGTCGAGCAACATGCGGAGGCGCTCGGCTACGGGCTTGAGGCTGAACAGGGGATTGGGCTTGCCTTTGGGGCGGCCTAGGTGGGAGGCGAGGATGAGGCGAGCTCCGTGACGGAGAGCGTACTCGATGCTGGGCAGAGTTTCGCGGATGCGGGTGTCATCCATGACGCGGCCGTTGTCGAGGGGGACGTTGAAGTCGACGCGCATGAGGATGCGGTGATCGTTGAGTGGGAGGTCGCGGATGGAAAGCTTGGGCATGGGAAACCCCGTCGTTAGTCGTTCGTCATTAGTCGTTCAAAAGCTTGCGGAGCTTCGCTCCGCTTAGCGGACGAGGGCGTCCGCTACACACACACATGGCAACTACAGGCCTTTTGATGACATCAGGTTGATTAGGTCGCGGACTCGGCAGGAATATCCCCATTCGTTGTCGTACCAGGAGATTACCTTGACGCAGTTGCCGCCGACTACCAGGGTCATGGGCGCGTCGACTATGGAGGAGCGGGAGTCTCCTTTGAAATCGGAGGAGACTAATTCGTTCTCTTCGAAGCCTAAGTAGCCTTTTAGCGGGCCGGATTCGGAGGCTTTTTTCAG
>JBEKXO010000343.1:0-9684 GCA_049511995.1 Terriglobales bacterium
GGCGGCGGCGGTGGCGGTGGCGGTGGTGGTGGCGGCGGCGGTGGCGGTGGCGGCGGTGGTGGTGGTGGCGGCGGAAATGGTGGGCCGGAGGCGGGCGAGCCGGTCGATCTCTCGTCAGGGCTTCAAGTACAGAGAGCAACGGATATCGTTCTTGATGGAGGACGAGGATCAGTCGCGATCAACCGCGTTTTCCGCTCGATGGATACAAACGCAGGGCCCTTTGGAATCGGGACCAACCACAACTATAGTCACCTTCTGAGTACATACAATTTCATCAAAGGTATTTGCCAGTGCCTGACCCTGGTAATGCCCGATGGAAACCAATTCGTATTTTCGGAGACTGGCACCAACACGTTCACCAACAGCACCGTTCCTCAGCTGATCGGAAGCCAGATTACCATTCCGTCAAGCGGCACATACAACCTGCGATGGAAGAACGGCACGGTCTATCAGTTCTCTGTGTCTTCGCAGGGAGCGTTACTCGCTTATCTCAATTCGATCACGGACCGGGATGGCAATACGATCACCCTGGTTCGGGGCAACAGCGCCCAACCAGTTCAGATCACGCAGATCGTGGATGCGGTGGGTCGAGCGCTCAATTTCACGTATGACTCTACCAATCGTATTACGCAGATCACCGACCCGATCAGCCGGACAGTGCAGTACACGTACAACAGCCAGGGCACCCTGGCTACGGTGACGAACGCGGCGGGAGGAGTAACAACCTACACCTACGACACTAACAACAACTTACTCACTACCACCGATGCACGTGGTGTGGTCGTGATGCAAAACACCTATGACACCAGTGGCGCTGGATCGGGCTACACGGGCAGCGGCCCCATCACCAACCCGCGAGTGATCTCGCAGGTGCAGGCTGATGGCGGAGTGCTCAATTTCGCCTACACTTTGCTGAACTCTCAGGTTTACACCAGCCCGGTTTTGCTGACGGTGGTTACGGACGCGCTGGGGAACCAGACGAGCTACCGCTTCGACGTCAACCAGAACCTGTTGAATGTGACCGATCCGACGGGGCAGGTGCGGGTATTCAATCACAATCCGGCGCAGAACAACCTTGTCACCTCGATTACAGGCGGAGGAACTTGTCCCTTCTGCCACAACTCGGCCGGCGGCGACGTGTCATTCACTTACGACGCCAATGGCAACATCCTGAGCAACACCGACAGCCTTGGAAATACGACGTCCTACACTTATGATCCAGTGTTCGGGCAGATGACGTCGGCTACGGACCCCGATGGCAGCGTCACCAAATACACTTACGACGCCAGCGGGAACATGCTCACGGCTACGGATCCCGACGGCAATACGACCACGTATTCGTATAACGCCTTCGGCCAAGTCGTCCAAATCACTGACGCGCTTGGCGGAAAGTCCAACCGCACCTACGATAGCTTCGGAAACGAGCTGACTACCACCAATGCTCTCGGCAACACGACCACCTATACCCACGATGCCGTTTCCCGTTTGATTCAAGGTGTCGACCCACTGGGCAGAACGAGCACATTTACCTACGATGCGCTGGACCGGCTGTTGACGCGAAAGGACCCACTAGGCCATGCCGCCACGGCTGCCTACGATGCCATCGGGAATTTGCTCTCTTTGCTGGATGAATCAGGAGACACAAATTCATTCACTTACGACGCAATGAGCCGGGAGCTTACCCATACGGACGCCCGCGGCAAAACGGACACGCGCACGTTCGATCACAACGGCAACGTGATTAAGTTTGTCGACCGTATCGGCCAGACGAGCACTTTCACTTATGACGCTCTGAACCGCCTGAGCAGTGAGAGCTATCAGGATGGCAGCACAGTGAAGCGGTCTTATGATGCGAGAGGGCGGCTCCTGGAGACCGTCGACTCTGTCGGAGGGACATTCGATTTCACTTACGATGCCGACGGTCACCGCACGAGTTCCTCAAGCCAGTTTGGGACGATTCAGGAATCATTCGATGCCGCGGGCAAGGTAATTTCAACCCAGGTGGTGGGCCAATCAGCGGTGACGTACTCGTACGATGCGGCAAGCAATTTGCTCAGCGCATCACAACCTACCACCTCGGCGACCCTCACCTACGACGCGCGAAACCGCCTCACGAGCATCACGCGTCCGAATGGTGTGTCTACCCAAAACACCTACGACGCCGGCGGGGACCTCCTCGCCATGACGCATTCAGGGGGGCAAGGCATTTCGATACCCTTGACTTACTCTTATGACGCTGCCGCCAACCGATCCGCCTACAGCACGAATTTCGCGCAGCCGCAGGCCGTAACCAATACCTTCGACCCTTACAATCGCCTCACTCAGAGCGGAGCAACGTCCTATACTTATGATAACAACGGCAGCTTGAATTCTTCGACCGATTCCACCGGGACAACCACTTACGCGTGGGATGCGAGAAACCGGTTGGTATCGATTTCCACGCCCTCAGGTCAGACGACAAAGTTTCTGTACGATTTCCAGAGCAACCTCATTCAGCAAACTGACTCAGGCCCAACTCTAAATTTGACGCAGAGTTTCGTCCTAGACGATCTCACGAACGCGGCTTACATCTCCAGGAGCAACGGGGACAGTGTATCGGTACTCGCTGGTCGGAAGATTGACCAGGATCTGGCGGTCACTCATGCGAGTGGCCAGGTGGAATATAAGCTCGGAGACGCCATCAACAGCACCCAAGCCACTGCGGATCAAAACGGAAAACTTGTTTCCTCGTTTGCCTATGAACCGTTTGGGCAAACAACGACGACCAGCACGTATCCGTTTCAATTCACGGGGAGAGTGCCTGTTAACTCCGGCCTGTACTACTACCGGGCACGGTTTTACTGCCCGTCTGCTGGACGATTTATAAGCGAAGACCCGCTGGGGCAGACCGGTGGAACGCTCGTCTACAAATACGCGCGCAACAATCCTGTCAATGAGACAGATTCTACGGGCCGCCTGAGTGATTGCACCAAATGCCAATTGGCCGTGGGCGCTCCCGTAGGTGTTGCATGCGTTGCTGCCACAGTTATTGGTGTCGCTGCTTGCATCGGCACCGTTGGGTTCGCGTGCCCGGCCACGTTTGCCGTTATCGTCGGCGCCTGCGGACTTATCTTTTGGGCCGAACCGCTGGTGTTATGTGACCCGACTTGTAATCCGCCGCCGCCTCCGCCACCGCCGTGCCACTAGATGAACGACTATCGAAGCCCGAGGTGTGGCAGAGAGAGGGACGAACTGAAACGGAACCAGGATAGCCGGACGCCAGTATGGGTATGCAAAGTTACAATCGGCTGCGCGTCCGGCGGGATGAAGTAGGACCGGAAATAGATCGCCGGGATTGAAGAGGAAGTTGTATTTCGAACGTGCGGTCTCGGCCTTGCGGAAGATTTTGAATGTCACCGCTGGCAGGCCGCCGGGAGATCTTCTGGTGAATATTGGTTTCTCAGCATCGCGAACGGGCGTACAAGGGGGCGCCATTTTGGCCCTCAAGGAAGAGGAAATGGCAGCTATGGCTCTTCTCGATCAAATCGTAGATGGGTATTTTAGAGATGAGAAAGCTGGCCGGGTGGTCATTTTTCCTCGGCGCTTTCACTCTCGAGGCTATGTCGTAAGATCCGAGGCTGAGGAACTAAGGATCAGATCTTTTCTGAAGATGTTTTATTTCGCTCAGGTTTCAATCCTCTTGCTAGGTTACTGCTTAGCCTATGAGTCGTCGAGGGAGCTATCCTACGCCTTAGGCAATCCCGCTAGACATTTACTTAGAAGCGGAGGCATTTTTCTCGGAATTTGTTCTCTTGTCATGGGAGTTCCCTATTGGTTGTTATGGAGATCCTATAAGAAGGAGTTTCTGAGTTTTGTTTCGGTCGAAGATGACGTTGTGTTATCCGGGAAGAGTAACGGTCCGCGACATTGGAGTGTTAGTGCTGCGCTGATGGCCTTGGCTATCTTACTCTTACTTGGAGCTTTGTTCTTAGTTAGAAGCAGATCAGGCGCTAACTAAGTTCTTGGACAGCAGAGAGACGTACTTACTTAGGGCAGCGGACAAAGGAAGTTGAAAAGTTTTGCGTGGGTGAAGTGCAATTTGTAAGAGGTACCGAAACACAGTTAGCGGGTTACGGCTGGATGGGCTCGAGAGTTGGCAGCAGATGGATGGCAACAGGCTCTCTCATAGCCGGGCGAGGGAAATTATGCTGAGACTGCGCCGGGAGTTCTTGACGGTTCTAGTAACTGTAGCGCTGGTCGCAGCGCTCCCCATCGGTCTGCGCGGCCAAGCCGTAAGTTTGCAGGCTGCATACGACGACAACGGGCAACTGATCAAAGTCGTCGATCCCAGCGCCAACGTCACCACCTACACGTACGATGCGATTGGGAACATGGATTCGATCGCGACCTCGTCGAGTCCCCCTCCCGGTTCGCTTGCGGTATTCAACTTTACGCCTCAGCAAGGTGGTGTCGGGACAACAGTAACAATTCAGGGACAGAATTTCAGTACGACCCCAAGCTCGAATACGGTTCAATTTAACGGGACGGCAGCGACCGTTACCGCGGCTACGACCAGCACTCTTACTGTTACTGTACCATCCGGCGCAACCACTGGGCCTATCTCGGTAACCGTGGCGTCGAGTACGGTGACCACCACCACTAATTTTACTATCCTTCCGAACCCAGTTATCAGCTCCATTAACCCGACGTTCGCATACCAGGGAGCTACTGTCAGTTCGTTTCAGGTTACAGGCGTTAATCTTAGTGGCGCGACATTTTCCTTTGTACCTGCATTCGTACCGGCCGCTATCAATATTTCCAACGTCAGTATAAGTCCGGACGGCACTTCGGCCTCGATGACTCTTACGCTCACCTCGACGGCAGTCGGATCATTCACTCTCGTCGCGACTACGGCCGGTGGAAGTTCCAGTCAGACCGGAGGCCCGAACAATACTCTGACCGGGATCTCCACCAACCCTTCCGCCGATGCGGACGGCGATGGCTTGACGAATATTTATGAAGAGGCGATTGGTACGAATCCTCTGAAAGCCTCGACCACGGGCGACGGCATCCCAGATGGATGGGCGGTCTATTTTGGTCTGAATCCTTTGAACGCGTCGCAAGCTGGCGAAACCGCGCCGGACGGACTGACCTATCTGCAAGCCTATCAGCAGGGCCTGAACCCGCTGGCTCCGAGCCTGGTACCGCCGACGGTTTCAAATGTGTTCCCAGCTAACGACACAACAAATTATCCGACTAACGGAGTAATTGTCGTGCGCTTTAGCGAACCGCTGCAGACGCCTGCCAGTCTGGCCTCGGCGCAAGCCGCGATCAATGCCGGACTGCCTCCGGGATCGAACTTCTCCCCCACGGACGCCGCATTTGCGGCCCAGGTCTTGCAGGCTTACCTGTTGCGGACATGCTGCGGCGGTACGGCCGCGGTTCCGGGCACGATCCAGCTATTCCAAGGATCTCTGGCGATTGGCGGCACGGTTACGCTGTCGGGCGACGGCTTGTCGCTGGTATTTGCTCCTACTAGCGCACTGTCTTCGTCGACCACCTATACCGTGGTGGCGCAGGGAGTAAAGGCTGCGTCTGGCATCCAGATGACGCAAGTGTTCCAGAGCCAGTTCACAACGGGACTGACCAGTAATTCGACGTCGGGCAGCGCCACGCTCACGAGTCCTCCGAATGGCGCCACGGACGTTCCGACAAATGCGGCTTTCACGGTGCTGTTCAGCCAGCAAGTCGATCCCGCGACGGTTACGCCGCAGACTTTCTACCTCACGGATTCTACGACTGGAAAGATGGCGCAGGGCATGTTGCAGGTCGATGTCTCCGGCTTTACGGCGTCATTTGTGCCAACCACGCCATATAACGCGGGCCGCACTTACAGCGTGCAGCTAACCTCTGGGATTCTCGACATTACGCAGAATCCGTTCTCGGGTGCATCATTCTACTTCACGACCGGATTCGGTCCGCAAACCCAGGGTCCGCAGTTGCTCGGCATAAGCCCAGTGAATGGCGCGAGCGCGATTCCGTTGAATTCGTTGGTGGTGGCTCAGTTCAACGAGCCGATTAGTGTGATTAGCGCGACGACCGGTATCCAACTGCAGCAGAGTGGCACCCCACTTCCGGGAGCGATCGCCCTATCGAACGGAAACACGCTGGTAACGTTTACTCCGGCGGCTGCTCTCACAGGCTCCACTACGTATACGGTTGCTATCACAAACCAAATTACCGACGTTTCGGAGAATCCGCTCACGAATCCCGGTACGTTCACATTCACGACGGGAGCAACGAGCGACCATACGACGCCGTCGGTAACGCTCGTCGATCCGCCGAATGGCACGTTTGGAGTGGGATTGAACGTCGCGCCGCATTTAACCTTCAACGAACCAATCGATCAATTGACGATTCCTGGCGCGCTCACGCTGCAATACCCGGATGATGTGGGCCCCAACCTGATTATTCCGGCAACAGTAACGGTTTCGGCCAATCAGTTAGGCGCCACTGTGACGCCGAGTGCGGCGCTCATGCCGAATACGACTTACCAGATACACCTCTGCGGCTACTCCGACCTTGCGGGCAACCAAGGTTCTTGCTTCCAGTCGAGCTTTGACACAGGGAGCAGTACGGTCACCAATTCCCTTACAGTAACCACGATCAATCCCAGCAATACGCAGACGGGCGTGCCACTCAACGCGCAGGTTACTGCGATTTTGAGTAACAACATCGATCCGACCACGGTTAGCAACAGCTCGATTACGGTTACTCCGTCGGGCGGCAGCGCCATAACCGGAACGGTGACGTTAGGCGCCAATGGCGTCACGCTGACGTTTGTGCCGAGCGGGGCGTTGACAGCGTCCACGGTCTACAACGTGGCGGTTAGCGGGCTTTCTGACATCGATGGAAACACGCTCACGCCCTTCGCCAGTTCGTTCACGACGGGCACGACGGCATATGGTAGCGGGTCGTTCACTCTGGTATCGACGAGTCCGGCAAGCGGCGCCACGAACGTGTCGGTAACCAGCCCGGTCACGTTCACCATGACCAATCTGATCGATCCGGCGTCGGTGAACTCACAGACCGTCGAGGTATGCTTCCACGCCTGCGGCAGTGAGTATGTGGCCGGAACTTTCAGCGTAAGCGGCGCTTCGGTGACGTTCACTCCGTTGACCCAATACCCCGGCAATACGCAAATGGGTATGTACATCTATGGGCTGACGGATGAGGCGGGCAATCCTGCTTACGCCAATGCAGGTACGTTCACAACTGCGAACACTGCCGACCACACGGCGCCGACTGTGACTATTTCGCCGAGCAACGGCGCTACGAATGTCGGCCTCAACACGCAGGTTGTATTGACCTTCTCCAAGTCGATTAATCCGTCGACTATCACTACGAACACGGTGGCGCTATTCAGCGGAGATACCGCCATCAATTATGGCTACAGCATCTCGCAGGATAACCGGACGCTGGTTCTCAATCCGAATGGCAACACGTTTACGGCGGGCGCGACCATAACGGTCGCCCTCAACAGCGGCATTCAAGACCTGTCGGGTAACGTGCTGGCGCCGGTCACCAGCCAGTTCACTTTGACCACCCAGCTGTCCGGCTACGCACCGCAAGTTGTCGAGATGCGGCCCGGCAACGGGGCGACGAACGTCCCGGTCACTACGCAAATAACGCTCTTCACCAGCACAGCGATGAATGCGGGCACGGTCAGCGGAGCCCTGCACGTTACGGATAACGGAGTGGTGGTGTCGGGAACGGTGCAGTTATTCAGCAGTGGCCAGGCGATTGAGTTCACGCCCAGCGCGTCGTTCAACCCAGGCGATCTGATTCAGGTCTTCCTGGATTCGACTGCGCTGAGCTCGGATGGCGTTGCGCTCAATAGCTTCGGCGGGCAGTTCACGGTGGCGGGATCGCCGACCAATACGGCGGCGCAAGTGCAAGCTGTCAACCCGTTCCCCAATGCCGGGAGTGTGCCGCTGAACAGCATCATTCAGGTTGAGTACAACCAGCCGCTGGTTGCGGTGACAGTGAACAACTACACTGTGTCGCTCTATCAGTACAGCAGCGGGACTTATCTGACGCCGACGCTGTCGCTGGTGGGCGGACAGGTTATTCAGATTCAGCCGACGAGCAACCTGACAATAAATTCGCAGTATCAGGTGTGTGTAGGAGGTGTTACTAACATTGATGGAGTACCGGTGCAGAACTACTGCTTCAATTTCACCGCCGGAACCGCCGTCGACAATGCTGCGCCGACAATCACCTCGGTCGCTCCTCCGAATGCATCCACCAATATCGGAACGAATGCCGGGGTAAGTGTGACCTTCAACAAGGCCATTAACCCGGTGTCGGTGACGGGAAGCACGATTCAGTTGAGCGCGGGTGCAACGACGGAAGCGCCGTCGAGCATCAGCTTCACTCCAGACTACAAGCGCGTGTCGATCACTCCGCAAGCTCCGCTACCGCTCAGCACGCAGATGACGATCGCGATCAACGGGGTGACGAGCGAAGCGGGCGTGGCCGTGGCCAGTCAGAGCACGACGTTCACGACCATGGCGGGACCGGATTTCAGCCAGCCCTATGTGCTGCGCAGCAGTGTGCAGAGCGGCCAGGCCAATGTTCCGGATAACGCGGTCTTCAGCATGACGTTCAGCAAGCCGATGGACATTGGCAGTTACAACTCTGCCTACGTTTATGTGAGCGGAGGGATCAGCGGGCAGAACGTGCCGTCCACGGTTTCGTGGAGTGCGGATCAGACGACGATCTTCCTCGCACCTGCAAGCGCGTTGAATGTCGGCGAAGGTTACTCGATGTGCAGTTACTACATGACCGATCTCGAGGGGAACGCGCAGCAGAACTTCTGCGTCAATTTCTCGACGTCGTTCACCGCGAATACCACTCCGCCGACGGTCATCAACACCAGCCCGGAGAATGCGGAGACAGCAGTCCCGACGAATTCACCGGTCGAGATTCTGTTTAGCGAGCCGATCAATCCCACGAGTATTGGCCAGATCGCTCTCAGTACGGGCGGCAACCCGGTGGCGTTTACACCGACGTTCGGCGACACGAACCAATTGCTGGCTCTGACCCCGACGCTACCGCTATCGGCGAACGTTACCTACACGCTCACTATTACGGGTGTCAAAGACACGGCCGGCAATCAAATGACGAGTACGGTTACGAATACGTTCGCGACCGGGCCGACATTTGACTTTGTCACTCCTCAGGTCACGGGGGTCGATCCGCCGAGTGGTTCCACCGGCGTCGGCACCAATGTCGCGCCGCGCGTGGTGTTCAGCGAGCGGCTCAATCCACTGAGCATTGTCAGCAGTTCGAATGAGCGGTACAACAGCGGCTCGGTCGAGTTGTATAACAACGCCACCGGCCAGTTCGTGCCGGCGACGGTCAGCATGAGCACCGATCGAACGACGGCGACCCTCACGCCAACTTCGCCGCTGGAGCCGAATACTTCGTACCAGATCTATGTCGGGTATGGCGCGTCGTATTTTGATGTTGCCGGTAACGCCGGCGGTTCCTACAGCGGCAGCTTCGTTACCGCCTCGAGTTCGGATACGACGCATGCCACGGTCAGCACTATCAGTCCCACGAATGCGCAGAGCAATGTTCCTCTGAACGCGCAGATCATCGCGGTAATGAGTGATCAAGTCGATCCGACGACGATTAACA
>JBEKXO010000344.1:0-6111 GCA_049511995.1 Terriglobales bacterium
CGCCGGCGCAAATGCTTAAGATGGCCGACACCCAGGCCGCGCCTTTGATCGAGAAGCTCAAGGCCGATCCCGCAAATCCCGAAATTCTCACCAGCATTGGCAACGTCTATTACGACGCCCAGCAATATCCGACAGCCATCGATTATTACCAGCGCCTGCTCAAAGTGGAGCCTGCCAATACAGGAGTGCGTACCGACATGGCAACCGCGATCTGGTATACGGGAAACGCAGATGGGGCCATCGCGGAATTTCAAAAATCGCTTTCTTACGAACCGAACAAGGCCAACACGTTGTTCAATCTTGGAGTGGTGGAGTGGCAGGGCAAGATGGACATCGACAAAGCAAACGCCGCGTGGCAGAAGTTGTTGGATAAGAATCCGACCTACGAAGGCAAAGACAAAGTCCTCGAACTGATGGCGCAGGCGAAGAAGCATTCCGGCGTCAAACCAGGCACCCAGGCAAAGCCGCTGCAGTAACCGGCTCATCGACTCAAGCGAACTCATTGGCGCATTCTTGCGGCTAGCGTCCCGCCGGAATGCGCGGTGAGTTTTTGCCGCACTCCCGTAGAGGTGCCCGATTTGAAGGGCAATCTCGAGCCGGGTTTTTCGCCGCAGCAAGGCGCGTTATGCCCCTCCGCCTGCACGCCGATCATTGCCAACTTGATGATTTAAGTCATTGTCTGCCTTGCGTTTAGTCTTGGAAGCCAAGTTGGCATCGCGATTGCCTTCCCGCCAGTGGGGCGGAACGGGTGAGCAAGCAGGTAAGGTTTTCCTCTACTACAGGCGTAATGAAGGTAGGTCCCGATGAGATACGACATTCCTAGACTTGGCAAGAAGTGTCTTGGCCGAAAGTGCCTGGTGGCCGCAGCGCTGCTCGCGCTTGCCGTTCAATTTGCGTCTGCCAGCAATCCTTCATTAGCCTCCCGACCGCTGGTCTCGGGCTCTTACGAAGTGGTGCAGAACACAGCTCGTGGTTCGGAGACTCAGATTCGGGTGCGCATCCATCTCGTGAACCACGGCCCGTCTGATCTCTCGATTCAGCGAATTACGCTTTGGGATTTATCTCACCCGGAGAAAGGCGGATCGCGTGGCTGTGCGCTCACGGTTCGTGCCCACGCCTCAGCCGAGACGGTGCAGGAATTCACCATCAAGCGATCGGATTACCAGCTGTGGCGGAGAGGATTCCGGCCGCGACTTGTTTTGCAGACGGCGGGCGCGGGCAACGCTAAGAGCAAGGCGGTGGTCCGACGGGACCGGATGTCTGGCCGCGCTCCACTTGAGGAGGCGAAGTAATCATGCGTTCCCCCAAATTGCCAATCATGGTTTTCGTTCTTGTGGCGCTCGTTCCGGTTGCGCCTCAGACCCTGCTTGCTCAGTACGCTATCAACACTGTCGCTGGCGGCGGGCCGAATGGTCTAACGGCGATCAATACCAGCGTCGGGAATCCGGTAGGTATCGCATTCGACGCGGCGGGTAACCTCTACATCGCGGATTTTTATTCGAGTCATATCTTCGTGGCCAACACCGGAACGGCGGCGATTACGATTGCGTCGGTCGTTATCCAAGCGGGCGATGTTGGAATTGTGGCAGGCAATGGCACTCGCGGATACTCGGGCGACGGTGGCCCCGCGACCAGCGCTGCGCTCAATCAACCGGCGGGCGTTTTCGTCGATGCAACGGGAAACATTTTCATCGCGGACACGGAGAATTCCGTGATTCGCAAGGTGTCCGCTTCGACTGGCGACATCAGCACAGTGGCGGGTAATGGCGTAGCAGGTTACAACGGCGATGGCATCTCGGCGACTAGCGCCGAGCTCAACGAGCCATATGGCGCCTTTGTCGATGGCTCGGGGGACATTTTCATCGCGGACACATTCAATCATGCAATACGTGAGGTCGTGGGCGGAACCATTCAAACCGTGGCTGGAGATGAAACATTTTGCGTTGACCCCACAACACCCTGCGGCGATGGCGGGCCAGCGACCAGCGCGCAACTTGATCTTCCCGAGGCGGTATTTGTCGATGCTTCAGGAAACATTTTCATCGCGGACACATTCGATAGCCGCGTCCGCGTGGTGAATACAGGAACCACGCCGATTACGATTGCTACAGTTACGATTCCGGCAACCTTCATTCAAACCGTGGCTGGGGCTTACTACGACTCGGACGAGGGCACTGGTTGCCAATACTCAGGCGATGGTGGATCGGCGACGGCAGCAGCGCTGTGCATGCCCTCAGGAGTGTTCGTTGATTCTTCGGAGAACATCTTCATCGCCGATTCGTTCAATAACGTGATTCGGGAGGTATCGGCCACTACCGGATACATTACACCCGTAGCCGGAGACAACGCGCTAGGCGCGGGCTATTCGGGCAATGGTGGCCCCGCGACTAGCGCGCAACTGGATAATCCGAGCGATGTGCTCGTGGATGCATCCGGCGACATCTTTATCGCCGATACCGATAACTCTGTGATTCGCGAAGTGACGGCCTCGAACA
Organism: Terriglobales bacterium; assembly: GCA_049511995.1. Classification (GTDB taxonomy): domain Bacteria; phylum Acidobacteriota; class Terriglobia; order Terriglobales; family Acidobacteriaceae; genus Acidiflorens. Next base: position 2,496 of record JBEKXO010000344.1, read on the forward strand.
GCGAGATCACAACTGTCGTCGGAAATAACACTCAAGCTTGGTCCGGCGACGGAGGCTCGCCTCTTGTTGCCGAGCTGAACTATCCGGCCGGAGTTTTCGTCGACAGCGCGGGAAATGTCTTCATCGCCGACTCGGCCAACTCGGTCATTCGAGAAGTGTTGGCGAGCACGGGTGACATTCAAACCGTGGCTGGCGACGCCCTTCTAGGTGCGGGCTACAACGGCGACGGCATTGCCGCGACCAGCGCGCAGCTCAATAGCCCCGAAGGCGTTTTTGTGGACAGTGCGGGAAATATTTTCATCGCGGACACGGGGAACTGCCTGATCCGCAAAGTGAGCGGTGGCACGATCTCTACCGTTGCGGGTAACCCTGCGTTGGAGCAACCCTGCGGTTACTCCGGGGATACCGGCCTCGCTACGAGTGCTCAACTCGACGATCCTTTCGGCGTCTTCGTCGACAGCGCGGGGAACATCTTCATTGCCGACACCGATAATTCCGCAATTCGCGAAGTAACCGCGTCCAGCGGCGACATCACGACCGTAGCTGGCAATGGGACCGCTTGTTCCCCAGATACCGCAGCGTGCGGCGATAACGGGCTTGCCACGAGCGCACAACTCAGTAGTCCTCAGGGAGTTTTTGTCGATACCTCAGAAAACATTTACATCGCAGATACGAGCGATAATCGCATACGCGTGGTTGCCAACCTGAGCAACCCGGCAATAACCATCGCGGGGGTCACGATCTCGCCGGGCTACATTGCCACCGTCGCCGGAACCGGAGCCGGTGGTTTCTTCATGGACGGTACTACTTCCATCAGCGCTCTGCTCGATACTCCCTCCGGTGTGTTCGTCGATCTTTCAGGAGACATCTTCATCGCGGATACCGACAACGCTGCGATTGAAGAAGTGGTCGCGGCCACGGGGTTGATTCAAACCGTGGCCGGAATTCCCGCAGGAATTCCGTTGACGCCGACGCCTGGTTTCTCGGGCGATGGTGGACAGTCGACTAGCGCGGAACTCCATTCACCCTCGGGAGTGTTTGTCAGTTCTACTGGCAACCTCTTTATCGCTGACACGGACAACCAGCGTATTCGCGAACTGGCGCCCGCGATCTTTGTCACGGTTACGCCGAATCCGGTGAATGTGGCGGTTAGCACACAGGCGCAGTTCACCGCGACAGTTACTTGTCCTGGAACCTGCAACACGGCCGTGACCTGGCAGGTGAATGGCATCGTGGGTGGTAATTCGACCATCGGAACGATCTCGACTACTGGCCTGTTCCAGGCGCCAACTGCTGTCCCAACGCCAGCCATCGTTACCATAACCGCAATCTCGCAAGCCGATAACACGACCTCGGGATCGGCGCAGGCTACGATTGTTCCGACGGGTGACGCTGTTACTGTAACTGTAACTACGAACCCTTCGGTCTCGCAGGTTTATACAAGCACTACGCAGGTGTTCATGGCGACGGTTACGGGAACGAGCGACACGGCGGTGACCTGGCAAGTGGATGGAGTGACGGGCGGTAACGCGACGGTTGGAACCATCGATGGGTCGGGCAACTACACTGCACCTGCTTCCGTGCCTAACCCGGCGACGGTTACGGTTGAGGCGGTTTCACAGGCGGTCTCGAGCGCGGTTGGCAGTGAACAGGTCTTAATCGTCACCACGCCATCGGCGGCGCCTCTTGCGGGTCAAACCACAACTCCAGGAGGAACGGTGACGTATCCTACCGCGACCTTGACCGGTGGCGCACCGGGACAGACGATCACGCTCTCGTGTTCGCAGAGTACTTTGCCGCCGAGCGCTGCCTGTAAGTTTGTGCCTTCCACGATCGTTCCCGGGAACCTTCAGCAAGATAGTTTTGTGCTTACCATTACTGTCCCTTCAGGCTCAGCGTCCCTCCAGAATCCGGCGGGGATGCGGCCGCAGATATACTTCGCTTTTGTAGCATTCGTGCCGCTGGCGGGTATTTTGCTTGGCGGCATCGGATGGCGAAATCGGGGGCGAAACAAGCGACAGGGTTGGCTGTGGCTGGCTGGATTGTGCGTGGTTCTGGTGTTGCTTAATGCTTGCGGTGGAGGGGGATCGGGTTCGACTCCAACCAACCCGGAAGTGGGAACGTATAACGTCAAGGTTCAAGGGACGACTTCGGCTCAGCCCAATCCGGTGACGATCACCACTGCGGGCCTGACGGTTGCGCAATGATGTTGCTGCGCGGCAATTCGCTGCGAGCTGTTTGAGTTATGAGCTTTGAGACACACGTCATGAACGATACGGTTGACTCGCAATCCGGCGATCAACGCTTCGCAGATCAGCGCTTGCAGCCAACTGACCCGGCAACACAAGAAACCGCTGCGCATCGTCATTCTGAGAGATCCCGGACCACTAGCCTGGCGCGCGAGTTGCGCGCGCTATTGGAGCGCCGCGTGGTTCAATGGCTGGTCCTCACCGGGCTTCTAAGCGCCGTGGCGACTCGCGCGCTTATCCTGAAGTTTTCTGTTCTCGATCTCGACATCTGGTGGCATCTGAAGGTGGGCGAGTGGATCGTTGCTCACCATGGCTTTCCTCACGTGGGAATACTTTCGCGAACCGCTGCTGCCAGGCCGTGGATGGCTTACAGTTGGGGCTATGAAGTGCCACTATCCCAAGCCTATGCCTGGTTTGGTCTTGTGGGAGTTGGGATGTACGGCACGCTGCTGACCGTGGCCGTGGCGTACGCCGTTTATTGGATGGTCCGAAGGCTTTCAGGGAAATTTTGGGTGGCCAGTATTCTGGCGACGGTAACCTGCTCGGCATTTCTCTTCAGCCTGATGCCGCGGCCGGTGTTTGTGTCGATGATCCTGTTTGCTGTGACCCTCACGCTGCTGCTGGAGTCGCAGCGCCCTGGGCGCGCCGACATTCTCTATTGGCTGCCACTGGTGTTTCTGGTGTGGGCGAACTGCCATATTCAGTTTGTGTATGGCGTCTTTGTTCTGGGGCTCTTCACCGGAGTGCATCTGTTGCAGCAACTGGATGCGCGCTTGGGTGTCGCTCCCACCTTCGCCCAGCCCTCAACGCTGCCCGCCCGCAAACTGATCCTTATCTTTGTTGCTTGCCTGCTGGCGACTTGCGTCGGGCCTTATTCGTATCATCTATATGCGGTTGTTTTTGGCTACGCGAGTTCAAAGTTTCCTTATACGTACATTCGCGAGTTCCAGGCGCTCACTTTTCGAGCTTTTAGCCATTACCTCGAACTGCTGCTCGCGGGCGCTGCCTTCTTTGCTCTGGGACGGCAGAAACGTGTCGATCTTTTCAAGTTGGCGTTGCTCGCGGCGACCAGCGTTATCGCCTTTCGCACCATGCGCGATTCGTGGTTTCTTTGTATTGCAGCTGCCGCTTGCATCGCCGATTCCTGGGCAGAAAAAGCGAAGTCTGAGCCGCGCGAAACTCTTCCTGAAAAAGCCGGCTTGGCCGTCGCTCTGGCTCTGATCTTGTTTCTCGTCGCGCGCAACACTGGTTTTGACGTCCGCGGCCTGGACGATGCCATGAGCGGTTGGTTCCCGGTAAAGGCCGTTAACTTTCTTCGTCAAAACCCGCAGCCGGGTCCGCTCTACAACACTTTCGATTGGGGCGGA
>JBEKXO010000345.1:0-4626 GCA_049511995.1 Terriglobales bacterium
AGCGCTGCACAAGGCCGGATTCTCAACTACGACCGTGGTCGTGCAAAGCGAAGCGGCATTTGAGCAGCAACTACGCGCCCACCCTCCCGACATCGTGCTCGCCGACTACAACCTGCCGCAGTGGAAGGGGGTGGAGGCGGTGGAAGTGTTGCGTCGCGAAGGGTTGGACATACCGCTGATCCTGGTCTCTGGCGCCCTCGGAGATGTCACCGCGGTGGAGTGTATCAAGCGCGGAGTCACGGATTATGTACTGAAGGACGGACTGGCGAGGCTGCCGGAAGCCATTCGCCGCGCATTGCAGGAAAAAAATGTGCTGCGTCTGCGGCGGCAGGCGGAAGAGGATCTGGCGCGTAAGGCCGAACAACTGGCCCGCTCCAACCAGGAACTGGAGCAATTTGCTTACATCGCGTCACACGATCTACAAGAGCCGTTGCGGATGGTCGCGGCCTACACGCAGTTGCTGGCGGAGCGCTACCGCGGCAAGCTGGACGAAAACGCGGACAAATTCATTGGCTACGCGAGCGAAGGCGCACTGCGCATGCAGACGCTGATTCAGGATCTATTGGCATTTTCGCGAGTCGGCCGGAATCCGGCCGCAAGTGTAGAGGTCGACTGCGAAGCCGTGATTGCTGAGATTCTGCAAAATCTGGAGCCTGCCATCAAAGAAAGCAGCGCTGTGGTCAGCCATACGCCACTACCCGTGGTCTTGGCCGACCGCTCACAGATCACGCAGGTATTGCAGAATCTGATCGGGAACGCCATCAAGTTCCGCGGCAAAGAGGCACCCCGAATTTCTGTGCAAGCCGAGAAAGCCGATTTGCATTGGCTATTCAGCGTAACCGACAACGGGATTGGCATTGCGCCCGAGCATGTGGAACACGTCTTTGTCGTTTTTCAGCGCTTGCACACGCGCGCCGAATATCCGGGCAACGGAATCGGATTGTCGATATGCAAGAAAATTATCGAGCGCGGTGGGGGGAAGATATGGGTCGAGTCGAATGGGGGCCAGGGTTCGATTTTCAAGTTCACTTTGCCCTTTCACGAATCGGCGGAAAAAGATGCATGCACGAAGCGCATGTCCGTGTCCGCATCCGTGTCATAGAAATTTTGTAGTAAGTCGGCTGCAACTGGGGTCGCTGACACTGCCCTAATCATTTACAAATCTCTACCCACTACCTTCGCAAGCGCAGCGCGCGCGAACCGTTCTTCAGGAAAGAAAGCGAGGTAGCGAATGGAGAACCGAAGAACAGTGCTTTATGTGGACGACAACCCGAAATCCAGCCGATTGCTAAGTAGTGTTTTGGAAGAATGCGGTTTTCATATGATCACCATGAATGACCCGCTCGAAGCGCTCGCGCGCTGCAGGAGGACTTGCTTCGACCTGGCCCTGCTTGACTACGAAATGCCTGCGATGTCGGGTTCCCGGCTCGCCCAGGAGATCAAATTCCTCGTACCCGATGTTCCGGTGGTGCTGCTCTCTGGCAGGCAGTCGCTGCCGAAGTCGGAACTGGTGTTTGCCGATGCGCACTTCGGATTCGGAACGTCTCTCGACGATCTGCTGTGGACGATGCGGATTCTGGTGCGACCGAAAGTGGTGGCGCTCCACGATCACCGCGGCGATCAGCGGGCCATGACGCAATGGGCGGACTCGACATAGAGCAGTACCCAGTACCCGGTACCCAGTTAAACCAATACTCGAATCAGGTCGGTTTTTCTGGGTACTGGCTTCAAGAAAACTCTTTCCTCGGCAGGCCGCACGCCCTACACTATGTCCAGGCAGGCCGAGGGCGCTCCCAGCCCTCGATTCTTCGGGGGTTCTGTGCGCGTATTGGTTACGGCCGACACGTTCAGCGGAGTCTGGACTTATTCGCGCGAACTGGTTTCTGGTCTGGTCACTCACGGCGCGCAAGTAACCCTCGTCAGCTTCGGAGAAATTCCGCTTCCTCATCAGACTGCCTGGATGGATTCTCTCCACGGCCTGGAATATATTCCGACTGCGTTTCGTCTCGACTGGATGCAGGAAGGGGTGCAGGACTTCCACGCGGCGCAGGATTATCTGTGCGCGATCGTGCGCGACACGCGTCCCGATTTTCTGCATTTGAATCAGCTTAGTTTTGGCGCGCTGCCGGTGGCAACGCCTCGTCTTGTCGTGGCGCACGGGGATGTGATCACGTGGTGGCTGAGCATCCACGGACATGAGCCTGCCGCGTCGGCTTGGCTGAACTGGTATCGCGACACCATCGTCGCCGGCCTGAAACGCGCTGAGGCCGTGGTCACGACCTCGCGCTGGATGGAAGAGATGCTGCGCATCGCCTACGGCGACGGTTTCGAGGGACACGTGATTCCGCCGGGCCGGAATCCGATTTATTTCAATCCCTTTGTAACCAAAGAAGAGTCGGTGCTCGCCATTGGGCGCTTGTGGGATACGGGGAAACAAGTGGCTTTGCTCACTCAGCACACACACCGTTTACCAGTATGCATTGTCGGTGCGGACAACCCGATTCCCGCTCCGCCGGTGCCCATACGCGCCGATGTTCGCGTCTCCACGGGCGAACACGAGATCTCGGTCAAGGGGGCGCAGACGGAATCGCAGTTGCGCTCGCTCTATAGCAAGTCAACAATATTTGCCGCTACCTCGCGATATGAGCCCACCGGGCTGGCGTCGATCGAAGCCGCTTTTTCGCGCTGCGCGCTGGTGGCGAATGACACCGAGGTCTATCGCGAACTGTGGGGCGATGCCGCTTTGTACTTCGAACGCAACAATGCCGAAAGTCTGGATGAAGTGTTGAGCCAGTTGAACGGAGATAGTGAACTCGCGCGGCTCTACGGAACGCGGGCCTACAATCGCGCGCGCGAGCGCTTCACGGCGCGCCGTATGGTGGACGATTATATGCGCCTGTACAGGCGCTTGCGCAGCTTGAAAGTCACGGCGGCGTAGCTCCCCTGAATTTCGATCCCTTTTGTGCGCAATAAACCAGCGAATGTATGCAAGGTTTTTGCAGTCTGCCCAATTTTCCGTTCAATTTCATCTTTCCTTAATATTGCAGTCATGTTGCAGAAACATATCCCGCCTATTGTTCTCCCATCTTCTCGCCACTAGGCCAGGCCTGTGGGGCTCTGCGCCGGGCAATTCGAAGAAAATGGAGACTTAACATGGTTCGACAGCAGCAAACCCTTGCCCACTTCAGGCAGGTGATGGCGTCATTACTCGCGATGTCCATTGCCCTGGGACCGACCGTTGCTCCCGCATTTGCCTCGTCCGCTAAACCGGCAACAAGACGCGTCGCAAGCCGCCCCGCCACGACGACACCCATTCAGTATCTGGTCGTGATTTTCAACGAGAACGTCTCTTTCGATCATTACTTCGGAACCTATCCCAACGCGCTGAATCCCCAGTACGAAAACAAATTCGTAGCGAAAGCGAATACGCCGACGGTCAATGGATTATCGGCCGCCCTACTCACTAATAACCCGAACCTGAATCCGGCCAATGGCACGGGCACGACCAATCCATACCGGCTGGATGTGACCCAGGCCGCCACGGCGGACCAGGACCATAACTATGGGCCGGAGCAACAGGCGTTCGACTCCGGTTTGATGGACCTGTTTCCGTTGTACACCGGCACCGCCGGACCGCCGCCGGGAGGTGGGGGAATCAATAGTACGAATGGCTTGGTCATGGGCTATTACGACGGAAATACCGTGACGGCCCTGTGGAATTATGCCCAGAATTTCGCAATGAGCGATAACTCCTACGGCACGACCTTCGGTCCCTCGTCGGTCGGAGTGATGAACCTGATGGCAGGGCAAACCAATGGAGTGGTGGCCTACCAGAACGGAACCGGTAGTTTTGTGCCGGACGGGAACGGCGGGTACACGAACATCGACGATCCCGATCCAGTCGGGGACGTTTGCTCCAGTCCGACCCGCGACCAGGCGCAGATGGGTGGCGTAACGATTGGCGACCTGCTGAACAACGCCGGCGTGACCTGGGGCGCGTTCATGGGCGGGTTCAATTTGTCGATCGTGAATCCGAACGGGACGACCGGTTGCGCCCGGAGCACGAAGTCCAACATCACGGGTGAGACCGAGACCGACTACATTCCGCACCACTCGCTCACTTCGTATTGGCCTTCAATCGCCAACCTAACCCACGCGCGGCCTTGCGGCGAGGCTTATGGAACCGGCGGTTGCGCCAACCACAACTATGATCTCCAGGATTTCTTCACGGCCGTTCAGACCAATCAACAGCCGGCCGTTAGTTTCATCAAGGCGCAGGGTTTTCAAGACGCGCACCCTGGCTACTCAGACCCGATCGACGAACAGGAGTCGGTGGTCAACATCATCAACTTCCTGGAAAATCCGGCGAATAATCAGAACTGGAGCAGCACGGCTGTAGTCATCATGTATGACGACTCTGATGGATGGTACGACCATCAGATGGGCCCGATCGTAAACACCTCCAATGGACCGGGCGACGCTTTGACCGCACCCGGCTACTGCGGAACCGCGGCACCGCGGCTGGCGGGCATTTCAGGCCCATCGGCGCTCGGGCGCTGCGGTTATGGTCCGAGATTGCCGCTGCTCGTGATTTCACCGTACGCGAAGGACAACTTCGTGGACCAC